>JBEAUV010000159.1:0-6688 GCA_041161265.1 Bacteroidota bacterium | reverse complement strand
ATTATTCTGTTTATTGCGCCAAATGCAACTTAAATAACTCTGCGCAGGCTTTTGCATCACACAAGACAACGTGGTGTTTTAATTCAATACACTGTTATTCATACAAAATATTTAGTTTTTTCTTATAGATTTTACACGTACAATGTTGCATGAATTGCTCAGATTCCTGCCGTAATAATCCCAGGTTTTGTTTAACACACTTAAAACAAATGCGTGATTGTTTGCCATCACATCTTCACCTTAATGAAATGTTTGATTCCTTCCCAAATATCTGGGAAAGATGGATACAAATTTTGACGCCCTTCTTGGTAACTTGTACGAAGAACTTGGAGAACATGATAAGGCTTGTACTTGTTTTCAAGCAGCAGCGCAACCCTACTCTTGGATGGATGGAGAAATACCTGCAGATTTAGTATTGAAATTGAAAAGTTGTAATTAATCGCTTATAATGACGAAAAAGAGTAGTTCTTGCAATTAAGGACTTATCATTTCACCTTTTCTTCAAACTTCACCAAACCTTTGAATATCATATCCATGATTTCTTCAATAGGTAAAGCATTTGTTTGAGTCATTGTTGTCCCACCAACATTCATATTCACGCTCCCAATTCCTTTAAAACCCCCAAGACGGATTTGTTTTCTACGTTTTACTCTTCGATCAACTCCATATGCTTTCATTTTCACTCTAACATATGGTTTTAAGCGAGAATAACTGGCAAATTCATTTCCTACAGTCATAGTTTTATTTACACCAACACGAATTTTGAATTTCACATAATACTCCAAATATTCCGTTTTCATTGCTTGTCTTTTAGTTCCTCGCGGCATATCACCAAGCTGAGTTGCGGAGTTATTTGTTTTCTTAGGTTCACCCTTTTTATTCAAGGGAAACAACCATTGCGTTTTAGCAAATACTTCCTGCGTTACTAATCTTTTGACACACGACAATAACGAATCATTTAGTACATTAGGAATGTTCAATTGATTTTGGTTAGCATTATTTACGATGAACTGATTTGTAAGCCGTTGATCAATATTTACTTTAAATTTATAGATTCCTGCTGTTCCTTGCGTGAAAGCATTCATTCCTGTAATAAGAAATATGGCTATAATGAACTTTTGCATGTTTAGTTTTATTTTATGACAAGTTTACTATTTATAGTTGAATTTTGGTTTAAAACTGATTTGCAACTAAACTAACCACTTGGATTAACAAATCCCGATTTATAACATTCTTTTAACAGCCAACTAAAACAATTCAAGTATATTCGTTTTATGAAAATTATAACCATCTTATTTTTGACATTATCGTTAAACGGTTTTAGCCAAAACACTGAGGAACCAGTGGTTCAAAGAGCTCAAGAAGATACTATTCCAGAAAAGGAAGTTGTTGATTTTCCTGATAAACCTGCTGAATTTCCTGGTGGAATGGATAATCTAAGAATGTACATTGCCAATCATATTGTTTATCCTCAAACCGCTTTGATTGACAATATCCAAGGAAAAGTCTATGCTTCTTTTATTGTAAATATTGACGGTACAACTTCAGATGTAAAAATCTTGCGCAGCCTGAGAAAGGACTGCGATGATGAAGTAATTCGAATGATTTTAGCTATGCCGAAATGGACGCCTGCAATTCATTTTGAAAAGGTTGTTAATTCCAAAATAGTCATTCCCGTTTCGTTCAAATTGAGCAATTAACATGAAAAAAATAGTTTTTCCAATCGGTCTTCTTTTTGCTTTTGCATTGGGAATTCTTACAATGTCTTTTATTAATTCTCCAAAAGAAGAAAAATCAAAAGAAGAAAAACCTATTAAATTAGGCGTTTTCTCACTTAGTTTAAGTGTCAAAGATATTAAAGCATCAAAAGAGTTTTATGAGAATTTAGGTTTTTCAAAAATGGGTGGTGACATGGCATCGAACTATTTGATCATGAAAAACGAAAATACCATTATTGGGATATTTCAAGGAATGTTTGAAGGAAACATGCTTACCTTCAATCCAGGATGGGATGTCAATGCTAAAAACGTGAAGAAGTTCGATGATATTCGTGTCATTCAAAAACATTTGAAATCCAAAAACATTCCTTTAACAATGGAAGCAGATGAAAAAACAACAGGTCCTGCTAGTGTGATGTTGACAGATCCTGATGGAAATGTGATTTTGTTGGATCAGCATCGGTAAGTTTCTTTTTGAATAACCTGTCAACCCAAATGCAACTTAAATAATTCTGCACAGGCTTTTGCATCACTCAATGCATCGTGGTGTTTTAATTCAATGCCGTATTCATCACACAACACATTCAATTTCTTTTTGTAGATTTTATACGTACAATGTTGGTTAAATTGAACCGATTCCATGCCGTAATATTCCAAGGTTTTGTTCAACACACTGAAATCAAATGCCCCATTGTGTGCTACGACATGCTGACCTTCAATAAAATGTTTGATTTCTTCCCACACATCGGGAAAGATAGGTGCAAACTTCGTGTCGCTTGGAGAAATGCCATGAATATCAATGAAGCGGTCCCAATAATAATTATCCGGCGGATATACCAACTGGTTGTACATTTCGACAATTACCCCATTCTCTACCCGCACGATTCCAACCTGACAAATACTGTGTTGTTTTGGTTGCGCCGTTTCAAAATCGATTGCGGTGAAAGAAGTGATGTTCATGTCGGTTTTTTTTAACGTAAAAGTATTTAAATTTCAATCAATAAACTTAAGCTATTCAAAACTAAAGTTGACTTTTTGTCTCTATAGTCATGAGAAACGTTGCGACCGTCTTTTTCAAAATTTTATGAAAGATTGGCACTTTTTGAAAGATAAAATAAGTTCTTCACAAAACTTTTTAGCTACCTTGTTGTTCTTAATAATAAATTCCATTCATGCCAAGATCCGGTTATGTTTTTACACCATACGAAGCGCCTGAACAATCACCTTTTGATAGGTTGTTTGATATTTTCAGCGAGCTTATTACGCACACTTCTGGTGACGTTGACGAAGCGCTCGATTGGCTAAATGTGCTCGACAAAGAATATTCATTAACGACAGATGACTATACGATGGATGATTTCATCGAGGATTTGAAAAAGAAAGGATATCTGCGTGAAGAAATTAAACCAGATGGAAACGGTCAATTGTCCATCACAGCAAAAACCGAACGTGTATTGCGTAAAAATGCTTTGGATCAAATCTTCGGGAAAATAAAGAAGAGCGGTGCGGGAAATCATAAATCCAAAAAGAGTGGCCAAGGTGATGAGTTAACCGGTGAATTTCGCGATTTTCAATTCGGTGATTCCATCGAAAACATTTCAATCACTGAAAGTTTAAAGAACGCACAGATAAATAATGGAATTGGTGATTTTAAACTTACCGAGCAAGATTTAGTTGTGGAAGATACGCACCACAAATCGCAAATGAGTACGGTGCTGATGATTGATATCAGTCACAGTATGATTTTATATGGTGAAGACAGAATTACACCTGCAAAAAAAGTAGCGATGGCACTCGCTGAACTGATCACAACTTCCTATCCAAAAGACACCTTGGATGTGATTGTTTTTGGGAATGACGCCTGGCCAATCAAAATAAAAGACCTTCCCTATCTTCAAGTTGGACCGTATCATACCAACACGGTTGCAGGCTTGGAATTGGCAATGGATATTCTGCGCAGGAAAAGAAATACGAACAAACAAATCTTTATGATCACCGATGGAAAGCCAAGTTGTCTTCGTTTACCGGATGGTCAATATTACAAAAACAGCAATGGATTGGATGAAGTGATAGTCGAAAAGTGTTACAACATGGCTGCACAAGCGCGAAAAATGCACATTCCAATTACCACATTTATGATTGCACAAGATCCCTATTTGCAATCATTTATAGAAGAATTCACGAAATCCAATAAAGGAAAAGCATTTTATACCGGATTGAAAGGACTGGGAGAAATGATTTTTCACGATTATGAAACAAACAGAAAAAAACGAATTAATTGAACCGATGAATACAACAATCAACACATTTGGCGCTTTAAAAGCAGCAGGATACACTTCCAAAAGTATTAAAACAGAACTTAGAGATAACTTAATTGCAGCACTTAAATCTGGTAAAACAACTTTCCCCGGAATGCACGGATATGAACAAACGGTTATTCCACAACTCGAGCGAGCGATCCTTTCCAAACACAACATCAATTTATTGGGATTGCGTGGACAAGGAAAAACGCGTATTGCCCGTTTAATGATCAATTTATTGGATGAATATATTCCAGTAGTGGAAGGAAGTGAAATGAATGATGATCCTTTCAATCCAATTAGCCGTTATGCGCGTGATTTAATCGCTGAAAAAGGAGATGATACACCCATCAGTTGGATGCACCGTTCGGATCGCTTTTTTGAAAAATTAGCGACACCAGATGTTACAATTGCTGACTTAATCGGTGACATTGACCCTATCAAAGCAGCGAATTTAAAATTGAATTATTCGGATGAAAGAGTCTTGCATTTTGGGATGATTCCACGTGCAAACCGATGCATTTTTGTAATCAATGAATTACCTGATTTACAAGCACGCATTCAAGTTGCTTTGTTCAATATATTAGAAGAAGGCGACATTCAGATTCGTGGATTCAAATTACGCCTTCCGTTGGATCTTCAATTCGTATTTACAGCGAATCCAGAAGATTACACCAACAGAGGAAGCATTGTAACGCCATTGAAAGACCGTATCGGATCGCAAATATTAACGCATTATTCAGCGGATATAAAAACTGCAAAAACGATTACAACGCAAGAAGCAGACAAGTTGGACAACAGGCATTTTCACGTACATGTTCCTGAATTGGCAAAAGACATTTTGGAACAAATTGCATTTGAAGCACGTGAGAGTGAATACATCGATCACAAAAGTGGCGTCAGCGCTCGAATGAGTATCACAGCATACGAAAATTTAGTCAGTACCGCAGAACGCCGAGCAATCTTGAACGATGAGAAGGAAACAACGGTTCGTTTCAGTGATTTGATTGGAATGATCCCATCGATCACCGGAAAAGTGGAATTGGTTTATGAAGGTGAACAGGAAGGAACTTCTTTTGTTGCGAATCATTTAATCAGTGAAGCAACGAAAACTCTTTTCTTGACGTATTTCCCAAAAATAGAAAAGCTCAAAAAGCCAGATCAAGAAACACCTTATGATGCCGTATTAACTTGGTTTTTTGAAGCGGATGCATTTGAATTAGAAGATGAAATGGATCAAGAATCGTATGCGTCTGCATTGAATGACATAGAACCATTGAAGAAATTAATCTTAAAATACCAACCAAATGTTGCTGCGATAGACATGCCATTTTTCATGGAATTTGTATTATGGGCATTGGTTGATTTGAAACAATTATCGAAGCGCAGAACTGCGAATGGAATGTCTTTTAATGACCTTTATGACAATTTGTTAAAAGGAATATGAGTAAACAATTTGGAGGAAAAGTTACTTCGGCTGAAATCTTGAATTACAGCCGATCAAAGCATTGGGATGGTAAACAATTCAATAACTTGGAAGAAACAAGAATGGACATTCCTTTCAAAGCAATGCCTAAACTATTGTTCTCGCAACTCTTCAAAAAGAAACAGCATTTTCCGAAAGAAAGAATCGTTGTTCCTCCATTCAATGCTACCAAGTTTTTAGCACCATCTGAGCACATGAAATTTATCTGGTATGGACATTCGGCTCTTTTGATGCGGGTGAAAAATAAAACCATACTCATTGATCCAATGTTGGGAACAGATGCTGCGCCGATTGCTCCTTTTTCCATTAAACGCTTTAACTCTGTTTCAACAGCTATCATTTCCGATTTTCCTGAAATAGATGTTTTACTGATGTCGCACGATCATTATGACCATTTGGATTTAAAAAGCATCCAATTGTTGAAAGGAAAAGTGAAAAATTTTTACGTTGCTTTGGGTGTTGGAAGACACTTGATTAGCTGGGGGATTGACCCAACGAACATCACCGAATTTGATTGGTGGGAGAAAAACAGTTTTGAAGACATTGATTTCACCTTCACACCTACCCGCCATTTTTCGGGACGTGGAGTGCGTGACCGTTTCAAAGGACTTTGGGGAGGTTGGGCAATCAAAACGGATACTGAAAACAATTGGTTCAGCGGCGATGGTGGTTATGGAACACATTTTACAGAAATTGGTGCAAAATTGGGTCCTTTTGACTTTGCCTTTATGGAATGTGGCCAATACAACAAATTATGGCGTCCCATCCATTTATTTCCTGATGAATGTATTCAAGCAGCGATAGATGCAAAGGCAAAAAAAATAATGCCCGTTCATTGGGGAAGTTTTAATTTATCGGATCACAGCTGGACAGAACCAGCAAATCAATTTGTTGAAGAATGCAAAAAAAGTGCAATCCCCTATCTCACTCCGATGATTGGAGAATTGATAACGCCTTCTCAGAAATCGGAAAATATACATTGGTGGGAATAGGCGTCTCCCATCTCGGCGTCTCGACTGTCGCTTATCTCGACAGGCTCGATACATCGCGACGTCCAACGATGTCTTGCAGTTAAGCACTTCGAGCATGTTGAGAAGCGCTACCATCTCGACAGGCTCGATGTCCGCTAAATTCGACAACTACTTCTTTTTCGTGAAAAGCGCATCACTCAAGCCGGTATTGAC
>JBEAUV010000158.1:0-6693 GCA_041161265.1 Bacteroidota bacterium | reverse complement strand
CTCACATGCTAAGTGAGACTTTTTTTTATTTTTTTACGATTCTAAATTCAGTTCGTCGATTTGCTTGATGTTCCTCTTCAGAACAATTAGATTTAACTGCTCCCTCACATTCACATCCATTGACCAATTTAGATTCACCATATCCTTTGCCATAAATGCGTTTTGGATTGGTAATTCTTGTTTTAATATAATCTGCAGATGATTTTGCTCTTCTTGTTGATAAAGCCATGTTATACGCATACGAACCTCTGCAATCTGTATGAGAACCAAATTCAATCTCTAAATTAGGATTGTCATTCATGATTTTTACAATTTTATCTAGCTCAATTTTAGCGTCGGGACGAATATTAGATTGATCGAAATTAAAATAAATTGGTAAAATATCGAAACTACTTGCTATATCACCTCCAATTATTGGTTTATCAAGGAAATATTTCAAATGAATAGCTTCAGAATCACCCAATGTTTCTTTTAATACCAAATTTTGTGTATAATAATCTTCTTTAGACAATTTTAATTGATAATTCAAAATATCTCCATAATTCATTCCTTTAGTAATACTTAAAGAGAAAAATCCGTTAACATCTGAAGTTGTAGTTTCAATGATTTTGTTTGTATTAAGATCTGTAACTTCGATTTTAACATTTTGTAAATTCTTAAATGTTTTAATTTCGGCAACAAGTCCATCTATTGTATAGTTTTTAACCGGGATTATTCTTTTTCCTGGAACATCTAAAATGACTTCTCTATAAATTTCCTGATAGGCATCAGAACATGCTGTTGTAAACTCGGTAGTGTACATATTTATACTATCCGCCAAGTTAAGATAGGAAAGCTCATATGTTTTACAAGGAATAAGCCCTGACATGAATTTCCCATCGCGTAAACGTGGATATAATTTTGTAATTATTTCTTCGTCCTCACAATTTTTACAAACCAAATTCATACTAATCTCAAAATCTTCTGGTAATGGACTTTTGTCTATTGTTCGGATAAGCCCTTTAAGAACAGCAATATTTTTAATACCTAAGAATTCATTTCGCACTTCGTAGATATCTTTTTCACCATGCCCGTTAAGTCTAAATGAAGTGAAATAACCCCTACGGCCATCTATAGTCGTAGTATAATAAATGTCATCATTAGTAGAATTTAATGGATATCCTAAATTTGAAGGAGTAGTCCAAGTATCATCAGAATTTAATGTCGTTTTAAAAATGTCGAATCCTCCAATACTTTTTTTACCGTTAGACGAAAAATATAAAGTAGTATTATCTACAGCTAAGAATGGAGAATCTTCATCGTTTTCTGAATTGATCGTTGATCCAAGATTAAGTGGTTCAGACCACGTTTTATTATCAGTTTTTGTGCACATATAAAGATCTCTACCTCCAAAACCACCTGGACGATCAGAAGAGAAATAAAAACGAGAATTCGACGAATTCATTACACAATGTGTTTCCCAATATTCAGAATTCACACCTTTTAAAGGGAATAATTTAATGTCATTGAATTTTTGAGCATAAAAGTCACTGTAATAAATATCTCCTGATCCTGTAGAATCTTCATAAAGATAGATTCTTCTTTCATCAGAGCTTATAGAAATTGTTGCTTCATTTCTTTCTGGAAGACAGAAATCAAGTCTATAAGAATCTCCCCATGTTGAATCGACATTTATATAACTAACATATACATCTTCAGGATATTGATTTATCGTAGGGCTTTTAAAACTCTCCGATTGGCCGTTATCCCAAGGTCTACGTGAAGTAAAATAAAGTGCTGAACCGTCCAAAGAAACAGCTGGACTATAATCGGCATATTTACTATTTACATCTTCACCAATATTTATTAATTCTACTTTAACAGGATTTTTAATTTGAATTTTTGCCTCTTCACATTGAATTATTTTTAATTCTGCCACTGGAATTAATTCAGACTTGTTGTATGAATGGTCGATAAAAGATCGATATTGATAAATTGCACTATCCAATTCATAATTGTAATGATAACACTGTGCTAAATAAAATATAGCATCTGCTGGGGCACTTTTTTCTTTGGTATTGAATGCATCAAAATGAGGAATGGTATTCGTTACAGCCTTCTTTAAGAATGGAATTGCATTCTTATAATCCCTGTAAATCTCCATTAACAAATATCCTTTACGATAGTTATAGTTTGGACTTTCAGGTTGATAAGTTAAAAGTTTATCTGCAATCTTTTCTGCATCATATAAAAATCCCTCATACATCAATCTCGAATTTTCAGCCAATAGTTTCCTTTCGAAAGTTGAATTAATTTCTTGATTTATGTTGCCATCTGCATACTGTCCATAATATAAATGGGAATAGCCAATTATGATAAAGAAAAGAAGATGTTTTAACATAGAAAGAAATTAATTTTTTACAATTCTAAATTCGGTTCTACGGTTAGCTTGATGCTCATCCTCAGAACATTTGGATTTCACAGTTCCTTCACACTCACAGCCATTCACTAATTTTGATTCACCATATCCTTTTCCATAAATACGCTTTGGATCGGTTATTCTCTCTTTAATATATTCTGCAGATGATTTTGCCCTTCTTCCTGAAAGTGCAATGTTATATGCATATGAACTTCTACAATCTGTATGAGAACCTAATTCAATTTGAATAGTTGGATTGTCATTCATGATTTTAACAATCTTATCCAGTTCAATTTTTGCATCAGGACGAATATTTGACTTGTCTAGATCGAAATATATAGGTTTTAAATCAAGTGTCACAGCCAAGTCAATGCCGATTTCTGGTTTTTCGAGTAAGTAAGTTAAATGAATATCGCTTTTTTCGCCTAATATTTCTTTAAAATCAAACGTTTGTGTTAAATATCCTTCTTTTGTAACTTTAACTTGATAATGGATTGAATCACCATATTTACTATCTTTTAAAAGAAGTGAAGTGAAAGCACCAAGTGAATTTGTTTTTAATTCTTCACTTACTGTATTTGTTTTTACCAAACTAAATTCAACAGTCGCGTTATCTAATTTCATTCCTGTCTTCCTGTCAGCAACAATTCCATCTAAGGTATAATTTGGTATTGGAACAATTTTTCTTGTTTTAACATCCAAAATTAGCTCCTTATAGATCACTTCATATTCAGTTTTACAATCAGTTACGAACGTTTCTGAAAAGATATCAGTAGACAAAGAGTCATAATGATAAGATATTAAGTACTCTTTACATGGAACCAAGCTGTTAAAGAATGTCCCATCACGAAGTCTTGGATTTATTTTATATTCATTTTGGTCATTGCAATTGGTGCATTTTAGTTTCACATAAACTGATTCAGGAATAGGGCTTCCGTCTGTTGTTTTTATTAGTCCTTTCAAAACAGCAATTTTTTTAAGGCCCATAACATCATTTTCAATCTTATAGATATCTTTTTCACCGAATCCATTCTTGCGAAAAGAAGATAAATATCCGGTTAAACCATCAGCAGTTGTTGTGTAAAAAACATCATCTCCAGTTGAATTAATAGGATACCCTAGGTTGAATGGATCTGTCCAAATATCTTGATCATCACGAACAGAAACAAAAATGTCAAAATCACCCATACTCTTTACACTATTACTTGAATAATAAAGAGTTTTATTATCTACAGCGATAAAAGGTGAATCTTCATCATGAATAGTATTGATGGTTGGCCCAACATTAATAGGTTCACTCCAATTTCCATTTGGTAATTTCACAATACGGTAAATGTCTCGTCCACCAAATCCTCCGGGTCTGTCAGAAACAAAATACATTTGTTGACCGTCTGGCGTAACAGAGCAATGTGTTTCCCAATATTTTGTGTTTAAATCTTGGTATTCTAATTTTGTTAATGTTTGAAACGTGTTTCTTAGAAAATCAGAAAAATATAAATCTCCATTTCCTGTTCTATCCTCATAAGTATAAACACGTCTTTCGTCAGAACTTATCGTAACTGTTGCCTCATTAGTTTTACCATCACAAAAGCTTAATTTTTCAGGTTGTGTGAAATTTTCATCTAATTCATGATAACTCACATAAATATCTTCAGGATATTGATTCAACTGTGCATCTCTATAATCATCAGTAGATTGGTCAGCCCATTGTCTGCGAGAAGTAAAATAGAGCGAAGTACCGTCTAAAGAAATCACTGGAGAATACTCTGGATAAACAGTATTAATAGTTTTACCAAGATTCGTTACTTTTGAATCTTTAGGATGTGCAATTAATTCTTTGGCAATGTCACATTGAAGCAGTCTTAATTGTGCTTTCGCTATCAATTCTGATTTATTACCTGATTCCTGAATGAATTTATTATAATATTCTTTTGCTTTATCTATTTGTTCATCTAAATGATAACAACGAGCCAAATGATAATGAGCATCTGTCGGAGCACTTTTCTCTTTTGATGAGTACATGTCATATTGCTTATCAATATCAGTAATTGCAATCAATAAATAAGGCATTGCAGCTATCCAATCTTGCCTAGAGTCTAAAATAATATATCCTTTTCTATAATTGTAGTTCGGACTTGTAGGTTTAAGCTGTAATAATCGATCAATAACGATTTCTGAAAAATAAAAATACCCCTCTTGCAACATTCGCGAACTTTCAACCAGAAGCTCATCTTCAGTGGCTGTTTGCGTCATTTGGCGTACCTCATATTCAGTTAATTGAGCCGAACCAATGAAAGGAAGGAATAGTATTAATAATACTTTTATCGCTTTTTTCATATATACAGTGATTAAATTAGATTTATTAAAATTTACAATTCTCTGTTTGGATCAAATTGCTCTAAATAATCTGCAACTCTTTTAACAAACTGTCCCCCTAAAGAACCATCAACAACTCGATGATCATATGAATGGGATAAAAACATTTTTGAGCGAATACCTATAAAATCTCCATTTGGTGTTTCAATTACTGCAGGAATCTTTCTAATTGCTCCTAAGGCCATAATTGCCACTTGTGGTTGATTAATGATTGGTGTGCCCATTACATTTCCAAAAGAACCAACATTTGTAACTGTAAATGTTCCACCCTGAATATCTTCTGGTTTCAATTTATTATTTCGAGCACTATTTGCTAGTTGATTAACGGATTTTGTTAAACCAACTAGGTTCATACGATCTGCATTTTTAATGACAGGAACGATTAAATTTCCAGAAGGAAGAGCAGTCGCCATTCCAATATTGATATCTTTTCTCTTAATAATTGTTGTTCCACTAACCGAAACATTAATCATTGGGAAGTCTTTGATTGCCTTTACAATTGCTTCTATGATAATAGGTGTAAAGGTGATATTTTCGCCTTCGCGTTTAGCAAATTCGCCTTTCACTTTATTTCTCCAATTTACAATATTGGTTACGTCCGCTTCAACATATGAAGTAACATGTGGTGCAACGTGAACAGACATGACCATGTGATCAGCAATCAGCTTTCTCATTCGGTCCATTTCTATTATTTCATCACCTGGATTAGCTATAACAACTGGTCCTTTTATGTGTGACATAGTATTATTCGGAGGAAGTGAAGTAGCAGAAACGGCTACAGGTGATTCTGTTACAGATGGAGTTGGTGCTATGGCTGCTTTACTAGCTGCTGAATTGGAAGAAGGTTTGTTTTCTATAAATTCAAGAATATCTTTTTTAGTTACTCTACCTCCTTGTCCGGTACCGTTCAATGATTCTAATTCAGACATTGAAATAGCTTCTTTTTCAGCAATGCTTCTAACAAGCGGTGAATAAAATTTTCCAGAAGGACCATTTTTATCTATTAGTTCAGCTGAAACACTTGAGATTGCAGAAACTATTTGAGCTGAATTATTGTTTGAAACAGAAGCTGATTCAACCTTCGTTTCCGCTGTTGGTTCTGGACTTGCTGGACTACCATCAGTAGAAATTAAAGCAATAACATCCCCAACTTGAGCTACTTGATCCTTTTCGAAAAATTGTTTTATTAAAACTCCTCCTGCTTCGGAAGGCAACTCATTATCAACCTTGTCGGTAGCAACTTCAACTAAAGGCTCGTCAATTTCAACGGTATCACCAATGTTTTTTAACCAATTCGTAATTGTTGCTTCTGTAACGCTTTCCCCCATTTTCGGGAGTCTAATTTCAATTTGTGCCATGTGAAAAAGAATGTTTTACTTTTTTTTAGGACACAAAAATACAGTAAAAATCGCTTTGAACAAAGGGAAATTATCAATTATCTATCAAGCTTTTTCCACGCTTTGAGAAGTATGCCTAAATCCTTCTGTATAGAGTAATCTCTTGCGTAAATTAAATTCAATTTATCAGTTAAAGAATCATCCGTGAAAGACAGGCTGTCAGTGGGATTTAAAATTCCTCCTTTGATTCTTGGAAGCTGATTTGAATGGTTGGTTTTAGAACCTAGATAACCAACAATAGAAATTTTACCAATTAAAACAGAAAATATATTTCGAACGAATTGTTTCTTGTTTTTGAATGCAAAAATTAAAATAGGAAGTCCTAAGATGAAAATGAAAGATCCTAAAAAGTCGAAAGTTCTTTTAGAACGAATGTTTTGTGACTTAGTAATAGAATTTAAATTTAAAACATATAGATCGCCAGCTGTTTCGATTGAATTGCTGCCAATGAGAGATAAAC
This sequence comes from Bacteroidota bacterium, assembly GCA_041161265.1. Classification (GTDB taxonomy): domain Bacteria; phylum Bacteroidota; class Bacteroidia; order Flavobacteriales_D; family Crocinitomicaceae; genus M0103. The sequence goes on along the minus strand of JBEAUV010000158.1, from coordinate 62 downwards.
TATCAGGTTGAGCAATTTTAAAATCAATATTATCGGATTCAATTATCGACATCCAATTGATG
>JBEAUV010000157.1:0-6697 GCA_041161265.1 Bacteroidota bacterium | reverse complement strand
CTTTTACACTTGCTCCTCCACCAAATGAATAGGTGATTTTGTGTCCATCCAATAATTTCCTTAAATCTTGAATTCTATCTGAATTTCCGCCTACAACAAAACTTTTGTATTTATAATTTTTAGAATTGGCAAAATTTTGGAATTCAGTAATCAATTTTTGAGATTGAAGATGTGCATATTCCACCGTTGATAATCCTGCTGTATGGTGGTGTTGAAGTCGGTCGATTAATGTCAACGTATCTCCATCGCGGTTAATAACACCTAAGCCTGCACTTGAACTCCCCCCCTGTTCGTAAGTCATTCCAATTGCACCAGAAAAAGTTGGATAAGTATCTCCATAGCTCGGATACAGCAAATCAAAAAATTCTTTTGTAAAGTAAAACCATCCATTTTGATCAAAATACTTCGCGTTATTTTTTCCAACGCCATTTTGAAATTCACGTTGCCATTTTGTAATCACTTCATGATACGGTTCAGCAGCTGGAGCAAAATAATACGGCTCATTGATACTTTGTTCATGAAAGTCAGCATGAACATGAGGCAACCATTGATTGTACAATGCAATTCGTTCTTGAGATTCTTTTTGAGTAAGCCAAGCCCAATCTCTGTTTAAGTCAAATAGATAATGGTTTGGTCGTCCACCTGGCCAAGGTTCACTGTGTTCCGCACTCATTCGATCCACGTTCATTTCTTTATTTTGGTATTGATTGAACCAGTTCACATAACGATCTCTTCCATCTGGATTAATACATGGATCCAAAATCACAACTGTATTTTTTAACCATTCTTGTTTTTGAGTAATAAGTTCATAGGCGGTCAACATTGCTGCTTCAGTACCCGAGCTTTCATTACCATGAACATTGTAACTCAACCAAACAAGTGTGATTTTTTCATCCTTGTTCAAATTCCCATGATTTGCTTTTATTTGCTCTAAATTTTTCAAGTTTTCTTCCGAAGAAATATAGGCTACAAGCAATTCTCTGTGTTCGTTTGTTGTTCCATATTGCTCCAAACGAACATTATTAGGTGCATTTTTCTCTAATTGTTTGAAGTAATCAACTACTTGATGATGGCGAGAAAAATAGGTTCCTATTGGATAGCCAAGAAATTGATCTGGTGATTGTAAGGTTTGACCGTTAGATGAAAAAACAACAAGTGTTAGGAGCGAAAGAAGAGAACGTTTTAGCATTCATATAAATTTTTAATTCCTTCAAATTTAATGATTAGTTTGAAATAGGGTTAGGAATGGAGAAAATGGTTTCGTTGAGGGGAAAATTACTTTATCTAAAATAAAATTGATAATAATAGAAGATTGTTTTTTAGGCGTTTTAGAATGATGTTCAAGTCTATTAAATATTTCAGCTAATTAGGCACTTTTAAATGTAAATTATTTCACATTTATTTATAATATTTTTCAAATTTCAGAAGTAATAGAAACTAAAACACTTAACTTAGTTGAATAAAGTTTCAGTAAAAATGGAAGACCTCATTATAACAAAAGCGTCAGGAGAAGAAGCACTATTCTCTTTTGAAAAATTACGTCAATCGATGAGGAATTCTGGTGCAAACGAAGACCAAATTCAAAAAGTAATAACCGATATTACTCCAAGATTACATCAAGGAATATCAACAAAAAAAATCTATAAATGGGCTTTTGCCTCATTGAAGAAAACTTCTAAGCATGTCGCAGCCAAATACCAACTGAAAATGGCAATTATGGAATTAGGGCCATCCGGTTTTCCATTCGAAAAATATATTGCCGAATTGTATAAAAGGCAAGGATACAGTGTAAAAGTTGGAACAATCATACAAGGGAAATGCGTCACACATGAAGTTGATGTATTAGCAACAACTGAAAAAGAACATTTATTGGTTGAATGTAAATTCCACAGTTTACAAGGAAAACAAAGTGATGTGAAAGTCTCCTTATATTTTCATTCTCGGTTTCGTGATGTTCACTCTCAATGGATGCTTCGTCCTGAAATTGCAGCTAAAAAAATAGAAGGTTGGGTAGTGACGAATACGCGATTTTCACCAGACGCACTGCAATATGCGAATTGCTCAGGAATAAAATTATTAAGCTGGGACTTCCCTCAAGGCAATGGATTAAAAGATTTGGTGGAAAGGTATTTTTTATACCCAGTCACATGTCTAACAACAATTTCAAAATTAGAAAAGGAAAAATTATTATTGGAAAACATTGTTTTTTGTGAAGATATTCTTGTGAAACAAGATCGACTTCGAAAAGTTGGGATTATTGATAGAAGGATTAATTTGGTGCTTGATGAAGTAAAAAAAATGAAGAACAATAATCAATTTTAACGTACCTATTTTAATACATTTACATGACCATTAATGCGTATTTTTTCGTCTGAAACGAACGTTTTAATTTCAATTCCTCATGTATATGTGTCAGGCTGAGCAATCTTCCCTTTTTATGTCCCATCCCACCCAGTTTTATTATTAAAAGTTTCAAAAATAATTTCATAACTATTATTATCAAAGATTAATCAAATTCAAATAAATCAATGAAATAATTGAATGTCGCAACTAGAATTGCTGTATTTGAGAATTTTTAAAAAAAATAGGGAAATCAAATTGTTTCATCAAATGTTTTAGAAGAATCAGCAACCATTTCTTTTATTTGAGACATTTCATTTGCATTCAAATGACGCCATTCTCCAACTGGAAGATCCAACGAGATATTCATGATGCGAATTCTCTTTAAAGTAATCACATCATAATCAAGGTATTCGCACATTCTTCTAATTTGACGATTTAAACCTTGAGTTAAAATAATAGTAAAAGAATATTTGCCGATTTGTTTGACATAGCATTTTTTGGTGATTGTTTCTAAAATTGGTACACCATTGCTCATATCATCAATAAATCCTTGAGTTATCGGCTGATTAACCGTAACAATGTATTCTTTTTCATGGTTATTTCTCGCTCGAAGAATTTTATTTACGATGTCACCATCATTTGTCAAGAAAATCAATCCTTCACTTGGTTTATCTAAACGACCAATAGGGAAAATTCGTTTTGGATGGTTTATAAATTCAATTATATTGTCTTTTTCAGCTTTTATATCTGTTGTACAAACAATGCCAACAGGTTTATTGAAAGCAATATAAATGAATTCTTCATTGGGCGGAGAAACTAGCTTACCATCAACTTTCACCTCATCTCCAGTAACAATTTTAGTCCCCATTTCAGGAATAAGACCATTTATTGTTATCCTTCCTTCTTCAATTAATTTATCTGCTGCTCTGCGAGAACAAAAACCTGCTTCACTTAAATATTTATTGATTCTAGTCGATTCCATTTATTAAATTTCTTTCCTAACACAAAAATACACGAAAAGAAGGAATTATAGCTTCAAAAAAAATCAATCGACCTAGAAAACACTTTGCCTATGAAAATCCTATATTTGATATGGAAAAATCATTGTTTAAGCCAGAAGTTGCATTATTATTTGAATATAGCTCTACTTATTTCCTTACAATTCAATTTCTAAACCATCATATGCAACAAATACATTAGCAGGTAACGATTCTTCAATATCAAGGTGTTTTCCAAATAAATGAGAGATATGGGTCAAATAAGCTTTTTCAGGTTGAATGATAGCAATAAAAGCCAAAGCTTCTTCCAAATTAAAATGGGAAATGTGTTCTGAACGGTGTAAGGCATTTACAATTAATATTTTTGTGCCTTTTACTTTTTCAATTTCAATAGGAGAAATCATTTTTGCATCCGTTATGTAAGTGAAATCATTTATTCGATAACCAAATACGGGCATTTTGTAGTGTATTACTTCAATCGGAGTTATTGTTGGTCCGTCTGGTAATTGAAACGTTTTATTCTCAATTCTATTTATATGTACAGTCGGTATTCCCGGATAATTATCCTTAGAAAAAACATAATGAAACTCTTGTTTTAGTGCCTTTTCAACACGTTCAGTGCAGAAAATTTCCATATCACGATTTTCTCTGTAATTAAAAGCGCGAACATCATCCATTCCTGCTACATGATCTTTGTGCTCATGCGTGTAAACGATAGCGCGCAATGATTTTACATTTGCACGTAACATTTGTTGTCTAAAATCTGGGCCAGTATCAATTACAAAATTTTGATTTTGGTCTGATATCAGTATTGAAGACCTTAGTCTTTTATCCAATAAATCCGTTGAAGCACAAACATCACATTCACACGCAATAACAGGAACACCTTGAGAAGTTCCAGAACCAAGTATCGTAATTTTCATTTGTACACCATATTAGAATTCAAGCTTTTGAACGAATAACTTTAACCAAAAACAATATCCATCCTGAAATTATCAAAACACCACCTAATGGAGTTACTGGTCCTAAAAACTTCAAAGAAACATCCAACATTTCTTGGATTGCTAGAAAATAAATTGAACATGAAAATAAAAGTACTCCAGCAAAAATTAAACGAATTGGCGATTTCAATGAAAACAGTATTTTGTCAGCAGACAAACCAAGTATTAGAAATGCTAATCCGTGATAGATCTGATACCTCACTCCTACTTCAAATGTATTTAACTTTTCAGGTGTCAAATGTTCTTTCAAAGCATGCGCTCCAAATGCTCCGAGGATAATGGCAATCACCAACATTAACACCCCAATAATTACTATTGATTTATTCATTTTCTGCTTCATTTAAGTTTAACGTAAATTCAAGGACATCTTTCCATCCTTGCCATTTGCCATAATTTCCAATTGTTTCATTGTGCCAAATAAAGACAAAATCACCACCAAATCGTTTTACTTCTTTGAATAATTTAGAAATTATCACTTTAGATTGCTCAGGAGAAAAACATAAGTATTCATTCAAAGTACCATCCATATAAGCAAATGGATGAATCGTCAAATCTGAGATGCAATTCTTTGATAAATCAAACCATTTATGTGGTCGTGCTGTTCCAGATCTAAAACCAACCTTTTCTGCAAATCCCATCGTATAGTCATGCTTGATTCCCATAGCTGAAATCGAAGTATATGTTACAGGAAGTTTTAATTTCAAGAAATGTTGTCGCGAATTTTCTACTGGCTTATGAAGGATAACTTCTAAACGTTCCTTTTCATTTAAGAAATGGTATTCATAACTATTTGATTTATAACTTGGGTGAATTCCAACTGTTGTTGACAAATCCATTTTACGAATTAAACGCTGATGACGTACATTTTTAAAGGAGATGTTCTTGTCGAATTTAGCATAATCTCCTAACAGCCAAAACATATTTACCTTAAACCCACGATTTACAATTGATAAAATGTAATCATAAGTATCATAAGGATCTATTTTTGAGCCACCTAAGACTAAATCCCTTTCTTTAATCCGATTTTGATTTCTATTCAATATATCCTTTGAAGTCGACAGCCATTTTCTCCAGCCGGTTTTCAGTTGATAGGCATAAGCATTATCAATATCAAAGGTTGGTCGTATTTCAACTTTATGAGTTTTATTTTGGAAAACAATTAAATCATTTCGATTTAAAAAACTCAAAAATGCAACAGCCCATCTATCGCACATTGCTTTATCAAGCCAATTATAGCGATCCATTGTGCTATATTTCACTTGAAAACGACCATGTTCATCTTCTAGTGTTGATGTGTATTCTTCCATTCTTGAAAGAATATAAAAAATGCTCGCTAATGGATCAATTACTCCATTAATTTTCAGACAATCTTTCTTTTCATAAATGCCCGAATGAATATCATAAATGATAATTTCTTCATCAAATAAAAGTGTTGATGGATTTAGTTGAAGAATATTTTCAAAATAACGTTCCGAATAGTTGATTTTTTTTGAGTTCGACTCTAAAAACGTAAGATGATCATTCGTTAAAGTATACTCCAAACCTCGCTCTTTGAACACAAAATCTAATGTGTACAGTAAGCGTTCTGAAATAGCCTCAACAAAGATTTGAATCATAATTTATAAATCTTCAATTATTTTTTCACAAATAAACTTTGCTGCTTGACCATCGCCATATATTTGAGGATACGAGAAATCATTTTTTTCTATCAAGTTTTCAAAACCTTCTAAAATTCTTTTCTTAGAAGCATCAACTAAAATCGCATTACCATTCTCAACAATTTCCACCCACTCTGTTTGTGGTCGCAAGATCAAACATGGTTTTTCAAAGAAGAATGCCTCTTTTTGTAATCCACCACTATCCGTAATTATTAGTCGCGCATTTTTCTCCAATGAAATAATATCTATAAATCCAGCTGGTGGAACTATTTTAAAATGATTATTTGATTCAATTTTAGAATATAATTCTGAACTCAATTGTTCCTTCATCTTACTTTTGGTACGCGGATGAATTGGTAAAACAATTGCCAAACCAGAATTTTCTTGTATTTCGATTAATGCCGAAAATATTTGTTCCATATTTTCAGCAATGTCAGTATTAGAATCCCTGTGAATGGTCGTTAAAATATACTGATTTTTCCTTACTCCTATTTGGTCTAGTATTGTTGAATTCTCATCTGAAACGTTTGAAAAATACATGCTATTATCAAACATCACATCACCACAATGATACACTTTCGGATGATTTGCTGTTGCTTTGTGTCCATCGTGTAATTTGAATCCTTCATTTTTAAGATTCTCCAAACCAGTTATTGACGGCGTAAATAAAAGTGTCGACATATGATCACACGCAATA
>JBEAUV010000156.1:0-6881 GCA_041161265.1 Bacteroidota bacterium | reverse complement strand
AAATAACTTTGTAGCATTGCAGCAACACCTGCTACCATTGGAGCAGCCATCGACGTTCCTTGTAGTTTTTTGTATTCACTTTGTGGAACACTGTTGTAGATTTCAAATCCAGGAGCGAAAACATCTACTTTAGTTTGACCATAATTTGAGAAATTAGCAGCCAATTTTTCTTTACCAACTCGTGTTGAAGCTCCAATTGTTAAGAAAAGATCTAATTTTTCTTTTTGGAAACTATACAATGAAGTAGGATAATTTGGATTGCTATCAACATCAGCAGCATCATTTCCTGCAGCATGAACTAACAAAACTCCTTTTGAATCCGCATATTTAAATGCCTCGTATACTTCTTTTTGGTGTGGCGAATATCCTTTTCCGAAAGACATGTTAATGACAGTTGCTCCGTTATCAACAGCATATCGAACAGCAAGTGCAATATCCTTATCTGCTTCATCACCATTAGGAACTGCTCTTACAGCCATCAATAAAACATTTTCAGCAACACCGTCACCACCAAGATCATTTCCTCTAATTGCACCAATAATTCCTCCGACGTGAGTTCCGTGTAAAGCATCTGGTCCTTCAACATCTGGGTTACCATAATTAGTATCAGTGAAATCATGTGGATTATCACCAATCAAAGCACGGTCATCAAATTCAACATTTAAATTGAAGTTAACCATTTGTTCAATTTGAGCTTTCTGTTCAGTAATAACTTCCGGAGTTAATTCTCCAGTCATCATAGCCATTGCGAATTGTTTTAATTGTTTGTTTTGGTCATCGTTTGGATTCCATTTTTGCAAATCTTTCAATGTGTAATCTGTTTTACCCATTGCCGTTCCAACCATGGTAGGCACTTGTCCCATCATCATTGTAATCATATCCATTTGACCTAAATAAGAAGAATAGTTTTCCAATTCTGCAGCAACTTCTTCTTGCACTTTTAAATACAATTCGTAGCTTTCTTTTTCAGAACTTCCAATTGTAGCAGCATCGATACCATCAAATTTCTTTGATAAATCTCTTAAAATTCTTGTTTTCTCTAAATTTGCTTCATTTAAGTTTTCACCTTTCGAATTTCCAAGAAAACTCCATCCATTAACATCATCAATGTATCCATTCTTATCATCATCAATTCCATTCTTAGGAATTTCATCCTTATTGACCCAAATTTTTCCTTGTAAATCTTTATGCTCAATATCAACTCCAGAATCGATAACAGCAACTACAACTGTGCTTGATTTTCTTTTCTTAAGCATTTTATATGCTTTTTCAGTCTCCATTCCTGGACCTTTTCCGTTGTACCAGTTTACTATCTCCTTACTTTCTTGAGCGTAAAATAAATTCGTGATTCCAAAAGTGAAAACAAATAAACTTAAACGAATGAATCTTTTTTTCATATTGATCTTTTCTGTAAATGTGAATTAATTCTTGAAAATTAAAAATAAACTTTTAATTCGACGAACTTTTTTTAACCATTCGGTTTATATTTACGTCTTAAGGTTAAAATCACTTACAAATGGTACAGTCAATTCAACTAAAAACACTATTTATTTTCTTAATCATTGGTAGTTCTTCTAGTTATCTGTTTTCACAACAACATAAATTCGGATTTCAACAACTTTTAGAAACTTCACCAAACTCGATATCCACCTTTTGCGTACCTAATAATAAAGAAACAATTGACCTTTTAAATAAAGAAAACATAACCATAAAATATAGTTCGAATAAATGGTTATTTATTTCCACATCTGCACAATGGATTAATAATAAAACCAAGTCAAAAGAGCTTCAAAATTATTACTTTGAATATGCTCCACCAACAGCTTTGGGTGATTCGGCAGTCGTTATGCATCATGCAAAACCAGTACATGATGGAACTGGTGGGCTAAACAGTATTTATACTGGTGATAATGTTATAATAGGATATGTCGATCAAGGGATAGATTGGAATCATCCAGATTTTATTGATATAAACGGAAATACCCGCGTGATGCGTTATTGGGATCATTCAACAAGTGTTGGAGGGACAATTCCACAACCGTATAATTACGGAATTGTTTGGGATAGCTCACAAATAAACAATGGAACATGCACTAGTACAGAAAGTGGAACAGCTCACGGAACAACTGTAGCAGGCATGGGCTCTTCTAATGGCTTTGCAAACGGTTCCAATAAAGGAATGGCTCCAAACTCCAGAATTATTATTGTTGAATCAAATTTCAATTTACCTAATTGGTCACTAACTATAGCTGATGCATGCGATTATATCTTTAAAGTTGCTGATACTTTAGGAATGCCGGCAATTGTCAATTTAAGTTTAGGCTCTTATTTAGGCAGTCACGACGGTAACGACCCTGCAACAGATTATATGGAATCACTTCTAGATGATCAAGAAGGACGTATAATTGTTTGTGCTGCTGGAAATGCTGGAGCAAAAGGTAAATATCATGTAACAGGAAATGTTGATTCTGATACTTCATTTGTATGGATTCAAAATAACCCAAGTTCCAGTGCTTCTTTTGGTCCAAATCATATCTACTTTGATTTATGGTCAGACCTTTCTGATGGTGTTTTTGATTATGCTTTTGGAGCTGATTTACCCTCTCCAATCTATGGATTAAGAGGTTCAACAATTTATAGACCTGCTCAAGCATCGGTTGGTACACCGATTTTAGATACAATTTATAATTCTCTCGGGAATAGAATTGCTACAATTGAAATTTATACTGAATTAATTGACGGCAACTATCATATGGAGGCTTATTTTAGTAATGTAGATTCAACTGCTTATAATTTCAGATTTTCTACCACAGGTTCTGGCAAATATGATTTATGGAGTGGTGCATGGTTGGGATTAAATAACCTTATCACAACATTACCTTCTCCAGCTATTTTGCCAGAAATAATTCATTATAACATACCTGATTCTATGCAAACAATTGTTTCCAATTGGGCTTGCTCTGAAAAGGTAATTACTGTTGGAAATGTTAGAAATCGTTTAGGTCATATTGATAATAATGGTAATCAATACTATCCATCAGATATGACGCCACCTGGAAAATTGAGTCCTAGTTCGAGTGTTGGACCTAGCCGACATGGTTTAACCAAACCTGATGTTAGTGCATCAGGAGACTTATCTCTTACTGCCGCTCCATTATGGTTATTAACAAATCCTTCGTACAATGCAGTTATAGATTCTGGTGGTTGGCATGCTCGAAATGGCGGAACATCAATGGCTTCTCCTGGTGTAGCAGGTATAGCTGCTCTTTATTTAGAAAAATGTAACAAAGCAAATTATTTTAATTTTAAAACTGATTTGATTGCCACCGTATTTACAGATTCTTATACTGGTGTTGTTCCGAATAATTCTTATGGATATGGCAAACCACATGCATTAAATTTATTATTGTCAACAGAATTCACTGCTTCCGTTTTAGGATCTAATGTAACATGTGGAAATCCTCCCTCTATATTGTCGTTAAGTTCATCGTCTCCTTTATTGACAGCTATTTGGTCCAATGGAGGAATTGGTTTAACTGACACAATTTCAGCGGCTGCATCTTACTCCGCTTTAGTTTATAGTGCAAGAGGCTGTGCCGTTCAAAGTGATACAATAACAGTTGCACAATTACCATTATTGCCAATTTTGCCAATTATTCAGTCGGGAAACACATTGGCTTCTTTGTCTTTTACAGATTATCAGTGGACACTAAACGGCACTGATATTCCTGGAGCAACTAACCAAACGTTGGATATCACATCTCCTTATGGAACATATACGTGTTATTGCACAAGTGTTGACGGTTGCATTTCAGAGACACCCCCAATGACAATCGTTTTAGGATTAAATGATGTGATTTATCAAGATATTATGCTTTTTCCTAATCCAACAAGCGATTATTTCACACTTCTTTCTAAAGAAGATGTTGTTTCGTTAAGAATCTTCAATGAAGACGGTAAAGAATTAACAATCAATGAATTAGAAGGTAAAAAATATTCAATTGCAGGATATCCTAGTGGAATTTATCATGTAATAATTGAATTTGAATCAGAAAAGATTTATTCAAAAATCACAAGAATGTAATTTGAAAAAAATATTTTATACTTTTGACGCGTAAATAAATAAGAATGGATTTAACAGGTATAATTGCAATTTCAGGAAGACCAGGTCTTTTTAAAGTAATCGCACAAGGTAAAAATAACATCATTGTGGAATCATTAATCGATAGCAAACGCTTTCCTGCATATGCTACAGATAAAATTTCTGCATTGGATGATATTAGTATCTACACATATGATGATGATGCACCATTGCGTACATTACTAAGAGCGGTTTATGACAAAGAAGGTGGGAAAGCATGTCCTTCTCACAAAGAAGATTTAACTGTTTTACAGGGTTATTTATTAGAAATTCTTCCAAACTACGACCAAGAAAGAGTTTATCCTTCTGATGTGAAAAAGATGTTTCAATGGTACAACCTTTTGCAAAAATCTGGAAATCTTAAATTGATTGTAAAAGAGGAGGTTGCTGAGAAGAAGTCTCCGAAAGCGAAAAAAGATGCTGATTCAACAGAAGAAGCTGCTCCAGTAAAAAAGGCTCCGGCAAAAAAAGCTGTTGCTGCAAAACCAAAAGCATCGGGTGCTGCAAAAGTTGTTAAGCCAGGAGCTGCTAAAAAGGTGACTGCGACAAAAACCAGCACTAGTAGAGGTAAATAAGATAAATACATTAGATAATTATAACTTTAAATGCCGCCCCTCGATAAGCTCAGGAGCGGCATTTTTTTTTGAAATGAAAAATGAAAATAACGAAGAATAAAAGAACATTTGTTGAAGAAAATCTCGTAATAGATTCTTGGGAGAAAATCAAACCTTCTTTTGAAGATTTAGTTAATCGTTCCATTGAAACAAAAGACAATTACAAAAAATGGTTGCTTGACAAAAGTGAACTTGAGGCTGTCTTAGAAGAAGATGCAGCATGGAGATACATTAAAATGACAATTGATACACGTAAAGAAGAATTAAGTGAAGCATACACCTTCTTTGTTACGAAGATTCAACCTGAATTAGCACCATTTGAAGATAAACTCAATAAGAAAATGATTGATTCAGCATTTTTCAATGAATTCAATCAAGATCAACAGTATCAAATTTATTTCCGTTCTGTTAAAACAGCATTAGAAATTTACCGTGAAGAAAACATTCCGATTGAAGCAGAGATAAATGAAAAAAGTCAGTTGTTCGGTTCAATTTCAGCGGCACAAACAATTGAGCATAAAGGAGAAACCCTAACAATGCAAAAGGCCTCTTCCCTATTAAAAGAAACGGATGAGATTTTGCGAAAAGAAATATTTGAGAAAATGTCAACGCGCAGAAGTGAAGACATAGATCAACTTGATAAATTGTATACAGATTTAATTGAGCGTCGACACCAAGTTGCTGTCAATGCTGGTTTTGCCAATTACCGAGATTACAAATTTCAAGAATTAGGACGATTTGATTACACAAAAGAAGATTGTTTGAATTTCCATAGTGCAATCAAAAAGCAGATTGTTCCTATTGTTAAAACATTGCAACAGGAAAAGCTTGTGAAATTGGGTAAAGAAAAATTCAAACCATGGGATTCTGAAGTTGACCCAGAAGGAAAACAACCTTTGAAACCATTTAAAACAGGAAAAGAACTCTTGACAGGAACGATAAACATGTTTCGTGCAATTGATACCTATTTCAGTGATTGTTTGACTACAATGGACGAAATGGCTTATTTGGATTTAGATTCAAAGGAAGGAAAAGCTCCTGGTGGATACAACTACCCTCTTTATGAAATTGGAGTTCCTTTTATTTTTATGAATGCTGTTGGCGCGCAAAGAGATCTTGTAACAATGGTTCATGAAGGCGGACACGCGGTACATTCGTTTTTAAGCAGAGATTTAGAATTAACAGGATTCAAAAGTTTACCGTCAGAAGTTGCTGAATTGGCATCAATGTCGATGGAATTATTGACAATGAATCTTTGGAATGAATTTTATGCTAACGAGGATGATTTTAAGAGAGCTAAAAAAGAGCAATTAGAATCAATTTTAAAAATTATGCCTTGGATTGCGCAAATCGATGAGTTTCAGCATTGGGTATATGAGAACCCTAAACATACAGTGAAAGAACGTCATGCTAAATGGATGATGATTTCTAAAGAATATGGAACAGGATTAACGGATTGGGCAGGTTATGAAGAGGTTCAAGCAACAGCTTGGCAAAGACAAATGCACTTGTTTGAAGTTCCTTTTTATTACATCGAATATGCAATAGCACAATTAGGTGCTTTAGGAGTTTGGAAAAATAGCATGACAAATTTCCCGAAAGCGATTGAAGATTACAAGAGTGCGTTACGTTTAGGTTATACGAAATCGATTCCTGAAATATACGCTACAGCTGGAATTAAATTTGATTTCACAGAATTATATTTAAAAGAACTAGCTGATTTTGTGAAAAATCAATTGCAAAAATTATAATAGATTTAAGTTTGTTCTTTTTGCTACAGATACACTGATTGCTCATAAATAAAATCTGTGAATCTGTGGCTTTAACTTTTTAATCAGAATGCTAAATGGACTAAAAGAAAATAGTTAAAGCTTATGGCAAAGAATTCAATATTATTAGAAATATTTCATTAATGTTTCAATTATAGCATCATTAATAATTTAAGCCATAATTCTTTATTAATCTTTCGAATATTCAAATGAATCCAAATAGATCTTCCAAGTCTCTTCATTACTTAGTAGATAATCACAAAAACGACAAGTATTCCTCCAAAAAACCATGCAGGATTAACAGAATCAATTAACAAAGTGCATAATAAAAATGGCAATTCAATAAGGACAATAATT
>JBEAUV010000155.1:0-6893 GCA_041161265.1 Bacteroidota bacterium | reverse complement strand
GGGATTGAAACAGTATTTCTTTTAACAGATCAAGAATTCGCTGCAATCAACGCAACAATTGTCCGAGAAATTTTCAAAAACAAAGGAGATATTAGTCAATTTGTAACCAATGCTCACCTACTCGTTTAAATCTGTGGTATAATATTAGTTAGAAGTTATTAATTGCTAATTACCAGTTAAAAGTTGAGAAAACGATATATTAATCTGATTCAAAAACTTGTTATTTACAACTAACAATTAAAATCGAGCTAAATTGAAAAAACAATAAAATGGTGAAACAAACTCTTTTCCTTTTGATTCTGACTGTATTTCTCTATTCAGAGACTCAAGCTCAAAAAGGATCTATCGTAACCATAAAAGGATATGCACCAAGTTATGTTGGTCAAAATGTTGCTATTAATACAATAGAGGATTATTTGAGTATGAATGAAGCCCCCTTGGCTTCAACACAAGTAGGAACTGACAGTACTTTTTCGGTTTCTTTTTTCATTACTGAAACACAAAAAGTAATTGTTCATCCTGGAAAAAACAAAAGTTATCTATACATACAACCAAATTCCACATACGACTTATATCTTCCTGAAAAAGATAGATATGAGCCTTATAGACCAAGTGGAAATTCTATTGAAGTAACATTTTTTGACCTTGATTCGAATGACATAAATTTCAAAATTTTACAGTTTCAAAGATGGATGGATGGTTTTATAAGTGATTCTTATTATTTGAAAAACACAAAACCATTAGAATTTGCAGCTAAATTGGATGAATTCAAATCGAATGCAGAAAAGCAGTACGTTGCTGATACGAACACTTATTTTAAAACATTTGTAAAATTCAGTATTGCATCATTGGATAATATTCAAAATGCAGCTGAAAGGAATCGGTATGAAAAGCATGATTTTTATATAAAGCCTTCGATTGTCGCGTATAGAAATGATGCCTATATGGGCTACATTTCTGCATTTTATGAGAAAATGGTCCCTAGACTCTCTGCTGAAACAAATACCAAGGTCTACCAAGCATTGCTAAAAAGCAGTCCAACATTAATCATGCGTGCATTAGGAACTGAATATACATTAATCAATATGCGGATCCGTGAAATTGTCATGATTAAAGCATTATCAGAAGAATTTTATTCAAAGGATTTCCCGCAAACAAATATTTTAACGGTACTAGACAGTGTTGCCAACCACAGTTTATTTGAAGCAAATTCAATTATTGCACGAAACATGTCGAATCGATTGACGCAATTAGTAGCTGGTGGAAAAGCTCCTGAATTTGTTTTAAAAAATGACAAAAATGAAACGAAAGTCTTGACTAATTATTCAAAAAAATACGTGTACTTGCACTTTTATGACCCTACAAGTCAAAAAAGTGAAATTGAGGTGCCGCCTTTGATTGACATGTACAAGAATTATAAAGAGGACGTTACATTCATCACTATCTATCCTGATACGATTTCTGCATCAGTACAAAACACCTCATTTTTAAAAAGAATTCCATGGGAAAAATGTGCAGCTAGTAGTTCAAATCCGATATGGAAAAATTACAGAATTGAATCATTTCCAAGCTATGTGTTGATTGATGGATATGGTTATGTTGTTGAAGCACCTGCTTTAGGACCTTTGCCAGATGGTCAATATCAAACAATTGATAGAACCTTCTTTTATATTCAAAAGGTAAATCAGGAAATGAAAGAGCATTAGAGTGAGAAAAAAAGAGTGAAAATGTAAATTGAATCTAAGATTTTATTTCCCTGGAGGTAAATATTTCTTACAAATCTCGTGTTCCTTGAAATAGGAAATCAATTTATCCAATCGGACTTTTGAAATAAAGTTGATTAAATTTTTCTCCTCTTTTTTATCTTTTTTAATGTCGTATAATTCATCCCGATTCGGCACTATGTTCATGCGATAGATATAATGCAAATTGTTCTTTATGAGTGATAACCCAACTTTAAAATGGACAACTTCGTTGTTGTTCATAGTTATTAACGTCCTATTATCAGAAATTGGTTTGAATAAACTTTGACCTGTAAAATTTTTAGAAATCTCCTTTACATCTATATGCTCTTCCAAACCGAGTAATTCAATAATTGTCGGAGCAATATCTATGTTTGAGGCTGTTTGTGAAAGATTCTTTTTGAATGTTTTCATGTTCATTTTCGAACTGATTGATTTCGGCAAATAAACCATCAATGGTACAGAAATTGTCTCTGCATAATAACTATCAACATGACCAATATTGTTGTGATCTTTTAATGATTCGCCGTGATCACTTGTGAAAATCACTACTGTATTTTCTAATTTACCTGAACGTTTTAATTGTTTCATCATCTTATTCAACACATAATCTTGATACAAAATTGCATTGTCATAATCGTCAACATATGTCCCCTTCCACTTTAAAAATGGTGGTGAAACAGTATAAGGATAATGGGTTGAATTCAATTGAACAACACCAAAAAATGGATTTTCATCTTTTATATTAATTAATGAATCTAAATGATTGATGGTGTATTTATCATCAATACCCAAATCATTAAAAAACGGTTGATTGCTCTTTTCTTGCGACCAATAGTGATCTAATTTCTCTTTAGAATAATACCTATCAAATCGATACCAATTCATGTTTTGAGAAGAGAGAAAGAATGTTCTGTAATTCAGGATACTGCTATAATCCCAAATAATAGGTTGTTTGTAAAATACTTCTGGCGTTTGATAAGGAGCTATTCCTGTAAGTATCGCTGGAACAGCAAGCATTGTTGTTGTAGAAACGGTATAAGGATGTTCGAAAACAAAAAATTCTTCAGGATGGGATTTTTGAAACGCACTCAAATGTGGGGTTGTGTTCCGTGAATGTCCATATACACCCAAATTCTGTTTGCGCATGCTTTCTAGAACAACTACAATTATATTAAACTCCTTTTCACCTTCTGTTTTATACATTTTATATGGAGATCTAAATCCTAATCCTTCTCCTTGATACGTTCGACTTTTATCCCAATTAATTAATTGACTAGTCACAGCTGCATAGAAATTCGTGTCAACCATGAAACATTGATCGTACTTCTTAACCTTAACAACTAAAAATGAAAAGATCCCAATGAATGAAATAGTTCCATAAAAGATTTTTCTATTTGAATTCCAATTAATTGTACTTTTCGAAAGTCTTCGAAAATACCAAAACAAGCCAGAATAAATCACCAAGAAAATCACAATGTCTAGAAATTTGACGGTGTCTTTTAAAAGAAAAAAAGCACTTTGCGGTTCATTTTTAAAATAAGCATAGGTGTAATAATTGGGGAAAAAACCATTGAAATAGAAAAAAACATATGAACCTAGTATGGAAAGAACAAGACTCAAACAAAAAATCAACATTAAACTTGTTAAGAGAATTTTTCGATGTTTTAATTTATTCAAAATAAGAATTCCAACAACAAAAAACAAGGTTGAGACAACAACTGAAATTCCATAATACGCTAATTGCCAAGTGGAATACAATCGAATTAAATCAAACCGAACAAATAAATCTATTAACAGGTAAATAAAAGGAAATAGTATGATTGAAAAACCAATTTTCATGCAATTATTGCTTGTTTTAAAATTAATCAAATATGTGCTAAACAATAATCAGATTCAAGATTTATATCAGCACTTATTCAATAAGATTTTACTTTTTTATTTACCTTACTTCAACAAATAATCACCAGACCAAGAACCACAAGAAGTCCCATTTGGATTAACACTATTCTCTTCGGTTATCGTTAAATTTTTATCAGATAGTTTAAATAGAATTCTGCCTGCCTCAACTTTAAATTCAAATAACGTTAATTCAGTATTCAAGGGAGTTACAGTGCCGCTTAATTCGTTCATAACGCACTTATCAGTTGTTTTACCATAAATAGTGAATAGAAAACCTGCACCATTATAATTATGAGAAACCAGTATTTCACTACCATCTTTTCTTGTGTAGATTTTATCAGCAAAAGTTTGATCAACTTCCACAATTTCTGTCAATTCAGAATATATTCCAATCTTACCATCATTAAAGTGAATTGTCATGACTTTAGCACCTCTTGAATCGATTGCAAAATCTACCTCAAAAGGAGTTGTCGAATTTTCAAATCTAATTTCGATATGCTGTGTTTCTGATTCACAATACCCAATCCCTTTTATAACGCTTGAAGCTTTTCCATTGCTCATTTTACTAAAAGCAAACAAAAAACAATCCTTTGATTCTATTCCTTCTTCAGGAATAAAATTGATATTATAACTTTCTGATTGCGCTTCATTCATATAGATTCCTAAATAAAAAGGATCAAGTTGCGCATATATACCAACATTAATAACGAAAATTGAGAATAATAGAAAACTGAATTTCATTTTAGTAGTTTTAGAATGATGTTCAAATGTATTAAATATTTAAGCTATCATGTTTTTTTTTTACAAAACCAGATTACAACAAAGCGGGATAACCTAATGGAAATCCCGCTTTCAAAAAGTTTTATGAAACACTATAGATTCTCAATAATCATTGCTGAAGCGCCACCACCACCATTACAGATTGCAGCACCACCGATTTTACCACCGTTTTGTTTCAAAACATTGATCAAAGTAACAATAACTCTAGAACCTGAATTCCCAAGTGGGTGCCCCAATGATACGGCGCCGCCATTCACATCAACTTTAGCAGGATCTAATCCTAATATTTTTGTATTTACAATTCCAACTACAGCAAATGCTTCGTTTAATTCCCAATAATCAACATCAGCTGTTGTTAAACCTGCTTTACCTAATGCTTTTGGAATCGCTAATGACGGTGCTGTTGTAAACCATTCTGGCGCATGAGCAGCATCAGCATAACTAACAATTTTTGCAATTGGCTTCAATCCGTATTTTTCAACTGCTTCTTTTGAAGCAAGAATTAATGCGGAAGCACCATCATTTAAAGTTGATGCATTAGCAGCTGTAATTGTTCCATCTTTGTCAAACGCTGGACGTAAGCTTGGAATTTTATCCAAAAATACGTTTTTGTATTCTTCGTCTTCAGAAATAATGATTGGATCACCTTTTCTTTGAGGAACAGCAACTGGTATAACTTCATTAGTGAATTTCCCAGCCTTCCAAGCATCTGCTGAACGTGTGTATGAGTTTACAGCAAAGTTATCTTGATCTTCTCGTGTAATATCATGTTCTTTAGCACACAATTCAGCACAAGTTCCCATTGGAACGTTACTATATACGTCTAATAAACCATCTTTTGTGATGCCGTCTAACATTCCAATATTCCCGAACTTAACACCATTACGCCCATCTAAATAATGAGGAACTTGAGACATGTTCTCCATTCCACCAGCAACAACAATATGATTATCACCCGTGATTATTGATTGAGCAGCAAACATGATCGCTTTCATTCCTGAAGCACAAACTTTATTAACAGTTGTGCAAGGTACATTTTGTCCTAAACCTGCACCTAAAGCCGCTTGACGTGCAGGTGCTTGTCCAACACCAGCTTGAAGAACATTTCCCATGAAAACTTCTTCAATCAATTCACTTTTTACATTTCCTTTTTCTAAAGCACCCTTAATAGCAACTGAACCAAGAGCAGTTGCAGAAACTGTTGATAAACCACCCATAAAAGAGCCAATTGGCGTTCTTACAGCGGCTATTATATAAACTTCTTTTGACATTTTATTTAGTTTTAAAACGTGACGAATTTACTAAAAATTCATCACAAACCAGGCAATAATTACAAGAAATTATCTGTAGATTAAATAACGAATTTGAAGTTGACATTTGGTCTTTTCAATCGAGAATTATATTTTCAAAATTCGTATTAAAACAGTAGAAACCGTTCAATTTAATATTATTAATAACTAACCTTTTCTCAATTTTGAAAAGAGGTTAGTTATTAATGAGGCCTATCTTCTCATTTATCGCAACAATGTCAAATTACCATGTCCTTCTAGTACTATTCCATTTAAACCGGTAATAACATATTTATAAAAGTAAACTCCTTCAGAAGCATCTTTACCGTTCCATTGTCCATTCCATTTGCCATTAAGATCTGTTGTTTCATAAACAACATTTCCCCACCTATTCAATATTATTAATTCAATAATAGACACATTCTCAGTATCAATAAAATATTCATCATTTGACGCATCATTATTTGGTGAAAACACATTAGGAACATAGATTATAGGATCTGGAAAAGGTATTACAATAATAGGTAATTGATCTTGATCTTCACATATACCATTTGAAGCTGTCAAAATAACATCATACGTACCTGGAACAAGATACATGATAGTTTGATTATTCTGATTTGTTATTGTCAAATTTGTTCCATTACCGAAGTCCCACGTATAATTTGTTGCGTTCAAAGAGTTATTACTAAAATTGACTGTTAAAATTGGCAATCCAGTGTTAATATCAGCTGAAAGAATTGCAACAGGTTCATCCAATACTGTAACAGTAATAAGATCAGTATTCAAGCAGCCATTTACATCGGTCCCTGTAACTGTATAACTATTGACACCAACAGCAGGGATAGTATCTTGGCCATTAATAATGCCATTTGACCAAGTATATGTGACACCTCCAGTGGCTAACAGAGTAAGAGCCGTACCTGCACAAATCGTCAAGTCCGTTCCTGCATCAACTATAGGCAGTTGATTAACATTAATGGTGACAGTGGCGCTATTTGCACAGTTATTGCCATCTGTATAATTATAAGTTATAACTTGAGTACCGACTGAAGGATCAAATGAAAGCCCAACAACTCCAGTTCCAGAAAAAGTTCCTCCCAACGGATTACCTATAAGTGAAACGTCTGGTGCATCCATACAAACATTTCCATAAGAGCCTGCATTAACTGCTGGAAGA
>JBEAUV010000154.1:0-6908 GCA_041161265.1 Bacteroidota bacterium | reverse complement strand
TTTTATCAAGAAAAGAGAGATTTATTCAAACAACTAATGAGTAATAGCCGATTTGATTTTCTTCCTTCTGAAGGTTCCTATTTTCAAGTTGCTTCTTATTCTAATATTTCACAAGAAAAAGATATCGATTTCACAAAAAGACTTGTTACAGAATTTGGCGTTGCAACAATCCCAATTTCAGTTTTCAATGCCGATAAAAAGGATCAACAACTTATTCGTTTCTGTTTCGCAAAAGATTCGGAAACATTAACTCAAGCAGCAACAAAATTATGCAGGATTTAAAAGTAGCACTTGTTCAAGCTAATCAAATTTGGGAAAATAAGAATTCTAATTTGACAAATTATTCCTGTTTACTTAAGAATATTTCAAATATAGATCTTATTATCCTTCCAGAAATGTTTCACACAGGATTTTCAATGAATGCAGAATATCTGGCTGAAACAATGGATAATTCACAAGGGTTAACTTGGCTAAGAGATAATGCCAAAAATAAAAACACAGCAATTTACACTTCCCTTATTATAAAAGAAAATGGACATTTCTTCAACAGAGGTGTATTTGTTTTTCCAAATGGTGAAGTTGAATATTATGACAAAAGAAAAGCTTTTGGCCTAGCAGGTGAAGACAAGATATATTCTGTTGGTCAAAAAGAAAAGATTGTACTTTTTAAAGGATGGAAATTACAGCTTCAAATATGCTATGATCTCCGATTTCCAGAAATTGCTCGAAATAGAATTGAAGAACATTCTAATGCAGCCTATGACGCAATATTATATGTCGCAAATTGGCCAGAAGTTAGATCTCAGCAATGGAGAATTCTCTTAAAAGCAAGAGCAATTGAAAATCAATGCTTTGTAATTGGTGTCAATAGAGTTGGTGTTGACGGCAAGAGTTTGGAATATTTAGGAGATACTTTGCAAGTGAACGCCCTTGGTGAAGCAATATCACTTCCTCCAAACCAAGAAGGAATATTAGAAGTTAGACTTTCCAAAAAACATTTATTAGAAATTCGTGAAAGGCTCCCTTTCTTGAAGGATCGTTAAATCCCTTTATAATATGGTCACTTTTTTTCCACTAAATCATTAACTAATATGATTGTGATAGGTATATTTTATTTGTGATTTTGAGATGCCTCTGGAATACTAACTAAAAATAAAGAGAATTATCCACAAAAAAAGTTCACACAAATTAGCTTAGAATTTTAGGAATTGGATCAGCGGGAGAAAAAAAACAAAGCATTTCTCGCAGAAAAAGCGGATTAAAGCATTCCAAGATTTGTCGCAATTAATTCTTTTATTTCAATTTCACTACGTGGCTTCCAATGGCAGTATGGCAAACATTTGACGAGTAAATCTTATTAATTAAAATGTTTTGGAGAATAAATTATTTTGATTTAACTTTACATAAATTAATTCTAATTATTAAAGAAATATGAAAAAAATTTATCTAACACTTTCTGGCATTGCGCTTGTTAGCATTTCGTGGGGACAAAATACTTCTCCCAAATATAACTTCGGTGCACAAGAGCCAATTTTACACGCAAAAACAACTCGCCCTGAAGTAGCAATTAAGCCAAATCTTGCAAATACAAGTGCACTATCTCAAAAAGCATTGGTAGCTGTTGGACCAGTTGAATCTTTTTCTTCTGCTACAGGTCTTACTGGTGGAGATTGGGGAACTTGGGCAGCTGGTGGAACTAATTCTATTTATTGGACAACCGCTACTGGAAACAGCCCTTTGAATTACCCTACAACATTAACTGGGAAATATTTGAAATGGGATTCTTATAATCCGAATGATAGTGAAATTGACTTTGCTAGTACATCTGTTGATGGCACAGTAACTTCTCCACTTAGGGATTTAAGCACTTCAGGTTCAACTGGTAAATTGTTGTCGTTTAAAACTGATGCAATGTATTGCTGTAATGCAAATGAAACTCCTTTTTATATTGAAATTTCAGAGAACGGAGGAGGAATTTGGGGTCCTCGTATTATTGTTGATTTAGGTATTGACCGTAATCAATTTAGTACAGATGTTGCTGATCCAATGAAGGTATTAATTGATATTTCTAGTGAAGTACCTAACTTAACAGCAAATACACAAATCCGTTTTGGATGGGAAGGAACGAGCGCTGATGGTAATGGACAATACAATACTCACTACTATTGGTTAATTGACGATATTGCTATTTATGAACGTCCACTAATTAATTTAAGTTTAACAGACTTGTGGGTTAATGATATTTTTAATGACTATGAGTACACTAGTATCCCTACTATGTTTGCTGATTTTCTTACAGTACAAGGAAAAATTAAAAATATTGGTGCAAATACACCTACTGGAGTAACATTAACAATTAATGCAGTTGGTGCATTAGGAGGAACTTATACTCAAACTGGTGGTGTTTTGACAAATAGCTTCAGTGCAACTGACATTGATACAATTACATTTACTTCTACATTAGACATGAGCACATGGGCAGTTGATACTTACACTATTACTGGAACATTAAACATGACTGAAACAGATGAAGATCTTACAGATAATGTTTTCGTTAGATCAATAAAAATCACTAATAATGTTTATGGTGCTCAAAATTTTGAAGAACCATTGTATTTTGGAAGTGTTGGTAATGATGCCGGTCCAAATGCTACGACTAGTATCGCAATGGGTTTTGGAAACTGGTTCTATGTGCCAGTTGATGCTGATCTTCATGGAGTTAATTTGAAAATTGGTAAATCTTCGGGTTACCCAACTACAGTTGGAGGTGAATTGTATGTTCAACTATACATGCTTGATGCTACTGCTTCAGATTTCAATTCATCACACGCTTATTTTGCAGGTGATTGGCTTTTCCCTATAACAAGTACAATGGTGCCAGCGACAAATTCTGTCAAAGACGTTACATTAAATCTACATGATTCACAAACAGCAATTCCAACTTTATTGGGTGGAAATTACTACATGGCTTTGGTTAATCATGACGGTGGTTCTGCAAATCATTTCTGCTACCTTGAGAATCCATTCGATGATGATTATTCTGTGAATATTTATGGTGATTTTGGTACAACTCCAGGTGATAATTGGTTTACTTTAGGTACACAGGTAGTTACTGATTTGAATTTTGATGGAACTTTAGGAATTAAAGAAGCTACATCTGATATTACAATTGGTTTCATCGCTCCTAACCCTACAACAGGTGCAACTACAATTTCATACTCATTGAAAGGGTCTTCTGATATTTCAATTCAAATTGTTGATGTAACAGGAAAAGTAATATTGACTCAAACTGAAGTTAACCAAGCTGCTGGTTCGCACTTGTCTTCATTTGATGCTACAACTTTTGCAAATGGTATTTATTATGTAAACATCGTTTCAAATTATTCAAATATTACACAAAAATTCATCAAGAAATAATTCTTCGGAATTAATATCTTTGAGGGCCTCAGTCAATTGACTGAGGCCTTTTTTTATGGCACTATTTTCAATCGGGTTTATTGGTTTGTTTTCAGCAAGTTTTCTTTCGGCAACTATTTTGCCAATGAGTTCTGAAGGAATACTATTGCTAATGTTGAGTCAACAATACGACCCTATTTCATGTTTAATGATTGCAACTATTGGCAATTCGTTAGGAGGATTTACGAATTATGCTTTAGGAATGTTTGGAAATAGTTTATGGTTCAAGCGTTTTGGAATCAAAGAACAAAAATTAATGTCTTTTCAAAAACGCATTCAAAAACGAGGATATTTAGTCGCTTTTTTCTCATGGGTTCCTTTTATTGGCGATCCAATGACTGTTGCTCTTGGGTTTTTTAAAGTTCCTTTTATTCCCGTTCTGTTTTTTATCGTTTTAGGTAAATTTTTGAGGTATTTTGTCTTTGTTCTACCTTTCATGTAAAATAATCTGTTTTCAACTTCTAATTACCTTTAAATCTGACAAATCAATTCAAGCATTTTACCGATATTTACAAAAAATTCAAAGCAATATGTCAAAAGTTACCACCCTCAATGAGTTTATCATGGACCGACAAGCAGATTTTCCTGGTGCAACTGGTGAATTATCTCGGATTTTAAATGATATTGCTGTTGCTTCTAAAATTGTTAGTCGTGATGTTCGGAAGGCTGGATTAGTTGACCATATTTTAGGCTCTCAAGGAGAAACTAATATTCAAGGCGAAGAGCAACAAAAATTAGATGTTGTAGCTGACACACAATTCATTAAAGCATTTGAAAACGGTGGTGAGATTTGTGGTATTGCTTCAGAAGAAAATGATGATTTCATCGCTTTTCCTTCTGAACAAGCAAAAAAAGCAAAATATGTGGTGCTATTCGACCCTTTAGACGGCTCATCAAACATTGATGTAAATGTCTCTATTGGTTCTATTTTTTCCATTTATCATAGAATATCTGAAGTTGGAACTTTAGCAACTTTAGACGATATGCTTCAAATTGGAAATGAACAAATCGCTGCAGGATACGTATTATACGGCTCATCTACTATGCTAGTTTACACAACTGGAAGAGGAGTAAATGGTTTTACGTTAGACCCATCTATTGGTGAATTTTGCCTTTCTCATCCCAATATGAAAATGCCAGAAACTGGTAGATTATATGCCATGAATGAAGGTAATATTGCCATTTGTGAAAAAGGAATTCAGGAATATGTAGCTTATTGTCAAAGTTCTGAAAATGATAAAGGTGCTCCATACTCAGGCAGGTATATTGGATCATTAGTAGCGGATTTTCATCGAAATTTGATTAAAGGTGGAATTTATATTTATCCTGCTACAGATTTGTCACCAGAAGGGAAACTACGTTTACTATATGAGTGTAACCCATTAGCGCTGATTGCAGAGCAAGCTGGTGGATTAGCAACAACAGGACGAGAAAGAATATTAAACATTGAACCAACACAACTACATCAGCGTGTTCCTTTCTTTGTGGGTTCTAAAAATATGGTTGAAAAAGCAATCAGTCTGCTTCAATAATAAATGGAACTAAAATCATTACGAGCGTTTTTTTCTAAAATTCCTCAAATTGATGAAACTGCAAATCAGTTACAATTTGCCGGAACAAGAATACATTGGAAAGGATTAGTTGGTTCTTCAAAAAGTTTGTGCGCTTCAGCGTTAGCGAATCAAATTCCAGGACATCAATTATTTATTCTAAACGATAAAGAAGAAGCCGCTTATTTCTTGAATGACCTAGAAGGCGTTTTCCCAGAAGATAAACGTGTTTTGTTTTATCCTGCATCTTATCGCGTACCATACCAATTAGAAGAAACTGATAATGCTAATGTTGTATCTAGAGCCGAAGTTTTAGAAAAAATAAATAACGGAAGCAATGTTTGGGTAGTAACGTATCCGCAGGCACTATTTGAAAAAGTCCCAACTCAAAAAAAATTAAGTGATAACACCTTGCGTGTTGAAGTTGGGAAAACCTATTCCATTGATTTCATTAATGAACTTTTATTAGAATACCATTTTGAACGGGTTGAATTTGTTTATGAACCTGGTCAATTCTCAATTAGGGGTGGAATTATTGACGTTTTCTCTTATTCAAATGATAATCCTTTTCGAATAGAATTTTTCGGCGATGAAGTGGAATCTATTCGAACTTTTGATGCTGGAACTCAATTATCTATCACCAACTTCAAGCATTTTAATGTTATTCCAAATGTTCAAGGCCAACTCAATTTAGAAGGAAACGGCAGCTTCTTTGAATTTCTCGGAAAAAACGTCACCCTTTGGCTTTCCTCTTATGACATGCTAACGGGTGTTTTGCAAAAAGAGTATGACAAGTCGTTAAAGATTTATAATGGGCTATCAGATGTTGTTAAACGAACTTTGCCTGGTGAATTCTATCTTCATCCTCAGGATGTTAAGAACGAAATAGAACCATACAATATCATTGAATGGGGACCAGAATATCATTTTAAGGCTGACAAAGAATTTCAATTTGACTTCCTGCCACAACCAAGTTTCAATAAGAATTTTGATTTATTACGAGAAGATTTAGCCAATAGAACGAAACTCCATTTCACAAATTTAATCTTCTCGAATCAGCCTAAACAAATTGATCGTTTATATCAAATATTCGAAGATATAGGGGGAGGTGTTGATTTTAAACCAGTAAATATTGCTTTACACGAAGGTTTTATTTCACCTTCTCAAAAATTAGTTTGTTATACAGACCATCAATTGTTTGAACGTTATCACCGATTTAGATTAAAAGAGGGATTTCGTCAAGCAAAGCAAGCTCTTACCTTAAAAGAAATTTACAACCTTCAAAAAGGTGATTATGTTACGCATATAGATCATGGTGTTGGACAGTTTTCTGGATTAGAAACGATTGATGTAAATGGCAAACCACAAGAAGCAATTCGATTGGTATATAAGGATGGCGATGTTCTTTATGTAGGAATTCACTCTTTGCATCGAATTTCAAAATTCACAGGGAAAGATGGAGCTGTTCCTAAAATGAATAAATTAGGATCACAGGCTTGGGCTACTTTAAAAAGTAAAACGAAGAAGAAGATTAAAGAATTGGCATTTGATCTTATTCAATTATATGCCAAAAGGAAAAGTCAACCAGGATTTGCATTTAGTGAAGATACTTATTTGCAAAATGAATTAGAAGCTTCTTTCATGTATGAAGATACACCTGATCAATTAAAAGCTACTCAAGCTATTAAAGAGGATATGGAATCTTCCACCCCAATGGATCGTTTAGTCTGTGGAGATGTTGGTTTTGGCAAAACAGAAGTTGCCATTCGTGCTGCTTTTAAAGCTGTTGCAGATAGTAAACAAGTTGCTATTTTAGTGCCTACTACTATTCTTTCTATGCAACATTACAGAAGTTTCAAAGAACGATTCAAAGATTTTCCGTGTAATGTGAGTTTTATAAAT
>JBEAUV010000153.1:0-6947 GCA_041161265.1 Bacteroidota bacterium | reverse complement strand
ATTAACACCTTTCGTTACTCCTGGAACGACGACTTCATTGGATTACGCAATCAATGCTGTACCAGTTGGTGATCCAGGTCAAGCAACTGGTAATTATGTAGCCGCAATTGATTTAATTTCCTATTCTTCTCCAAATTTCCAAAATGATGCTGCTTTAATTGATGTATTAAATCCAAACAGCTGGGAATATTACAGAAAATGGAATCCTAGTTGCTCTAATCCTAGAGTTGTTTTACAAAATACGGGTGCATTGCCACTGACAAGCTGTGTTATTCGATGCTGGATTTCGTATGGAGACTTTTTGGATTATACATGGACAGGAAATTTAGCATTCTTAGAAAAACAAGTAGTTGAAATACCAGTTACAGATTTAGGATGGTGGAGAGATTATAGCGGTTCACAAATCTTCAATGCAAGAGTATTTGATGTTCAAGGGTCACCAGATTTGGATGAATACGCTAATAATAATATAATAACAACCCCATTTACTGCTCCAGAGGGAATAAATGGACCTTTTTATGTTTGGTTGACAACAAACAATAAGGCAGTAGAAAACAATTATCGTTTAGAAGATGCAAGTGGGAATGTGATTTTTTCAAGAACGAATATGTCCAATGCGACTCAATATAAAGATACATTTGATTTATCTCCTGGTTGTTATTCAATCATCATTGAAGATACTGATAGTGATGGATTAGGTTTTTGGTATTCTTCACAAACGGAAGGTGAAACTTCAGGCCAAATGCGTTTAAGATTAGTTGGCGGGAGTTATATGGAGTTCTTTCCTGTTGACTTTGGAGCATATCACCGCTATGATTTTTCTGTTGGCTTTACTTTAGATGTAGATGAAAAGGTATTGGATCATGAGGTAATGATTTTTCCTAATCCAACTACAGGACAATGTACAATTGAAGTAAGCGGATTTGTTGATAATCATGCAGATTTAATGATTTATGACTTAATGGGAAGACAAGTTCATTCTGAAAACATGAATGCTACAGGCACTTTCGCTGACGCACATTTGGATTTGTCACATTTACCTAAAGGACAATATATTGTGAAAATTGTGACGAACGAACAGGTTTACACGAAAAATATGATTAAGCAATAAAGAAAGTACAGGTTGATTGAATCAATCGTTAGTAGAGATTATCTCAATAAAGTAAAAGGTCGGCAATTGTCGGCCTTTTTTTACCTAAAGTATTTTTTGAGTGATAAAATAGGTCGCTCAAAAAAATGTAAACTGATCCAAGCAAGGCAATAGGTGCAGATGAAAATCAAAATAACATAAGTAATGAATTGCCATAAATGTTCTGTGTAGCCATGATTTTTAAAGAATATACTCCAATAGTAAATAAAAATACAATGGAATAGATAAATTCCATATGTCAACTCACCAGAAGAGAAGAAATAAGGTATTTTGTCGATTTTATAAAAAGAGTTTTTAGCATACACTTGTTCCAAAATGACAAACGAAAAGACCAAACAAGGTGGAAGATGTTCAAAAGAATAGAAAAAATTCTTTAATAATGGACCTGACCCCATGATTATAACAAACGACAATAAATACAGTAATATTATTTTTGACTTAGAAAGTCGTTCAAAAAATGATTGGATTTTTCCTTCAAATGCTAGTAAACCAATTATTCCACCAAAGGCAAGGTCACACATGACAGAAAAGGTATGATAATAAAGTAGTCGATGATCATCTAAATGCATTGATCTGAAAACAAAAGACATTATTATTATAAAACCAAATGCAAAATAATAATAGGTGTTTTTTCTAAATGAAATTATACCAAATAAAAATCCCCAAGCCAAATAAAATTGTTCTTCAATGCTAACAGTCCATGTTGCACTTAGAAAATTTATTTTATCATGTAATCCCAACAATATTTCGTCAATATTTGATAAAAACAAAGCAAATCTCCAAAATTCATGCACTGTTTCAATTCCGTAAGGTAATCTTGGAAAAATAAAAAATCCAAAGATGACAATTAGAAAATACAAAGGCCAAAAGCGAAGAAATCTGCGTACTATATAATTGAAAAGATTAATTTTTCCTGTTTTTTCACGTTCGAAAAGTAAAAAATAAGTAATAAGAAATCCACTCAACATAAAAAACAGTACAAACCCTAGATGACCTTTACTAATTAAAATGCATGCCTTTTGAAACCAATAACTGTGATAAAAATCTCCCCAAATTTCACGTTCCAATGAAAAACAATGATATAGTAGCACCGCTATTGCACCGGCAAAACGTAAACCATTTAAATTTTCAAAAAAAGGTCTTTCAGATAAAATGCTTTTCTTTTGCTGTTCCAAACTTTGCAATGATTAATTTTACGCCAAATTAATGTAAATCTCAGAATTATGGCATTTGATATCGCAATTATTGGTGGAGGAATTGTTGGAGCAGCAACTTTATACAAACTTCAACTTAAATATCCAGACTTAAAAATCGTGTTGATTGAGAAAATGGACATATTGGCGGATCATCAAACAGGTCATAATTCAGGTGTTATTCACTCAGGATTGTATTACAAACCAGGCTCTTTAAAAGCAAAAAACTGCATCCAAGGTCGACATGAATTAGTCGCTTTTGCGAAAGAGCATGGAATTCCTCATGATATTTGTGGGAAGGTTGTTGTAGCAACAGATCCTTCTGAGCTGGAAAACATGGAAAAAGTTTTCAAAACAGGACTTGAGAATAAAATTGAGGGAATCCAATGGATTACAGCAGAACAAGTAAAAGAACACGAACCATTTGTTGAAAGCATTGGAGGGATTTGGGTTCCTTGTACTGGAATAATCGATTTCCGTGCTGCGACAGCAAAAATGGTTGAATTAGCATTAGCATTGCAACCAGAAAGTAAATTAGAACTCGGACACGAAGTTCTTGAAATCGAAAAAGGAGAAAAAACATCTAAAATAATTACGGATAAAGGAGTTTTTGAAGCTGAATATTTGGTATTCTGTGCTGGTTTGCAAGCAGACCGATTAGCGCGAAAAGATGGTGTAGATTTAAAAGAACAAGTTGTTGGTTTTAGAGGTGATTATTATGAATTGACTGATGCAGCAAAACACAAAATCAAAAACTTAATATATCCTGTTCCAAATCCCGATTTTCCATTCTTAGGGGTGCATTTCACTCGAATGACAGATGGCGAAATAGAATGTGGTCCGAATGCAGTCTTTACGTTCAAAAGAGAAGGGTACGGAAAAACTGATTTTTCTTGGAGAGACACGTGGGACGCTTTGACTTATATTGGTACATGGAAATTGTTCTTCAAAAACATGTCGTTTGGAATTGGAGAATACCGCAGAGCATTCTCAAAACGTTTATTCCTCAAAACATTGCAAAGAATGGTTCCTTCATTAACCATGGAAGATATTAAACCGGGTAGAGCAGGAGTGAGAGCTTTGTTATTAGCCAGAGATGGTGATACACGGGACGATTTCAGAATCGAATACCATGGAAAATCAATTCACGTTTTAAATGCTCCTTCACCAGCAGCTACTGCATCGCTCGCAATCGGCGGATACATTGCAAAAGAAGCAGAGAAACATTTTGAGTTGAAGAAGTAGAAAATTATATTCCATTGAAACCTCAATGATTTTGAAAATTGAGAGTGAATTAAACTTTTAGAATCTTAATTAAACTCTTAAGGTAGACATTCCGCCGTCGACATGCATGATTTGCCCTGAAATCCAACTGGCTTTGGTAGATAATAAAAAGTCAGCGAGATGCACAATGTCATCAGTTGTTCCTATTCTTTTGAGTGGATGTCGCAATGCATTTGCTTCCTTTTTCTGATCAGTATTTAATAGCGAAGCTGCCAAGGGTGTATCGGTAAGAGAAGGTGCTATGCAATTAACTCTGATTTTTGGAGCGTATTCAGCAGCCAATGCTTTTGTTAACCCTTCAATTGCTCCTTTAGAAGCAGAAACTTGTGTGTGAAATGGTAAACCTGTTTGAACAGCAATAGTTGAGAATAGCAGTATAGCAGCATTTTCTGTGTTTTTTAATTTTGAAACAACGGCTTGAATTGTCTTTATGGCTCCAACAACTTGTAAATTATAGTCATTCATAAAATCAACAGGTTTAATTCTCTCAAAAGGACGAAGATTGATAGTACCCGGACAATATATTACGCCAGCTAATGTGTCAGGTAAATAATCAAATGAAAGATTGTCGTCCAAAACATTAAGATGAGCATAGCTTATTAATGGATTCTTTGATTCAATTTCATGGGTATTGTATGTTCCATATACTTGGTGACCATTTTCAGCTAATTGCAATGCGAGTGCTCTACCAATTCCTGAAGAAGCTCCTATAATTAAGTAATTTGACATTTTTTTTTATTTGATTAAAATTGTTGAATTTTCCTTGCCTTATTTAGTTTATCCATTAACTCGTGTGTGATGAAGCGTCGGATATTATTTCATTCAAATTCAAGCGAAAAAGATTGACTTTAGGAAACCTTAAGTTCAGTCTATTTTACCTTTTACTTATTTTATTCATTGAAATGGATTTTTGACGACTACATTTGAACCGATTGATTTCTGGATTTCTTTTAAATGCATGTTTTTGACTTGTTCCACTATTTACCCGCTTACGCCATAAATTAAAACTACTTCTCTTTAATTCTTTCCGCATTATTCCAATTACTGCTGATTCGGTAAGTCCAAATTGTAACTCAATGGCCTCAAACGTAGTTCTGTCCTCCCAAGCCATTTCAATTACCCTATCAATTTCCTTTGATTCCATTCATTAACTTTTTAAATAGAAATTTTTTATAAAATTATCTTTAGATTAGAATTCAACATAATAACAGATTTAGTGTCCAAATTGTTTCGGTAATGGACTCATGGTCATTCAAAATTTAAAGGCGTGATAGAAAATAGATTTTTCATGGAGACATACTCCATAATTTCAGAATTGACTAGACAATGCTAGAATGGAAATTCAATTCATGTTTTAAATGCGCCTTCACCAGCTGCAACAGCATCTCTTGCGATTGGTGGATATATCGCAGAAGAAGCAGAGAAACATTTTGAGTTGAAGAAGTAAAACGGATTTCCTTTTGGCACGATTGGATATGCAAATTACACGAGTGGATTTCCTTTTGACACGAGTGAATATGCAATCTGCAGAGGTGGTTTTCCTTTTGGTACTAGTGGATATGCAATCTGCAGAGGTGGATTTCCTTTTGGCACGAGTGAATATGTAATCTGCAGAGGTGGATTTCCTTTTTGTACGAGTGAATATGTAATCTGCAGAGGTGGATTTCCTTTTGGCACGAGTGATTAAGCCTCCAAATTGAGGTCCATATTGTAAGGATGCCGCACCACGGACAACTTCAATTTTCCCCAAAGCTTCCATGGGCGGAGTGTAATATGTTTCAGGATATCCAAAAACTTCAGAACTAATGTCATATCCATTTTGTCTAACATTAAACTCCCATGACCTATTTGGACTCAGTCCTCTTGAGGCAATACCGGCCTGAATCCCTGAACCATCATTTTCCCAAATACTCATTCCAGGTACTTTTGCAAAAACTTGACGGGTGTTATTTGTGCTTAAGTCAGCATTGATTTTATCCAATTGTATAACTTCCGTTTTTTTTCCAGCGTAAATTACGTTCTCCTTCAAATCAGGCATTCGCTCTATTCCACCTACAGAAGTATGTTCCTTTATAACAACTTCCTTTATCTGATTAATTTTTGTCGTGTCCTCTGTTTGAGTGTATGCATTTGAAATACAGATGGTTGTAAAAATGAAAATGAGCTTACTAATGTTATTCATAATTCTATTCTAAAAAGATATTCAATCGATATTTTTGATAGAACAATGGAATACTTTATAGAGGCAAAGTACAATACCATAAAAAAGGTATTTAGAATTAATCTAAATAGAAACGGATGTTTTCAATCATTCCAGGTAAGTGAATTCTTAGTCTGTATCTTGATTGTAGAGTAGGGAGAATGTTTTAGGATTTAAACTTTTGGTAACTTGAACACTTGGAAAAGGTTAAAATTGACTAATTATCTTTGAGTTCAACATCTGATTTTTCATTTGATTCCAATTTTCGGAATATTTCATAATAAAAACCAATTACAAGAAAATCACGTCCTGTTTCATCATTTATTTTATAGTCGAATTGATGTAAGTAGCCAATTTGTATTGTTGACATTTTGGAGGGTTTGTAATTGATGTTAAATAACAACCTATTTCTTTCAAAATATGGCTCGCTGTTCGTGAAAAATAGTTCATTACTCATACTAACTTGAAAAGGTTTGTATTCATTTTTTTCCTTTCCAAAAGGGTATGAGGCGCCAAGTCTATATCGAAAACGATTTCGGTATCCATTACTCGTAAATCTAAATTCAGCACGATAACGTTGCTCTATTTTCAATTTACCAATTGATTGGAAAATTATAATCTGAGGCCAAATTCTAAATTCATCATTATTTTTAGGTAAGACAAAATCACCTCCTTCTTTATAGGTTTGATAACTTCCTGCACCCAACGTCAACTTTACATTTTTTTGAACCTTGTAGTTAAAACCACCTTTATATTCATAATAATGAAAGTTGTTGTAAAATTTTAATGAACGTAACTGCGCTTCAGCAAAAAAGCTGAGTTTGTCATTGTGATTATATTTTAAATTAAGGATATTCCAACTACCCATGTCCACACTTTGTGCACGTAGATTATTCAAGTAAAAACAAAGCAAAATTATTGCTGCAAATGATATTCTCATTTAATTAAATAGACTCGTTAATATTTTGTTTGTTTTCAATAACAGAATAGGATCGATCAAAAAAATGTGAATTTGGTATAGTAACTACTTCGTTATCTTTTGTTTTTATGTGTACAAAAAAGTAATTCATCTCTATTACCTCACCTTCGTAATTAAAATCTTTGTGCAGCACTTTTATAT
>JBEAUV010000152.1:0-6953 GCA_041161265.1 Bacteroidota bacterium | reverse complement strand
CAAAAGTGTTATTGAGGCCAAAAGTCAATTGGGCTGCACCAGTGCCATTATAGGATGTATAGACACTTCGTTCAAAAGGGGAATAAGTAATTGAGGTTTGATCTACCCCAACATTTTCTGTGATTAATTTGTTTATTTGAGGTACAAATCTAGCCCCAAAAGAAGGTGTCAAAATGTGTCTTAATAAAGATTTTTTCTTCCCTAAAAACTTGTAATAACTATACAAAGCAGTTGTTAGTTGACCATTTATAGTCAATTCATGTGCCATCCCTGTTTTTTGTGTTGTATCTGTAATCGTTTCATTATTGATTGCATCATATTGTTTTTCAACTTGTTGAAAATTAATTTTATTGGAATACGAAATA
This sequence comes from Bacteroidota bacterium, assembly GCA_041161265.1. Classification (GTDB taxonomy): domain Bacteria; phylum Bacteroidota; class Bacteroidia; order Flavobacteriales_D; family Crocinitomicaceae; genus M0103. Next base: position 6,588 of record JBEAUV010000152.1, on the reverse strand, counting down.
GAAGGGGTAAACTTCAATGCGTTGTTAAAAAAAGAACTTGTCGTTTGAATTGATGCATTTTGATTGATTCCATTCATGAATTGGTTACCAATTGAATTAAAGTCTTTATCTCTTAATAATGAATCTTGAAAAGTGGATTTATTTTGCCCTTCGAGATTGTAAGTCATCCCTAATCTTGAAATCATTTGTTGAACACTGTTTGTTCCACGTATGATTTTTTTAAATGGAAAAAATCTGGTTACATTGACATTTACCACTGGTGAAAGTAAGGAGATGTTTTTAGTATTTGAATTTTGTCGAATAGACATCTTCAGCCCAGCATTAATAGGTTTTCCTGGGAAAGAACGATTAAGGTTGATGTCTGAATTAAAACTATTGTTAAAATATTGGCTATTTAAAGGATCTAGGTTGTTTTTAGATTGATTATCAGAAATGAAATTCACATTTGCAGAAAAACTCCAAAATGGATTTGATTTGAGTTCTTTTTTATGAAGCCAAATTAACGTCATTTTATTTGCGCTGGTATTTTCGGGAAATCCACTTTTAAATTGTTGAAAACCCAAATCTAAATTGCCTCTAAAACCATATTTTTTCGCATAATCAAGATTGTTTCGAAGTCCCCAACTTCCATTTGAGTACAAGTTAGTATAAACAGAAGTTTGTATCTGATTATTTATGGGAATATAATAACCCAAATTTTGAAAACCAAAACCATATGCAGAAGCTGGTACTATTTCTGGGAAAAGAATTCCGTGAGTTCGTTCTTTTTGTTGTGGAATAACACTAAAAGGCAATCCAAGTGGAGTAGGAACCCCTTTGATCCAAAGATTCATAGGGCCAGTTACAATCCTCTCTTCTGGGATCATCACAGCCTTAGAAAGTTGAAAATGATAATGAGGTTCTTCTAAATTACACGTTGTAAAACGACCATTTTTGAAATGAATTTCATCGTTTGGATGCCTTTTTGCGACGCCCATATATAAGTACATTTCATCCTGTTGAATTGCTAATTCTTCGATATATCCCTTTTCGGTTGTGAAATTATACCGAATACTTGAAGCTTTTATTTCTTCAGACCCTTCTGAAAATTTTGGAAATTCAACCTTATTACTGTCTTTGTCGAATGCATATTGAGCTAAGATTTCATTTTTATCCAAATCAATTAGGATATATCCTGCTGACATATTGATTTCACCATTATTTACTTTAGCATCACCGTACAAATGAACTTGCTTCTTTTTTAGATCCGTATAAATTGAATCACGAGCACTGTAAAAAATAATATCTTCAAAAGAATCATCATTCAATCGCAACGTGTCTTTGATTCTATTTGTTTGACCGTAACCAATCGTTGCCCCGAACATTATTAACAATAAGCCGAAGATAAGTATCAGTATGGAACGTTTTTTGGTCAACAATGAAATGTAATTTTGTTTTTTAGTCATTAATATGGCTGCAAAACTATTAAAATTAGCTCTTCGCAATGGAAAAAATATTGACATATAACAGATTCAATCTATTTTTATTGCTTCTTGTCATCTTTGGCGGAAGAAATTCTTATGGTCAAAACAACACTGCTGAACGACCAACTATCAAAACAATTGTGATTGATGCTGGTCATGGAGGCAAGGATCCTGGTTGTCATGGTGCTTCTGCAAATGAAAAAAGTGTTTGTTTATCTATCGCATTAAAACTCGGTGATCAAATCAAAAAAAAGTATCCAGGAATAAAAGTAATTTACACGAGAGACAAAGATGTCTTTGTTGAATTAGATGAAAGAGCAAACATTGCAAACAAAGCAAAAGCAGATCTTTTTATTTGTATTCATGCCAATGCAGCAAGTCCTGCAGCATACGGAGCAGAAACATATGTTTTAGGATTGCACCGAACCGAATCTCAACAAAAAGTAGCAGAACGAGAGAACTCAACAATATTTTTAGAAGACGATAAAGGTGAGAAGTACAAGGATTTTGATATGTCACCTGATGCAATTATTGCAAGACAAATTCAATTATCTGTATTTCTAGATCAATCAATAAGTTTTGCAGATAAACTTCAGAAGGAATTCACGAAATTAAACAGATATAATAGAGGTGTTAAACAAGCTGGGTTTCTTGTGCTCTATAAAACGACTATGCCAAGTGTTTTGATTGAAACCGGTTTTTTGACAAATCCAGCTGAAGAGAAATTTCTTGGTGATACAACTGGTCAAAAAAAGATGGCAGCATCGATGTTTTCTGCTTTTGAAAGCTATAAAAATGAATTAGAAGGAATTGATATTAAGACCGCAAATTCAACGAATGGAAATTCAGAGGTTTTATCAAATACTGTTGAAGAAAATAGTTTCAAAGACAAAGTGGTCTTTAGAATACAAGTTGAAACTTCTGAAACAAAAATAGCATCAACATCTTCAAAGTTCAAAGGTATTAAAGTGTTTGAGTATAAACAAGATAACCTCTTCAAATACACATTTGGCGAATATGAAAAGGATTTTGCAGGAGCCAATAAATATAAAAATGAATTAAGAGAAATGGGTTATCAACATGCTTTTGTTGTTGCCTTTCTGAATGGAGAGCGCATTAATTTAGAAAAAGCTATTAAATTAGCAGAAAATTAATGTTTTGAAGATCTCTAAAGAAATTAAAACGGGTGTAATCACCATTGCGGCAATTGGGTTATTAATTGCAGGAGTTAACTTCTTAAAAGGAAACAGCTTTTTCGGAGGTGATGAAGTTTATTATGCATACTTCCCAAATTCAGGGGGCGTTCCAGTTGCAGGTTCTGTTATGGTTAATGGTGTAATTGTTGGGAAAGTTGTAAACATAGAACTTACCAAAAGCCAAGATAGCCTAAAGAAAGTTTTGATTACGTTCAATATTCAAGAAGACAACTTTAAAATACCCAAAGGTTCAAAATTAGAAGCAGGATCAATCGATTTGTTTAATAAGGGATTATTACTCAAACTCAATCCAGATATAACAAAAGGTTTTTATAAACCTGGAGATAAAATACAAGGAGTTGTAACTGTTGACATAACAACTCAAGTAAAAGCATATGCAGATCCATTGGTGCAAAAAGTGCAAACGGCATTAAGCTCTATTGATAAAATGGTGACATCATTGTCTGCCTTTTGGGACACCACAGCAACTTCAGAATTAAAAGGTAGTTTGAAAGAATTACAAATCGCCATTCATAAGTTAGGTAATGTTGCAGGTGAGGTTGAATCACTTGTTGGTGAAGAAAAAATCAAGTTCGGGCGAATTATGACTAATGTTGAAAGTATTTCTTTAAATCTTAAGAAAAGTAATGATCAAGTTGCTGCAATTATTGGGAATACTAAGAAAATAACTGATGATTTGGTCTCAGCAGATTTCAAATCTGTTATTAGTAATGCTTCATCAACCTTAAAGAATTTAAATTCCGTTTTAGACCAAGCTCAAAAAGGCGAAGGGACTCTCGGTAAATTAATCGGAGATGAACAGTTATACAACGAACTTGTTAATACTAATAAAGAACTTCAAAACCTTGTGAATGATTTGCAATTGCATCCAGAAAGATATATTCATTTCTCTGTTCTTGGTGCAAAAACGAAAGGTGTTCCTTTAACAACACGTGAAGAAAAAAAATTAAGACAATTACTGGACTCAGTTCCTAATTAATTTAATAAGATGGTTTCAAGTATTTTATTTGGCTTATTATTCATAGGTGGATTTGGTTTCTTCACTTACAATATTTTAAAAATTCGTGCGAATGTTCTGCTAGGTCGAGACATTGATAGAAAAGGTAATAAAGCGGAACGTTGGAAAACAATGGCTTTAGTAGCTCTTGGGCAAAAAAAGATGTTCTCGCGACCAATTCCAGCCTTATTACATTTGGCACTATATGTCGCATTTATTATCACTCAAATTGAATTAATTGAAATTATCATTGATGGCCTATTTAATCAGCATCGCTTTTTTTATGAATCTTTAGGTGGGTTTTACACTTTTATGATCAGCTTCATTGAAATTCTTTCAGTTTTAGCATTAGTAGCAACAATCATCTTTTTGTCAAGAAGAAATTTACTAAAACTTCCAAGACTCAACATGAAAGAATTAGCTGGTTGGCCAAAAAAAGATGCCAACTTGATATTGATCATGGAAATTGTTTTAGTGACTTGCATTTTTACTATGAATGGCGCTGACGAAGCTGCTCAATTGTTAAAAGGTAATGACAGTTATGGTTTTTCAATTAGTAGCATTACCGGCCCATTGTTCTTTGGTAATATTCAATCTATTGAAACACTTCATGTAATTGAATACATTGGTTGGTGGGGTCATTTCATGATGGTATTACTATTCCTAAATTACCTGCCTTATTCAAAACATTTTCATATTGTTTTAGCATTCCCAAATACCTTTTTCTCTAATTTAAATAAAAAGGGTAAACTGACTAATATGGAGTCTGTTACTGCTGAAGTAAAATTAATGATGGATCCAACAGCTGATCCTTATGCAGCACCTGTAGAATCATCATCCGAACCTCAAAGATTTGGAGCAAAAGATGTTACGGATCTTACTTGGAAAAATCTACTCGACGCCTATACATGTACTGAATGTGGACGATGCACGTCGTCTTGTCCAGCGAATATAACGGGCAAAAAATTGTCTCCACGAAAAATAATGATGGATACGAGAGATCGTTTGACGGAAGTCGGTAACAATATTCGTAAACATGGCAAAGATTATTCCGATGGAAAAAGCTTGTTGGGTGATTATATTTCAGAGGAAGAAGTTTGGGCTTGTACATCTTGTAATGCATGTGTTCAAGAATGCCCCGTAAATATTGATCCATTATCGATAATAATTGACTTAAGAAGGTTTTTGGTGATGGAAGAATCCAAAATGCCAACCGAACTAACAGGAATGTTAACGAACATTGAAAACAATGGAGCGCCTTGGCAGTTCTCACCAAATGACCGTTTAAATTGGGCAAATGAAGACTAATAAAGAATTTGAATTAATCGAATTGGTTGAAAACGGAAAAAGTCTTTCGCCAATTCTTCCTGAGCATATTAAAAACTATTTGATTGATATTGACGGAACGATTTGCGACGATATTCCAAACGAAGAACCTGAGAGAATGTTGACAGCTGAGATATTCCCAGATACATTGGAAACAATTACAAAATGGTATAATGAAGGTCATATTATTACATTTTTCACATCAAGAGTAGAAGAACATAGAGGTGTAACAGAAGAATGGCTTAGAAACCATGATTTCAAATACCACGGTTTATTGATGGGGAAGCCAAGAGGAGGGAATTATCATTGGATTGATAATCATATTGTACGTGCAACACGTTACGAAGGTAAGTTTTCGGATTTAATTGAAACGAAAGCAAGTATTCAAGTTTTTGAAAAATAAGTTATGAGTTTGAATGTCCCTACAATGGCCTCAATGATGGCTCAAGGAGAAACACCAGATGTTCTTTTTTGGGTTGGTTGTTCTGGTAGTTTTGATGATCGTGCAAAAAAGATTACAAAAGCGGTTGTCAAAATATTGAATAATTGTAATGTGAAATTTGCAGTTCTCGGCACAGAAGAAAGTTGTTCCGGAGACCCAGCAAAAAGAGCAGGAAATGAGTTTACATTTCAAATGCAAGCGATGATGAATATCCAAGTTTTGAATGGATATGAAGTAAAAAAAATTGTTACAGCTTGTCCTCATTGCTTCAATACATTAAAAAACGAGTACCCAGAACTTGGCGGAAATTACGAAGTGATTCACCATACACAACTTATTCAAGACCTTATTAATACAGGAAAAATAACTCTTAAGGATGGTGGGATTTATAAAGGTAAAAAAATAACATTTCATGACCCTTGCTATTTAGGTCGAGCAAATGACGTTTATGAAGCCCCAAGAGAATTGATTGAAAAACTTGATGCAGAGCTCGTTGAAATGAAACGCTGTAAAACAAATGGCCTTTGCTGCGGAGCAGGAGGTGCGCAAATGTTTAAAGAGGCAGAAAAAGGAAACAAGGAAATTAATGTTGAAAGAACGGAAGATGCTCTAGAAACGAATGCAGATATAATTGCAACAGGTTGTCCTTTCTGTAATACAATGATGACTGATGGTATTAAAAACTTCAATAAAGAAAACTCTATTGAGGTTTTAGATGTTGCTGAATTAATTGCTAACGCAGCAGATTTATAAGTGTATGTTTGATACTTTTCCAGAAAATAGTCAAGTTTGGATTTATGCTTCGACTCGTTTTTTTACATATGAGGAAGAAATGTTTATTGCGAATAACTTGAATCATTTCATAAGCCAATGGGCAACACATGGTACAGGATTATTTGCTGAAGGAAAGATTTTACATCATTCTTTTATTGTTATTGTGGCTGATGAAAACAAAGTTAAATCTTCTGGTTGTTCAATAGACTCATCTGTCCGTTTCATCAAAGATTTAGGAAGAGAATTGAATATTGATTTTTTCAATAGAATGTCAATCTTACTTAAAAAAGAAGAAGAATTTAAACGCATTCATTTTTCTGATTTATCTGCTCATTTGGATTATGAAATGTTTAATCCAATGGTAAAGAA
>JBEAUV010000151.1:0-6972 GCA_041161265.1 Bacteroidota bacterium | reverse complement strand
TCGACAAAAATTATTATCATTTAAACAACAACTATAGAAGTTTCAATTGATTTAACAACCTTTAAAAGTGGCTTATACACGATCAAAAGCTCTTCAAATCAGGGGATTAATACATCAAAGTTTATTAAAACCTAATTACCTTTTCAACACATTAAAAAGTTGCATTTAGCAGTATCCTTTTTTTGTTGCACTAATTTTTAAACAATAAATAATGAATAGTTGTTGTTTCAATACCACAAAAGTGGTATTTTTGCATAGAATTTGGCTTTTATTTATAATTAGTCTAAATAAACAAGGAGATGGTTACAGTAACAGATGCCGCAAAAAAGCAAGCACTTCGTTTAATGGAAGACGACGGCAAAGTTGGATATTTTATCAGAGTTGGAGTTGAGGGAGGCGGTTGTTCCGGATTAATGTATCAATTAACTTTTGACAACAAAGAACTTGAGGGTGATAAAGATTTCATGGACAACGGGATCAAAGTTGTTGTTGACAAAAAAAGCTATTTATACCTTATAGGAACAATCTTAGATTTTTCTGGCGGGCTGAATGGCAAAGGTTTTGTCTTTAACAATCCTAACGCAGGAAGAACATGCGGCTGTGGTGAATCATTCTCTTTATAAGTAATAACAACTTTCTCACCTCAAAAAATGGGATATACAGAAAACGAATTAGCCAAGGATTTAGAAAATCAAGAATATAAATTTGGTTTCGTAACGGATATTGAGTCAGATAAAGCACCAAATGGATTAAACGAAGACATTATTCGTTTCATTTCAGCTAAAAAAAATGAGCCAGAATGGTTATTAGAGCACCGTTTAAAAGCTTTTGCAACATGGAAAACAATGACAGAACCTACTTGGGCTCATGTGCATTACACAAAACCAAATATGCAAGAAATTTGCTTTTATTCAGCTCCAAAACAAACGAAAAAATATGAATCTTGGGACGATGTTGATCCAGAAATGAAAGAAACCATGAAAAAATTGGGGATTTCAATGGAAGAACAAAAGCGTCTAACAGGTGTAGCAGTGGATTTTGTAATGGACTCTGTATCTGTAGCAACTTCATTTAAAGCCAAACTTCAAGAATTAGGAATAATTTTTTGTTCTTTTTCTGAGGCAGTGCAAGAGCATCCAGAACTAGTTAGAAAACACATGGGAACTGTTGTTCCAACAAGCGATAATTATTATGCTGCCTTGAATTCTGCAGTTTTTACAGATGGTTCTTTTTGCTATATTCCAAAAGGTGTTCGATGTCCAATGGAATTATCAACTTATTTCAGAATTAACGAAGGTGGAACTGGACAATTTGAAAGAACTTTGGTTGTAGCAGATGAAGGTTCTTACGTTTCTTATTTGGAAGGTTGCACTGCACCTCAACGAGATGAAAATCAATTGCACGCAGCTGTGGTTGAGCTAATTGCACTTGAAAATGCAGAAATAAAATATTCAACTGTTCAAAATTGGTATCCTGGAAATAAGGAAGGAATTGGTGGTATTTTCAACTTTGTTACAAAACGCGGAATATGTGAACGTAACGCAAAAATTTCTTGGACTCAAGTTGAAACAGGGTCTGCAGTAACTTGGAAATACCCATCTTGCATACTAAAAGGAGACAATTCAGTTGGTGAGTTTTATTCTGTTGCTGTTACTAATAATTACCAGCAAGCGGATACAGGAACCAAGATGATCCATTTGGGTAAAAACACAAAAAGTACAATTATATCGAAAGGTATTTCGGCAGGAAAATCACAAAACTCCTATCGTGGACTTGTTCAAATACATAAGAATGCCTCAAACGCACGTAACTTTTCACAATGTGATTCATTGTTGATGTCGGACGAATGTGGCGCTCATACATTCCCTTACATTGAATGCAAAAACAGTTCGGCAAAAATAGAACACGAAGCAACAACCTCAAAAATTGGTGAAGATCAAATTTTTTACTGCCAACAAAGAGGAATCAATATTGAAAAAGCCATTTCATTGATTGTTAATGGTTATTGCAAGGAAGTTTTAAATCAACTACCAATGGAATTTGCAGTTGAGGCTCAAAAGCTTTTAGAAATAAGTTTAGAAGGATCAGTAGGATAAAATAATTCGAGATTCAGAATAAAAATATAATAGTATGATTAAGATTTCAAATTTACATGCATCAATTGATGGAAAAGAAATACTAAAAGGTCTCAACCTTGAAGTTAAAGCAGGTGAAATTCATGCAATAATGGGACCTAATGGTGCCGGAAAAAGCACATTAGCATCTGTTTTAGCAGGACGTGAAGAGTACGAAGTAACACAAGGAACTGTAGATTTTGATGGTAAAGATTTATTGGATTTATCAACAGAAGATCGAGCTAGAGAAGGCTTGTTTTTGGCTTTCCAATATCCAATTGAGATTCCTGGTGTATCTAACATCAATTTCCTTCGCACATCATTGAATGAAATTCGTGAGTATAGAGGTGAAGAACAAATATCTGCCAAAGACTTTTTAGCGAAAGTGAAGGATAAATCTGCTTTAGTCGAACTTGATTCAAAACTTGCATCTAGATCTGTCAACGAAGGTTTTTCTGGAGGAGAAAAAAAACGCAACGAAATCTTTCAAATGGCGATGCTTGAACCGAAGTTGGCTATTTTGGATGAAACTGACTCTGGTTTAGATATCGATGCATTGAGAATTGTTGCCAGTGGTGTCAATAAATTAAAATCAGACAAAAATGCTACTATTGTAATCACGCATTATCAAAGACTTTTGGATTACATTATTCCTGATTTCGTTCATGTATTATACGATGGTAGAATTGTAAAATCTGGACCAAAAGAATTGGCTTTGGAATTAGAAGAAAAAGGCTATGATTGGATCAAAGCTGAAGTAGAAGCACATTAAAAAACTAAGTATGAACGATATATTACAAGATTCAAAACTTAGTGCTTTTGTAGAAAAATTATCAAAAACATTATTACCACTTGATCAAAAAATCACACGTAAGGCTCAAGAGGTGATTGAATCAATGGATTTTCCGACGACAAGAAACGAAGCATGGAAATACACTCGTCTAGGTAAAATTACAGGAATCAAATTAGAAAATAAAATAGAAAGAGTTGGAAATCTTTCTAGAGAAAAAATAAATAGTCTATTTCAAGTTTCGAAAAATGGGTTGACTTTTGTCTATGAAAATGGGCTTTTTAGAAGTGACTTATCTTCTGGTGAATTTCCAAAAGGAGCTACAATTAAACCTTTAACCGGATGTTCTAAGGAAGAATTGAAGACTTTAGGTACCAATATAAAACTAGAAAATGAAGTTTTCAATGCAATAAACACTCTTTTTGCTGTCGATGGCATGTTCATTTCAGTTGATAAAAATGTTGTAATTACCGAACCCATTCAATTTATACATTTGTTAAGTGGTTCAAATACCATCGCTAATACAAGAAATTACATTCAATTAGCTCCTTTTTCAAAAGCAGAAATTATTCAAAGTTATTACTCTTTAGAGGCTGAAAAGGCTTTTACAAATATAATAAACGAGATTAATATTGCTGAAAATGCAATGCTTACGATTAATAAATTACAATGTGAAACAGAAAATAGTTTTCACATCTCCACTGATCAAGTTACACAAGAAAAAGATTCTAATTTTTCAATAAATACCATTACTTTGAATGGTACTTTGGTTAGAAATAACTTAAATATCGAAGTAAACGGAACAAATTGCGAAACACATTTGAACGGTATTTACTTATTGAAAGAAAATCAACATGTAGATAACCATACAATTGTTGACCATAAAGCACCTCATTGCGAATCACACGAATTGTATAAGGGCGTGATTGATGACAAAGCAACAGCAGTTTTTAATGGAAAAGTTTTCGTTAGAAAGGATTCACAAAAAATCAATGCGTTTCAGTCAAATGCAAATGTATTATTGAGTGATGATGCTACCGTTAACTCGAAGCCAGAATTAGAAATTTATGCGGATGATGTAAAATGTTCTCATGGATCCACAACAGGACAATTGAATGAAGAAGCTGTATTTTATCTAAGAGCTCGTGGGATTTCAGAAAAATCTGCTCGCCATTTAATGGTCTCAGCTTTTATTGAAGATGTGATTACTAAGATTGAAAATGAGGACGTAAAAAACTTTACTCATTCGATTATAAAAGAACGATTTGGTTGGGAATTCTAGCTTTAAAAGAAGTGAAAATTAAGGAAGAAGTTAAAAGGTTTACTCCCACCTCGACTATTGCTCGGTGTCCGTTAAAACTTTTACTTTTTACTTAATTCAAAATCAATCATTGTATAAATCGATATCGTCAGCATCCATGTTGTCAAAATCTTTGATTAACAATGCAATTTCACTCATTATTTGAGCTTTTTGAGGATCTTTAGGTGCTGAGTCTTTTACATAATCACTCAAATGCAATTGACTTTCTAAGATATGTCTTTCTTCAAATGTACTTTCTAAATTTTCGATAATCGTCAAGCATTCCAATGCTTCCATAAAGTTTCCATCAACAGCAATTTCAACAAATTCAGGCAAGAAATAACTGTAATCTAATTTACTATTCCAAAGAGTAGATAAAAGAACTTGACGTAAACTTAAATAGTTGGTGTCCGCAATTATTCTCATCATTTCATCCACTGCCCTACTATCTTTCAAACTACAAAGAAATTCAACAATTTCTGTTCGATTTTTATCTGAAAGATTAGTCAACAATAGTTTAACCATTGGCTCTAGAATTGAAGGGTCACCATTTGTTTGAAGCACACTAATTGCTCCACTTATTTTTAATTCATTTTCAGAATTTAATGTATCAATAATTTGCTTGATTTTTTGCGTTATTTTTTTTCCAGATTCCATCTTTATCGGTACTTTTTGAGTGCAAAGATAATTATTTCAAACCATTGAAACTATGAACTGAGAATGTTGAATATCTTTGTACCATGATTAAATTGATGTATATCTTATTTAGCGTATGTATGATTGTAAGTTTAACAGCCTGCAATCTTGAAAAAGCTCGACCTAATAAAAATCAATATTTAATAATTGCGTCTGATTGTCTTGAATCAAAAGACGCCAATCTTTTTAAAAATTTTTACAAATTAGAAGGAATAAAAGTTCGAATCATCCATTTATCTGCAGATAGTATTAAATATCGATTGCGCTCTGAAGGAATTAACTGTGATGTTGATGCTGTAATATTATCTTCAATTTATGACATGAACATTCTTGATAATGATCATTTATTGCAAAGTATCCCATTTGAAAATTTTCCAAAAACACCCGAGACGAAACATATCTCAACAACAAAAACTTGGGTTGGCATTGGAATAAACCCATATGTTCTAATTACTAAAGATGATACACTTCATAAAATAAGAACGTATAGAAACCTCCTTAAAGGGAATAGTTGGTGTACCGATTTAAAAACAAATGCTGAATGGTTTCCATTTTATTCATTCATCGTTAAGAAAGTTGAATTAAAATCAAAATTCAATGCTAAAAATTGGATTACTCAATTCGAAAGCAACAAGCAAAATCAAAAATCTGTTTCAGATAGTTTGGGACCATGTAAGGTTTATTTAACTACTTTTTCGAATTACAAGAAAAAACAGGTTGCCAAAAATTCAATTTACAAAAAAGGGAAACTAGTATTTCCAAATCAGCATATTGGTGGGAGTTATTATAACATGTTATGTTTTGGGATTGTTAAGCAAGCTCCAAACTTCACAAATGGCATGAAATTTTTCCAATATATACTTTTGAGAACCGCAAATGATCGTTTAAACAATGCTTTGGATATGTTTCCAATTAATTCTGATGAGTCAAGTATTTATAGTTACCAGCAGAATTTAAGATTCAAGAAATACCATACTTCACCGGTAAAATTGGTTTTAAATTATGATAAGTTGAAAAATATTCTTTCAACATTACGATAAAACCAAAAAAAAAATAAAAGGCAAATCTATAAGCCGGGTTCTGTTTTCTGACACGAAGTCAAAAAGTCTATCATTTCTCTACCCTTGCCATCACTGACAAGATCTATCGATCTACCCTCCGGGATCAGGCGAGCAACCCTCAAGCCCCGGTATACATGATCTTTCAGTCCGTAAGGTTTACCTCGCTTCCGACATCACTGCCTGAACGGTGAGCTCTTACCCCACCTTTTCACCTTTTCCCCAATGAGATACATCCCATCGAGGTAGTTTTCCTTTCTGTGGCACTTTCTGTCCCCAACATAGTTGAAGCCTTCCCGTTAAGAAGTACGGCGCTCTGTACTGCCCGGACTTTCCTCTTTCCACCGAAGTGGCCAGCGATAGACCGATTTGCCTTTGAGCAAAGATACAAATAGAAAATGGGTTATCGTTTAACGAATGACTTTACAGTGCTATTTGAACCAGAAATAATTTGGATTTGATAAATTCCAGAAGCATAATTTGAAATGTCTATTAGAGTTATTAATTCATTATTAAGAACCTTTGCTTCAAGAATTGCACCGTTTGAATCAGTTATTTTATATCCAGACATTCCTTGAATTGCTGAAATAGACACTTCATTCGTCGCGGGATTTGGGTAAATATTAAAATCATTAGTTAATTCATCTACACCAGCATCTAAATATCTATTCAAATCACGGTATTCAATAGCTGTCACAATTTCATTTCCCAAAACTTCATTAGTCGTAATTCTTAATATAGGTTCTTTTTCTCCATTTGCCCACCACTCATATTCATGACTTGTTGGAATTGGAATTGGTATCCAAAGAGCACCAACAAATGGAAACGTATAATAAATAGAATCCACTTCTATAATGTCATGTTTCACTCTTAAAACATCAAAGGTCCCATAAGGAGTTATTATTGCTCCGAACCCGTCAACGGTAGTTGTACGTTCTCTATGTTGATTCCATTTTGCATCAACTATAGGATTGAAATCAATCATTGTATAACCCCTTGAATAATGGGTATTAC
>JBEAUV010000150.1:0-7050 GCA_041161265.1 Bacteroidota bacterium | reverse complement strand
AGGTCTTGATTTTAATTTGATTTCTTTTAGTGCTGATGTCCGTCACCTTCTGTGTGTTGATGTGGATCAGAAGTTTCTGTTCCTTTAGGCTCAAGATTAACTATCTCTACATCAAAAACCAAATCAGAGTATGGAGGAATCGCCCCTGGACGTCCAGCAGCGCCATATGCTTGAAAGTAAGGGATAATGAAAGTTGCTTTTCCACCTTTTCCTAACATTGCCAATCCTTCTTCAAATCCAGCAATCATTTTTTGATCAATAAATACAAAATCCATCGGTTGGTTTCTGTCATATGATGAATCAAATTGTTTTCCATCTGCTCTAAATGTTCCTTTATAATGTACCGATAATTTAGATCCTTGAGTTGGTTTAGGACCATTACCTGCTTCATGAATTGTATAAACTAAACCTGAAGCAGACATTTGTGCTTTTGGTGATTTTGCTTTTACTTCATTATACATGAACGTTTTGTAATCTGCTTCTGACATTGATGCAATTTTCTTGAACGCATTTGCTTTTACATCATCAACTGCCTTGATTTTGTCATAAGTCTCTTTAAATGCTTTTGATGCATCCCATGCCTTCGCTTCTTTTCCAACACGAATAATTTTCACAGTTGTCATTTCATCGCCTTGTGCAATTGCATTCACAACATCTTGTCCTTTAATTACATGTCCAAATACAGTGTGTTTTCCATCCAACCACGCAGTTTCTTTGTGTGTAATGAAAAATTGACTTCCATTAGTTGCAGGGCCAGAATTAGCCATTGACATAATACCAGGACCAACATGTTTTAAATCTGGATGTATTTCATCATAGAAACGGTGTTTTGGTCCACCACCACCTGTTCCGTCTGGATCTCCACCTTGAATCATGAAATCTTTGATTACACGGTGAAATTTTAATCCATTATAAAATGGTGTTGTGTATTTAATCGTATCCATTACAGTTAAATTCCCTTCTGCTAAACCAACAAAATTTGCAACTGTCATAGGTGTTTTTTGGTATTCCAAAACACTTAAAATCACTCCTTTTGGAGTTGTGAATTCTGCATAAATACCTGGTTCAGTTGGCGTTTGTGCATTTGAAGTAAAACTTGTTCCAGCAACAATTACTAGTAATAACATCATTAAAATTGTTTTCATCTTTCTTTATTTAATTATTATTTGTTTTCTATTTTCCTCGGGCTCTTCCCAATTTTTATACCAAACTTAATTTCTTTTATCTATTCCCCAAAGCATTTTATTACGAATGGTATCTAAGAAATTGTTATCCTCAAATTTAACCACATTTATCATAAATTCAGCTTTTGTGATAATCACTTCTTCACCTTGACGAATATTTTTAGAATTTCCATCTAAACTGATTAAATATTTTCGCTCACGCCCTTCAATACTTAGTTTGATTGGCAAATGATCCGGAACAACCATTGGTCGAACATTTAAATTATGAGGTGCAATTGGTGTTAAAATGTGAACTTGACAACCAGGAGTAATAATTGGTCCTCCACAACTTAAATTATAGGCTGTTGAACCAGTAGGTGTTGCAACAATTAATCCGTCAGCCCAATATGAATTCAAATATTTATCATCTAAAGAAGCGTGAACTGTAATCATCGATGCTGTATCTTTTTTATGAAAAGTCACTTCATTTAAAGCAAAATTATCGTCTCCAAAAAGATTTTCTTGTGTATTTATTCTTAAAAGAGAGCGTTTTTGGTATTCGAATTGTTTGTTTTTAACCATTTCCATTGTTGATTGAATCTGGTCTTTTGAAATGTTGGATAAGAAACCTAATCTTCCAGTATTGATTCCAAGAATTGGAACTTGAGAATCTCTAATAAATCCAACAGTTTTTATAAACGTACCATCACCTCCAATGCTAATTGTAAGATCAATTCCTTTATGAAAATCAGTGTGTGAAACAAACTCATCAACCGCAGGAGATAAATCCATTTTTGAAATTAATTGAGCCTTTAATTCTTTTTCCACTATTGGATTCCATCCTAATGCGGTGATAGTTTCAATTATCTCTTTGTAATGAAGAATGTTTAGTTTATTGACTTTACGTCCGTAAATAGCAATATTCATATTAAAATTTCAAAAAGTTCATGAGTGCATCATAACGATATTGTATATCCTCATCTCCTTCGCTTTTTTGGAAAGAAGCTTTAATGACATAATCATAACGTTCAAAAGTTCTTATAATGCGCGTTAAATCAATTAAATTAATTTTCAATGTAATTTCTAATTTATTGGAATTCATTGAAGACATAATATAAGAACTCAGTATTTTAGCATTATTGCTTTCCACAATTTGTGCGATTTGCGCCATTGAATAGTCAATGCTATTTACTTCTAAAACTAAAATACCACCCGATTCTTTTATGCTGCCAGTATTTGCAATAACAGTCAATAAATGATACACCGTTGTACAACCTAAATATTTTTCATTTTCATCAAGAATTGGTAAAACACTTATTCTGTGTTCAGATATTTTTGATAAAACTTCGTAAATGTGGGCATTTGCAAAAACATAAGGTCGTGGCAAATGATCGAATAATTTATCTAGATTTTCTACTAAATCCATCTTATCCAAAACATCGGACTCAGATAATAGGCCCACAAAATTTCCGTTTTTTAAAACTGGAAGATGAGAAACCTTGAATTCGTCCATCCAACGTAATGCTTTTTCTCCTGAATCTGAATGAGTCAGTGGAGGAATTTCGTCTGTTATTAGTTCTATTGCTCTCATTGTTGTTGCCAAAGTAGTAAAATTGTTTTGAACTTTGTACTTTTGGGTTGTCAAAAATTGTACCGTATCATGACTAAATTAAGTGTCAATATTAATAAAATTGCAACGATTCGAAACGCTCGAGGTGGAGATGTTCCAAACGTTGTTCAGGTAGCGATTGATTGTGAGCGTTTTGGCGCTGAAGGAATCACGATTCACCCACGACCTGATGAACGACATATTACAAGTAAGGACGTTTATGATCTTAAAAAGGTTGTGACAACAGAATTTAATATTGAAGGATATCCTGATGCAAGGTTCATGGATTTAATTGCAGATGTTTTTCCAGAACAAGCAACATTGGTTCCTGACCCACCAAACGTTTTGACATCTAATGCTGGTTGGGATACAAAAAAAAATGTAGAATTGTTGACTGATTTAATTAAACAATTAAAAGTTTTAGGTGTTCGAAGTGCCATTTTTGTTGACACTTCTCTTGTGAATATTGAATACGCAGCGAAAATTGGTGTTGATAGAATAGAATTATATACTGGTCCTTTTGCAGAAAATTATTCTAAAAATCCTGCTAAAGCAGTTGATGAATACATTAAAGCTGCCAATCTGGCGCATGAATTGGGAATAGAAGTTAACGCGGGACATGATTTAAGTTTAGAAAATTTAAAATATTTCAAAGAGTCGATTCCATTTTTGTCTGAAGTTTCTATTGGTCATGCATTAATTTCAGATGCGTTGTACTTTGGTTTAGAAAATACAATTCAGCGGTATAAAATACTTTTGGTTTAGAGTTAGACCTAAAGAATGCAGAGACATGAGTTCATTTTACCAAATGAATCGTGTTTTGAGGATATGGAATCGTGATTTTATATTCTCTAAAGAGGCGATCTATTTCAAATCGAATATCAGATTTATAATTATTTATATCCCAATTCTGATCTGCCCAAAAGATTAATTCAAGTTCCAATCCATTGTTGCCAAAATGTGACAACCTCACGTCAACAGGATGTGATTTTCTAACTTTTGGGTGACCTAAAGCTGCTTGTTTTAATAAACGAGTTACAAGTTCTGTGTCGGCATGATAATCAATTGTTAAGTTGATTCTAAAACGCGATAATTCAGAACCATGACTCCAATTTTCCACAAATTCTTGTGTTAATTTGGAATTTGGCATAATTAGAACATTTCCTTCTCTCGTTTCGATTTGAGTAGTTCTAACGTTGATTTTTATAATTTTTGCAACAATAGACTCAGATTTTCCTCCATTTGAAATTTCGACTATGTCTCCAACTCGAACATTTCCCTCAATTAACAAAACAACACCGGAAAACATGTCTTTAAAAACATCTTGCAACCCAAGTCCAAGTCCCACAAAAAGTCCAAGTGAACCAGTCATTAAAAGTGAAAGGTCAATATCAAGTGCTTTTAAACTTGTAATGATTGCAAAAATGTAAATAACATATTTTGCTATTTGCACATAAATATATTCTGTACCGGCATTGAACGAAGCTTTTTCCCTAAATTTTTTACTGATGTATAATTTCACAACATTCAACAACATCTTTGCTCCAAAGAAGATGAAAATTAGCACCAAAATATGGTAAAAACTCAGGTTGAATTTTTGAGATTTGATTAAATTGAAATTTAGAAAATCTGTAAATGAGACATCTTCATTGTTAAAGTTAAAACTTAAAACTGCTATATATGCTGCAAGAATATAGACACTTTGGCTTAATAATTTCAACCATGTAACCATTCTTCCTTCTACACGAATATTGGCGCTTTTTAAATAGCGTTTCAATGATTTGTGAATTACTTTTCGCAGTAACATTGCGATAAAAAAGATAACACTCAGAAAAATGATGTTCCAAAAACAAACTTTGTAAGGGCCTAAATGAAATAGTGTGTGACTTAGCATTTTATCTTAATATAGTTCGACCTAATTTCTCAGAGAAGATGATTTTAATTTTTTCATAAACCATTTGTTCAGCCAATAAATCCATTAAAAATTCATCCGTCATGGATTCTGTTTGACTCATTTTTATTCTAATATCATTAATATGTTGTTCAATTTTTGATAATTTGAAACTATATATCGCATTCATAACTGTTTCCGACATTCGATCTCCTTCTGAGCGGGTAATAATATTGTAATTGCTCAACCAATTTGTACTTAATTCGTGTTCATTGGATTCAATATCACTAACAAATTTTACTATTTCTTGGTCTTCTAATCTTTTTAAATAATTTATTGAAAGAAATTCATTTTTGGATAAACCATCTAAAAACAAAGTATGTATTTTATTGTAAATGGGGTGTGCAAATACCATCTCATCGGTCGCCAATTCGTGACAAATGAATTCAATTACGTTGGTTTCTGATAAATTGGTTTGATTGTTTTCATCTACTTGATCAAATTGTATAGTCCTTGTACCATATTTAATCATAATTCGAATTAAATCTTCTTCATTAAAGAAGGAGACTTGTTGTTCAATTTGCGGCTCTGATGGTTGCTGTTGTTCAAATGGTGAATTATTATCATAAAAATCTGGCTCTGGTGCAGTTTTTACTATGACATTTTTTCTCAGTTTTATTAATTCATTTGAAATTACTTGTTCATTTATTTCAAATTGTTGTGAAATCTGCTGCATGTACACTGTGCGTGTAATCTGATCAGGAATTAAAGATACAGAATGCACTATTTCACGAATTAATTCAGCTCGCTTGATAGGGTCATTTTCACTATCTTTTAAAAGTATTGAAGCTTTAAACGATATAAAATCTTGTGTGCTTTCTTTAATATAATTTTCAAGTTCAAGCGTACTCGATTTTTTAGAAAATGAATCTGGATCTTCTCCTTCTGGAAACAAGACGACTTTAACATTCATTCCTTCTTCTAGGATTAAATCAATTCCACGGAAAGAAGCTTTTATTCCAGCCGGATCACCATCATATAATATCGTAATGTTTTGAGTATATCGGCGAATAAGTTTAATTTGATCTTTTGTAAGAGATGTGCCAGATGAGGAAACAACATTTTGAATTCCAGCTTGATACATGCTAATTACATCTGTATATCCCTCACACAAAAAGCAATTGTCATATTTAATGATATCACCTTTTGAATAATGCAATCCATAAAGAATCTCACTTTTATTATAAATGATACTTTCAGGTGAATTGAAATACTTTGCAATTTTTTTATCTGTGAAAAGTGTTCGGCCACCAAAGCCTAATACGCGTCCTGAAACACTGTGAATGGGAAACATCACTCGACCTCTAAAAAAGTCAAATTGCCTGTCGTCTTTTGATTTTACTAAACCAACTTTTTCTAAATATTCTAATTTAAAACCCTTGGCAAGAGACGCTTTAGTGAAATCAGTTCCTGTATTTAAACAATAACCTAATTGAAATTTTTCGATAATGTCTTTACGAAAACCACGCTCTTCAAAGTAAGATAGGGCAATTGCTGTTCCTTCTTCAGACTTATGCAAGTTGTGGACGAAATGATCTCTAGCGAAATCATTGATAATGTAGAGACTTTCTCGTTCACTAATTGCTGCTAATTGTTCAGCTGTAGCGGGTTCATCTGCTGGAATTGGAACGCCATATTTATCAGCTAACCATCTCAACGCTTCAGGATAAGAAAAATGTTCTTTTTCCATTAGGAAACTAACGACATTACCACCTTTAGAAGTCGAAAAACATTTAAATATTTGTTTGGCAGGAGACACAACAAATGATGGTGTTTTTTCATCTGTAAATGGGCTTAAGCCTTTTAAACTGGATCCTGCACGTTTCAAACTTACGAATTCACCAATTACCTCCTCTATGCGAGAAGCTTGCATGATGTCATCTATAATATGAGGGGGAATTTTTGACATTATTCTACAGGATGACCATAGTCCTTTTCAGATAATAATTTACCTTTTTCGTCGTATGTTGTCCAAACACCAACAACTGCATCCTTATGGTATTCTCCTCTGTAATGTAAGGTTCCATTTGGGTATTTTACAACAGTAAACCCTTCACGTAAACCATGCTCATAAATTGTCACAGATAATTCTGAACCATTGATGCTATAATAGGTCCAAAGTCCATTACGAAGCTGTTTTTCGTCTTGTGCACCTCTGTATTTTATTTGTTGTTTTCCAGGATACCATTCCGTGTAAACTCCATCTTTAATTTCAATCAATACTTCTTCTTTTTTTGGAACATTTGTTTCTGGAACTTCTTCTGTTGAACAAGATACAAGTACAATGGTTAGGATAAAAAGGATAAATTGTTTCATAGTGTGTTTTA
>JBEAUV010000149.1:0-7102 GCA_041161265.1 Bacteroidota bacterium | reverse complement strand
CCATCTTTAATTTCAATCAATACTTCTTCTTTTTTTGGAACATTTGTTTCTGGAACTTCTTCTGTTGAACAAGATACAAGTACAATGGTTAGGATAAAAAGGATAAATTGTTTCATAGTGTGTTTTATTTTTCTCTAAGTGTTGTATATTCTACTAATCCCATGATAGAACGTTTTGCTTCTGAATCAGGAACATCGTTCAATAATTCAAGTGCTTGAGTTTTAAGAGTCATCATTTTTGAATGAGCATATTCAATTCCACCATTCATAATTACTAATTCAATAGCACGTTGAACAGACTTGGGATCTTCATTTTTATTTTTTATGATGTTTATTAATTCTCGTTTGACTTCAATTGAAGCTGTGTTTAAGGTGTAAATTAATGGCAATGTCATTTTTCTTTCACGGATATCAATTCCAGTAGGTTTACCAATGTTATCGGGTGTTCCATAATCAAAAATATCATCTTTTATTTGAAATGCCAAACCTACTAATTCACCAAATTGACGCATCGTCGGTGCCATATCTTCTCTGTCTACAGCTACTGCTCCACCTTCGCAACAAGTTGCAATCAAGGAGGCTGTTTTTTGACGAATCACTTCAAAATAAATTTCTTCAGTAATGTCTAATTTTCGTGCTTTTTCGATTTGTAATAATTCTCCTTCACTCATCTCTCGAACAGCTCGAGCAACGATTTCAAGTAAACGGAGATTATTTTTTTCGATTGATAACAACAAGACTTTTGAAAGCATGAAATCACCTACTAAAACTGCAATTTTATTTTTCCATAATGCATTGACAGAAAAAAAACCACGTCTTTCATTAGCGTCGTCAACAACATCATCGTGAACTAAAGTTGCAGTATGTAATAATTCAACAAGTGATGCTGCATCATATACACGATCGTTCATGTTTCCTAGCATTTTTGCGGTTAGAAAAATGAACATTGGCCGCATTTGCTTGCCTTTTCTACGAATTATATAGTGGGTGATTTTATCCAGTAATGGAACTTTTGATTTCATACTTTGACGAAAACGCACTTCGAATTCAGCCATTTCTGATTCTATTGGTTTCATCATTTCCTTTACTGTCAACATGACACAAATATAAGGGATTGATTGCGTTTTTTGTATTAAAAAATCAGCTTGTTTAAATCTTTTTTGATTACAAAAGGATCAGAAAATGAAATGAGTTATTTCAATGCTCTTTCTTCTTTCAGAATTGCTTTGTTTTTATTTGCTAATTGACCACAGGCTGCGTCAATATCTTTTCCTCGGCTTCGACGAATATTAACTACCAAATTTTTAGATTCTAAAAAGTCTGCGAAATCATCCACTTTGTTTTTATCAGCTTGCTGAAATTCACTGTCGTCGATTGGATTATATTCAATAATATTGATTTTACAAGGAACACATTTTGCGAATTCAGCTAATTCTTGGGCATCTTCCTTCGTGTCATTGAAATCCTTGAAAATAATGTATTCAAATGTAACTCTTGATCCCGTTTTTTCATGAAAATACCGCAAAGAATCAGCTAATTCCTCAAGATTATTGGAGTCATTAATTTCCATAATATGGCTGCGTTTTTTATCGTTTGCAGCGTGTAAAGAAATGGCCAAGTTGAATTTTACTTCGTCATCACCCAATTTCCGAATCATTTTAGCAATTCCTGCCGTTGAAACTGTAATGCGCTTAGGCGACATTCCTAAACCATCTTCAGAAGTCAATAATTCAACTGAACGAAGAACATTTTTGTAATTTAAAAGTGGTTCACCCATTCCCATATATACGATATTGGATAGGGGAGTATTGTAACGATTTTCTGCTTGTTCTTTCAAATAAACAACTTGATCTACGATTTCTCCAGCTGTTAAATTCCGCATCAACTTCAATCTTCCTGTTGCACAAAAAGTACAGGACAGACTGCATCCCACTTGAGAAGATATACATGCTGTTGTTCGGGAAGATGTTGGAATTAATACTCCTTCAACTACCTTTCCTTCACCGATAGAAAAAGCACATTTGATTGTTTTGTCCGAACTTATTTGTTGGTCATCAAGTGTAATATGATCAATAAAAAAATGCTCATCTAACTTGAGGCGAAGGTCCTTGCTCAGGTTAGACATTTCTTCGAATGTAGATGCGTTTTTTTGCCACAGCCATTCGTAAACCTGTTTTGAACGAAACGTTTTTTCGTCCAATTTCTCTAAAGCTTTTTTAAGGTCTTCAAAGGATAGATTTCTGATATTTTCTTTGCTGTCTGCCATTAACAGTTGCAAAGATAGGGAATTGAATTGTGAAAAGTGTTAAAGTTAATGGTTGGCTTTTGATCGTTTAAAAAACTAGATTGTCAATTGAGGCATTTATTTTTATAATTTGGTCAAAATTAATTCAAGTTTGAAATGAAGAATTGCGTTAAATGTCAAAAAGAAATTGGTGCTCAGGATACATATTGCCAATTTTGTGGTTCACATCAATTGCGTGATGAATTAATGGATCGCTTGGATCGAGTTGAAAGTAGTATTAACAATACTGTTAAGAAAGAAAACACTGGATTACTTGTCACACTTGGTGTTTTAAGTATCATTGGTTCTGTATTTGGAATAGGTAGAGGGTTATTGTATGAAGCAGTTTCTTCTTTAGACGCAGATTCTGAATATATAAGAGGCTATATATATGTTTATGCAAATTTAGGATCTTTGATTGGGGTAATAATGATACTTTCTAAAAAAATATGGGGATTGTATATTTATTCCGTTTCGCAAGTGGTTTATATTGTTACAGTAATCTCGGCAGCAATGAGCTATGAAGTTGGAAGTTCTTTTGCCGTGGCGTTGTCTTCCTTTTTTCTTCTTCCTTCTACTGTTTTTGTATTTTTATTTTGGTCAAAGGGAGTTAAAGATAAATTGTCTTAAGCTAAAATCAAAAAAGGGATTCACCATTTTCATCGGTCGTTAGTATTTCACTCATCAGATCGAAAAAAGGGCGTACGGATTGAAAAGTTTCATTGACGATTTTCAAAAAGTCAGCAGATATTACCTCCTTATCGGAGAAATTGTGACGTAAAATAAATTGTTTATGTCGAATTAATTCAATTGCTTCATGTTCAATATTGAATCCACGTGGAGCAGTGAGCACTTTGTTTCCGGTTAATTCACCAAAATTTAATTGAATATCTTTTGAATTTAAAATTGTATTCCATTCTTCAAAATTGTATTCGATATCTTGTCTAATCCGTTTTAGATCTTCTGCATTTGGATTAAAGAAACCACACGCTAAATAACTATTACCAGGTGAAATATTCAAATAATATCCTCCTCGTTTAAATTTTGTTGCTCGACGAAAACCAACTCCGAATCTTGTTTTAAATGGCGATTTATCTTTGCTGAAACGAACATCGTTGTAAATTCTGTATAAACATTTCTTGGCAGAATCATTCTCTAATTGATCGTGTTTGTTCATTTCAATTAAAAGCTGTCCAACAAAATTACACATGTTATCATATCCTAGTAAATATTCCTCTTTGTGGCTGTTAAACCAGTCGCGGTCATTATTTTTGGATAAATCTTGAAGGAATTTAAGCGTTGACGGTTGAATTGATTCGAATTTCATTGAAGTAATCAGTTTAAATTAAAGTCGAACACCAATCACCAAAATATCATCAATTTGTTCAGTACCTGCTTTCCAATCTTCGATAAAAACATTGAGAAAATTTTCTTGGTCTGACATTGATAATTCTTGTATTTCAACTATGATTTCTTTGAATTTTTTGGTGGTTAATTTTTTACCATTTTCGCCATTAAACGTATCTGCAAATCCATCAGTGCAAAGGTAAAAAGTATCACCTTCATTTAATTTTATTTCATGACTTTCGAAAAATTGATCATCTTCTGTGAAACCTCCAATTGCTTTTTTGGTAGCTTTAATTTCTTCTAATAATTCACTGCTTTTTTTAATAATCCAAAGAGGTCTGTTCGCGCCAGTAAATTTTACAATTCGGTTTTTAGTATCAACTGCGCAAAGGGCTAGATCCATTCCATCACGAGTCGATTCATCGTTTTGTTCCGATTGTTTGAGGGATGTTTTAATTCCGATATTAAGAATTTTTAAAATTTCTGATAAGTCAGAACTTTGATTCACGGCATCATTCAATTTTTCTGATGCAATCATACTCATAAAAGCCCCTGGAACGCCATGGCCAGTGCAATCTACCGCTGCAATGAAAATAGTATCATGGTTTTTTGCAAAGAAATAAAAATCGCCACTTACGATGTCTTTAGGCTTGTATAGCGCAAAACTTTGAGGAAGGGAATTGTAAATTTCTTCTTTATCGGGCAGAATAGCTTGTTGAATGCGTTGGGCATAATTGATACTATCTGTAATTTCCTTGTTTTTTTCTTCAATAAGGCTTTTTTGAATTTCCAATTGGTCATTTGTTGCTGCGAGAGCAAGTCGAGCTATGATTTCCTTTTTCGTTAAAACATAACGAGATTGTATTAAAACAACTGAAATAATTGCAACCGTGAGTACCAGAAACCCCCCATTTATTAAAATCTCCTCTGAAGTTAACGAACTATTATATTGAAAAAACAAGATGTTCACAATAAATGAAACAATAACAACTCCGATTGTCCAAATTGGCTTCCAAAGTACGAGCATTCCAGCACCAATAAGTAGCGCAATATATGCAAATGCATGTTTTTGAAGTGTTGGAACATCCATTACACTCCACATGTAGGCATTTTGAAGAGAAATTCCTAAAAAAGGAAAGAGCATCAATAATTCAGTGCTCAAATTGATTTTTTTTCTTAAAAGAACTGCTAAAAGTATAAGAACTGTAACCGAAATTCTGACAACAAAAAAGGTTTTCCAATAGTCCGGAATGGTAAAATAATCTGCAATAAACCAAATTGGATTTAAAATGATTGCCACCCAACATACAATAATATGATGTTTTGTTGCAATGCGTTTTAATTCGTTCTGCCAATCAACTTGAATATTTATTCTTGGTGTTTTAGCCATTTTTTTAATTATCTACTTTAAGATTATTTCGGTACAAGTTAATTAACTTTTATGACTACTCAATTAATTGAAATTTTCCAAGTTGGAATGAATTACTTGGATTTTAGGTTATACCAAACAATATTCTCAAGATTTTTTCTTCGTCCAGAATTAGTTGGAGCATAGTTTTTAGCGAGGTATTTTAAGATTGGTTCTTCATCCTTTCCCAAGTCCCATAAACCTTGTGTTTCTTGCATCCAAACCAACATGTCTTTCCAGCCTTCTTTTGTAGCCCTATTTTGCTTCACAACCTCGATTGAGTGACATACAACACATGTCTTTAATACTAACTCAAATCCTTCATCCGCTATAAGTCCGCTTGGGACATGTATTCCATTTTTTATTTCTGTTGAATCAATCGAGAATTCTGACTTAGTTTCAGTTAAGTTTGGTTCAATCTCATTTGACTTATCAAAATCGGGAGGATAAAGTATTATCATAATTACTAAAACCCCTGCGCCAATTGTGCTCAATGAAAAATTAATACTTAATCGAGCTAACTTGAGAAGCTGACTTCTTTTTTCTTCTTCTGTCATACTCAATTAAGTTGTTTCACAGCAATTCGGTGACAAGCATTATTTAAATATCCTTTTGGATTCCAATTGGGAATAACCATTGGCTGTGTTTTCCCATTGCTATCCGTTGCTCTTACCCACACTTCATAATATCCTTTCTCGGGTAATGTAATTCTTGTTTTCCATTGTTGCCATGCAAAACGATTGACTGGAGGTAGTAGTTCACTTTTTTTCCAAGTCACACCAAAGTCAATTGAAACATGTACTTCTTTTACAGCCAAATCTCCAGCCCATGCATGTCCACGTGCTTCAAATGATTTGCCTTTTGCAATCATTGCGCCTGTTCTTGGGTAAGTAACGATTGACTTTATTGGCATTGATCCGATAATTTCCATGTCTTCTTCAGCAACCTTAGATCCTGGTGCAACAGGAAATTTGGGAACTCGATAGGACTTACCATTCATTTTTTCACCATCATGTATCTTGTTGCGAATTTTTATTTTCGTTAACCATTTTCCAGATACTGATGCAGGCCATCCACCAATAACCATTCGCAAAGGATAACCATTCATTAAAGGAATATCTTCGTCATTCATTGCCCAAGCTATTAAAGATTCATCTTCCATTGCCTTTTCAATTGGAACACCTCTTGAAATCACAACTTTAGTCGGATCTAAAAGGTGTTGATCAGCGCCATAATATCCAATATAAACTGCATCGGTCTTTACTCCAGCATAATTCAATACATCTTTTAAACGAACTCCGGTCCATTTCGAGCATCCGACAGCACCATTTCCCCATTGATTTCCTTCTGTGGTCGGGCTAAATTCTGCACGACTATTGCCGCCACATTCCATTGTTAAATTATATGAATAGTGTTTGAATTTGGTTTTTAAATCCTTTAAGGATAATGTAATTTTCTTTTGCGCAGATTCTCCTTCAATTGTAAGTCTCCATTTCGAAAGATCGATATTGGAAGGTGGATTGCCATTGTTTCTGACAAAAAAATGTTTACTTTGAGTTACTTTAGAATCCAATAAATGAATTGGAGTTTCAGCATTCCATGGCTTGTCACTGAGTACCGTTAACTCTGCACTTTTTCCAGGAACGGTTTTCTTTATTGATGCATCCAAAACGTCTTTTGGTAAGGATTTCTCAATCGTATTATTGGCAAAAATGAATTTCGTTCCAACTATACCTGCTAACAAACCTAAAAATGATTTTAAGACAAAATTTCTTCTTGAATCTACTTGACTATTATTTGAATTTGATTGTTTGTCTTTATGTGTTAGGGGCGTTTTAGGCTTATTCATTGTGAAAACATTTAAGCCAAAAATAGTTTTTTCAACAATGAAAACGACGAATTGTCAAATAAGTTTTTCACGAAAGAGATAAATATTGTATTTGTATTATTTGATTGAATAGGGGTTAGTCTCTTGTGTTATTATGATTTTCGTTCTTTACTTTTGATACTATCAAATAGTTCAGCAAATTAATTTATGGGTAGTATTTTTAATGGATTTTAAAG
>JBEAUV010000148.1:0-7124 GCA_041161265.1 Bacteroidota bacterium | reverse complement strand
CTATTAAAGGGCATGTTGAAGATATTAGTGGAACCATTTTAACAACTTTTAATGGTGTTTTAGCTCCTTCTATTTTCGATAAAATAAAAACCCAGTACACACTAGGTCAAGATCCTGATTCTCCAATCTTACCTTTTGATATTCAACGAAATATCGTTTATAAAGGAAAAGTAACAGTAGTGAATGGATATTTCGATTTTTCTTTTATTGTTCCAAAAGACATTAATTTTAATTACGGACCAGGGAAAATAAGTTATTATGCTGATAATAAAATAACCGATGCTTCTGGTCAAGATAAACGATTCATTATTGGAGGGATAGATCCAATTGGGATTAGTGATGTAACAGGTCCTGAGATTGATTTGTTTTTGAATGAAGAAACTTTTGTTTCAGGGGGCATCACGGATGAAACCCCTGTTTTGATAGCGAAAATATTTGATGAAAATGGTATAAATACTGTTGGAAATGGTATTGGACACGATTTGATGGCAGTTGTCGATAAAAATACTTCTAATCCAATTATTTTGAATGAGTATTATACAGCAGATTTAGATACGTATCAATCTGGTTCCGTAAATTATTCAATCCCTACCTTGGAAAAAGGTCTTCATACGTTAAGTTTGAAAGTGTGGGATGTGAATAATAATTCATCTGAGTCTACAATAGAATTTATTGTTCAAGAAAAAGAAAATATAGAATTAGATCATGTCTTAAATTATCCAAATCCATTTACAACGCATACTGATTTTTATTTTGAACACAATCAAGCATGTGCTCAACTTGAAGTTCAGATTCAAATTTTTACCGTTTCAGGTAGATTGGTCAAAACAATAAATCAGTTAGTTCACACTGAAGGATTTAGATCTTCAGGAATTCCTTGGGATGGTAGGGATGATTTTGAGGATCAATTAGCTAAAGGTGTTTACATTTATTCATTAAGTGTAAAATCTCCAGATGGAAAAATAGCTGAGAAAACAGAAAAATTAGTATTATTAAAGTAAACTATACAATAAAGGTGTAAGGTTTACGTATATTTGTCAATCGAATTTGATTTGAAATTATGATGTATAAAGTATTTATTTGTGTTTGCTTGTTTTTATTGCCTTTAATTTCTCATGCACAACCGACTGGTAGTGGAGTTACTCAAGGTGATTTGCAATTAAATACAATTACAACAGCTGTTCCTTTCATGGCAATAACGCCTGATTCTAGAGCGGGTGGAATGGGTGATGCTGGGACAGCATTGAGTGCAAATTCTAATTCTGTTTATTGGAACACTTCAATTTTAAATTTCGCAAAAACAAAATCTGAAATTAGCGTGTCTTATACTCCTTGGTTACGACAATTAACAAATGATATGCACTTATCTTATTTGTCTGGATATTACAAGATAAATGATCGAAATGCTGTTTGTGGTGCTTTGCGCTATTTTAGTTTGGGAGAAATAACATTCACAGATGCAAGTGGTAATGTTATTCGAGACGATAAACCGAGTGAATTTGAGTTAACAGGAGGTTATGCCTTTCGTTTGAGTGACAAAATGAGTGTTGGATTAAATGGAAAATTCGCTTATTCAAATTTGACGGGAGGATTAACTGTTGCTGGTGTTAATACAAAAGCAGGTGTAGCTGGTGCAGCAGATTTATCATTTACGTATTATAATGATGAAGCAAAAATTGGAGGATTAAATGGGGTCTATACATTTGCAACCACAATTAATAATATTGGAAATAAAATTGCGTATTCTGAGCTTGCGTCTAGAGATTTTTTACCAATGAATTTGAAAATTGGTAACTCATTCTTAGCACAATTTGACAAATACAATAGCCTTGTTTTCTCCCTTGATTTACAAAGATTGTTGGTCCCAACTCCCGCTTATTATGATTTTATAGGAACTGATACTAAACCGACTATGATTTCTGGTAAAGACGATAATGTGGGTGTTATTTCTGGTATGCTACAGTCCTTTTACGATGCTCCAGGAGCACCAGTTGTAGATGATGCAGGAAATTATGTTCAAAATTCTGATGGTTCATTTGAAGTTACAAAAGGATCTCGATTCAAAGAAGAATTAACTGAAATAAATATTGCTGCTGGTCTTGAATATTGGTATAATAATGTTTTAGCGATTCGAGGGGGTTATTTTTATGAAAACAGGAACAAAGGAAATCGTCAATATTTTAATTTTGGTGTTGGTTTGAAATATAATATGTTTGGTGTTGATATTTCATATTTGGCCGCTGTGAATGGCAAACAAAGTCCATTAGCAAATACACTTCGTTTTACGCTCCGAATGACTTTAGGTTCTAAGAACGAAACGTCTACTGGCGATGATAAACCAGAATAAATGAATATCCGCATTGGATTCGGAGTTGATGTTCATCAACTGTCCGTTACGCATGAGTTATTTATTGGAGGAATAAAAATAGATTCCGATCTTGGAGCAGTCGGTCATTCTGATGCAGATGTTTTATTACACGCTATTTGCGATGCACTTTTGGGAGCAGCTAATTTAAGAGACATCGGTTTTCATTTTTCTGATACAGATCCAAAATTTAAAGGAATAGATTCTAAAATATTATTGTCAGATGTATTTAACCTAATTTCAAAGAAGGGATTTAAAGTTGTCAACTTGGACTGTACAGTGATTTTAGAAAAACCAAAATTAAATCCGCATATTCCAGAAATGCAATCGATAATTTCTACCCTTTTACACATCACTGAAGATAGAGTTTCTATTAAAGCTACTACCCACGAAAAAGTTGATTCTTTTGGCGAACGTAAAGCTATTAAGGCATATGCAGTATGTTTACTTGATAAACCAAATACGAATTCGCTTTAAAGCCAATTAATCTTATTATTTTTTTCGATTTCTATTTTCTTTCAATGGTAATAGATTCCTTATATTTGTAAATCTATTTCGCACATTATGAAAGTAAATCCAGCATATCAAACAAAAGAAAGTTTAATTGAATTGCACAATAAACCATTGTTAGAATTGGTTTTTGAAGCTGCTACCATTCACCGTCAATATCATAATCCTCGGGAAGTTCAAATGTCTTCTTTGTTGAGTATAAAAACGGGTGGATGCTCAGAAGATTGTGGTTATTGTCCACAAGCTGCAAGATATCACACGGATGTTGAAGCACAAAAACTAATGTCAGTTGAATCCGTAATTGAACAAGCAAAAAATGCTAAATCAAATGGGTCCTCTCGCTTATGTATGGGAGCTGCTTGGAGAGAAGTGCGCGATAACAAAGATTTTGACAACGTTATTGAAATGGTTCAAGCTGTGAATGATTTGGACATGGAAGTTTGCTGTACCTTAGGTATGATGAATGAAAAACAAGCCGTCAGATTGAAACAAGCTGGCTTATTTGCTTATAATCATAATTTAGATTCGTCACCAGAATTTTATGGAGATGTCATTTCTACAAGAGAATATGAGGACAGATTAAACACTATCGATAACGCAAGAAAAGCTGGAATAACTGTTTGTTCTGGCGGAATTATAGGAATGGGTGAGGCTGTAGAAGATCGTATTGGTCTATTGATGAGTTACATGAAAATGGAAAACCCACCTGAATCTATTCCAATCAATGCGTTAGTAGCTGTGGAGGGAACTCCTTTAGAAGATCAAAAACCAATTGAACAATGGGAAATGATTCGAATGGTGGCAACTACTAGAATCGTATTTCCAGAAACCGTTGTTCGTTTATCAGCTGGTAGAACAAAAATGAATATGGAAGGTCAAGCATTGTGCTTTTTAGCTGGTGCAGGATCTATCTTTGCAGGAGATAAGTTATTGACAACTCCTAATCCTGAATTTAATGAAGACAAAGAAATGTTTGAAATTCTAGGTTTACTGCCAAAAGCGTCCTTTGCAGATGGAGAAAAACCAGTTACCATTCCAGACGAAATAATTATAGAACGAAAGAGAAAAGAAGCAATTAGAGCAGCTGAATTGGAAGCAGCAAAAGTGACTTCATAAAATCAAAGTTGATTGAATTAAATGGATTCTAAGCTGATAGATAAATTGAATAAAAGAAAACAAGAGGGGACATTTCGTTCCCTTTCTTTTTTTGAAGGAATGATTGATTTCTGTTCAAACGATTATTTGGGTTTGTCAAAAATTGAAACGCCGAAAAATTCTAATCAATATGGGAGCACTGGATCAAGATTGATTTCAGGTCAATCAAGAGAAGCAGAGAGATGTGAGTCCTTTCTCGCAGATTATTTTAACTCAGATGCTACCTTGATTTTTAATTCTGGATACGACGCAAATATTGGCTTTTTCAGTTCAGTTCCTCAACGTGGAGATACAATACTATACGATGAAAAAATTCATGCTAGTGTAAGGGATGGAATACGTTTGTCTTTTGCAAATTCGTATTCCTTTGAGCATAATTCGCTGATAGATTTAGAAGATAAAATCAATCTTTCAAAAGGGACGATTTACATTGCAATTGAAAGTCTATATTCTATGGATGGAGATCTTGCCCCAATTGAAGAAATTTTTGAATTGGCGAATAATTTCGGAGCCTATTTAATTGTTGATGAAGCTCATGCCTGCGGGATTATGGGGCAAAATGGGAAAGGAATTGTTCAAGATTTAGGATTGAGCAATAAAATTTTTGCACGAATAATTACATTCGGAAAAGCATATGGGGCTCATGGTGCAGCAATTTTAGGAAGTCAAGAATTAAAGGATTTCTTAATTAATTTTGCACGATCATTTATATATACTACAGCATTACCGCCAGATTCGTATAATCGAATTGAACAAGTTATATTACAATCAAGCTCAAATACGGAAAGAAATAAACTGCAGCATAATATTAAGAAATTTCGAAATTTAATTAACTTGAAATCAAGTGTGTCTAATGTTTATTCCCCTATACAAATGATCCGAATTGGAGATGTTGAAAGAACAAAGAATTTAACTGAGTTACTTTTGAAAAATCAATTTGCTGTTAAGCCAATTTACAGACCAACGGTGAAAATAGGAGAAGAAGGAATAAGAATTTGTATTCACTCATTTAATACGATTGAAGAAATACGAAGTATATGTACATTGATCACAAACCAATTAAATTTAATCCAATAATGAACTTTTTAAAGCATCTAATTCAAGATAGTTTTTTTGAAAATTCATGATTGATGGATTTTTCTCCAAAGAATAAATTGACAACATTTAATAAATGGAAGAATGAATTTTTATCCTTTTGAACATAGTCTATTACTCCTAATTTCATTGCTTTGATAGCAACTCCAGAAGATTCTTGATTTGATAAATATATGAAAAATGCATTTGGATTTTTTTCACAAATCTCTTGCATCATAATCAATCCAGTTTTTTGTTTTAAAAAATGATCTATTATATATAATGTAGGTTGAATTGACACATAATTTAAACAAGTGGATTCATCTTCGAAAAAAGAGACGTCTGAATAACCTTGATTTTGTAAAAAGTATTTTACTAAATTACCGTAAAATAGATCGTCATCAAGAATCACTAAATGGTATTTATTTTCCATGATGCAAGTGTTTTAAAGTTCATCATCCATGTCATGAAAATAATGCCAATTATTTAATTAATTAAATATCAGCTAATTGAGTGATTTGTAAAGGTGGGTTTAATCCCAAAAATGGAAAATTTTCTTTTTTAGAGAAATCAGATGATTTCCCAAACGCTTTTATACGCATTGATTTTCTCTACGTAATCAATAAATGCGGCATAATATGCATCCTTTGCCAAGGTAGAGCTATCACCAATTATGATTAGTTTTTCTTTCGCCCGTGTCATAGCAACATTCATTCTCCTATAATCTTTCAAAAAACCAATAACGCCTTCATTGTTGGAACGAACAAGAGAAATAATGACATTCTCTTCTTCTTGCCCTTGAAAACTGTCAATCGTACTAATTCGTATTGGTGCATTCAAAACTTCTTTTGCTAAAGTAACTTGACCAGCATATGGCGAAATAAGAGCTGTTTGATTCAATTGTAAATTTTCTTTTTCAATGATTTTCAAGATAACGTCAATTTCACCTTTATTCATCAAACTATTTCCATCTGGTCCTCGTTCTTCGTCAAATCCTGCGCCTGCAGTGTCATAAAAAGTTATGTGTTCCCCTGTGTTTAAAAGATGATCAGGTGTTTTTAATTTCCCATCATAAAAATAGTCGTTGGAAAATTGCGCGATTGCTTCTCGCATACGATATTGAGTATCCAACAAATATACGTGTGCGATTTTTAAAAAACATACTTCTAAAATTGAATGACGCAAACCTAATTGCGCGGCTTTATCAGAAAGTATTGTTGGAGGTAATTGTAAATGATCGCCCGCCAAAATTACTTTATCTGCTAGTGGAATGATGCACCAAGCAAGTGGTTCTAAACATTGACCAGCTTCATCAATAATTAACGTTTGGTATTCTAGTTTTTGTACTTGTCCATCCATCAATCCAATTGGAGTCCCGAGAATCACACGCGCATTTTCAAAGAGTTTTTCTTCATTATAATTTTGAATATCTTTAATTTCTTTGCGAATACTTTTAACTTCTTTGATTAATAGATTTCGTTGTTCACGTTCTTCTTTTCCAAAACGACGTTTGTATTGATTGGCCATTTTCCGAAATTCAACCGCTCTAATTTTAAGTTTTTTAATTTCTTTTTCTTGTTTGCTGTCTTTTAGTTTTCCTTCAGGTGTAAAAGGAAATATCTGAGCATTTACTTTGGTGTTATTGCCAACTCGAATGAAATTGATGTTTTTATCAATTAATCCTGAAGCGATGTTATCAACAGCAGTATTACTTGGCGCGGAAACGAGTATTTTCTCACCCTTTTTCACCAACTGAAGAATTGCTTCAATAAGAGTTGTTGTTTTACCCGTGCCAGGAGGACCGTGAATGATTAGTATTTCTTCAAAATTCTGGATGTGTTTTACAGCCTTTTGTTGACTTTCATTAAGATTCAGGTTAAAAAAAGATTCAATTTCTGGAGATTCGAATTTCTGAATTTGATTATCAATCGTTTGATCTGAATGTATTTTATTAAATAATGCGAGCTGATTTGAATGAAGATTAAGCTCATTCAACGCTTTTTTCATCAAAGAAGTAGTG
>JBEAUV010000147.1:0-7152 GCA_041161265.1 Bacteroidota bacterium | reverse complement strand
TTGGTCTAAATTTACAAATGGGGTTCCTGCTGCTGCAGTTCATTACATTGAATTACATCCAAAGACAAATGATTTGATCTTGGGAACACATGGTCGAGGAATCATTATTATTGATGACATTAGCCCTTTGCGTGATTTGAATGCTGAAGTATTGGCTAAACCGCTTTATTTTTTCCCGTCCAAAACATATGAAATGGATGAGACTAGTACATTCGGTGGAGCGAGTACAGAAACTCAATTCATAGGTTCAAACCCATCTTCATCTGCACAAATTAAATATTATTTATCCAAAAGACATACGTTTGGAAAAATGAGTTTAGATGTTTATGACAGCAATGACAAATGGGTCACAACTATTTCTCCAGGTAAACAAAAGGGAATCAATATTGTGGAGTGGGGATGTAATTCAATGGCTCCAAAAGTTGCTGCAGGTAAGACAATTTCAGGTAGTTCTATGTTTTCTCCTCGTGTGACGGCTGGCAAATATAAAGTAGTGATCACAAAAGGATCGGACAAATTTGAAACCAAATTGGATTTAAGTTATCCTTCAAAAACGGTGTTTACGCTTGACGAAAGAAAGCTTCAGGAAGCTACAACAAAAACGTTTTATGACATGACTGAAGAGTTGGCATACTTGGTTTATGAAATGGATGAGTACATTCTTCATTCAGAGAAAGTAATGAAAGAAAATGTAAGTTTAAAAAAGCAAGCATTGAAATTGAATACAGATCTGAATGCATTAAAGGATGTTTTAGTGGTAACAAAAGGCGATAATTATGTTGGAACAGGAGAACCTCAATTGAGAGAAAAAATAGGGGATTTATACAGCACGATTGGTTCTTATTATGGTGGGCCTTCCACTTCTCAATTGGAAACTATGAAAATGTTACAAGATAAATTGGCTGATGCGAAAAAGAAATATCAATTAATCAAAGATGCTCAAATTGGTAAATACAAAACAGCCACAGGAAAGGCAGGTTTTACTTATGTTGTATTAAAGCCTTTTGAAGAATTTGTAAAGAAGGATTAAGTATAGAAATGTAATATGTAAAAAGGCTCCGAATTGAAGGAGCCTTTTTGCGTTAATTAGATTATTAAATTAGCCAATTCATTTACATCAACCTTTTCGATAGGATGTTCGAAACCCTCAAAAACATGAAGTTCACCATTTAAAAGTAAATTCGCTGCTTTTTCAGATTCTTCAATGGTGATCATTTGATCGTTAGACCCAACACAAATTGTCGTTTTTGTTGTGATAGATTTTAGATCTTCTTCCTTAAGTGAAGGATTTTCTCCTAAAGTAGTCATCATTTTAGCAGTTTGATTCATAACTGTTTTCCAATCTAAAGGTTGGTGTAATTGTTTTAGAAAATCTGCATAACGAGGAATCTTTTCTTCGATTTTTTCTGGGTTCAACATGCGAACTTCTTTCTCAGCTTTTTCAATTGTCCAATCGAATTTTGTTCCGTAAGTGATGATTTCTTCAACTTTTTCAGGATGAATTTGCGCTAATTTTAATGCCACATATCCTCCCATGCTATATCCGAAAAAGGAACAATTGACCAAGTTGTTTTCTTTCAAAAAATCTAAGGTATTTTGAACAAAAAGTGCAATTGAAAAATCAGAATCAGTCGGTCGGCCTCCATGTCCTTCAAAATTGAACGAATAAACATCAAATGATTCGTGCATTTTTTCTTTTAACGGATCCAATTGTTTGGATGAACCCAAAGCACCGTGCAAAAGGACGATCGATTTCTTCATTATTCTACAATTAGAACTCTTGTTTCTTTCAAGCCATTGATTTCAAATGAAAGAAAGTATTCTCCTTTAGTTGCTTTGTCTAAAATAAGTATCGATTGAGTTCCATCTTTAACAATTTTAAAGTCACATTTCTGTCCAATGGCATTTGTGACCGAAGTGTTATTCAACGTTTCAGCTGATGAATTAATATAAAAAACACCTGTTTTAGATGGGTTTGGATAAATTGTAATTGGAATTGAGTTCAAGGCATTCGTTGAAAGGGTTCCAATAATTCCTCTTTTGTAAATCACTTTCCCACTAGTTCCATCTTGGAACACACAATGAACTTTTCCATTTGCATAAACAATATCTGGATTAGTTTGTGCTCCTTGCACTGAGTCATTCACAAGTGACTTCGAATTTATAATTTCACTAATTGTTCCTGTAGTTGTAATTCCAGCGTAAATTTCAGTATTTGATGTTTCTGCTTCTTGCCAAACCATAACGATTGTGTCATTAACACCAGTAATCCTAGGGTAATTTTGAGAACCATTCACGTTTGTTGGTGGTGTCATCATTGTAATTGATTGAATGGCAAGCGAAGGACTTGTAGATGTTTCTGAAATATAAGCACGATATTGACCAGAAGCTCGACTCGCAGAAACAGTAATTAACTTCCCATTATTAAACATTCCATGCGGTCCAGATGATGGACAAGAATTTACGAACCAATTCAATTCTTCGACATTTGCATATTCTGGAAAAGTCATCCCATCGTCATTAGAGTAAACGGCATAAATATCACGGATGTTGACATCGTTGTTTCTATACAATAACGCATGTTGTGAGCCGTCAATTACATATTCCGCAGGACAACAATCACAGGCTTCTTCTGGAATGGAAAGTGTAATTTCCATTTCAGGTTGATAAGTAATTCCTTGATCGATGGAATGAACAACATTATATCTTGGGTTTGTCATTGATGCATCATGAGCCATGTAAACAATAGACGGATTCCCATTTTCGTCCATATCCAAAGAAGGCATCCAAGCAAGACCCGAATCATGGTTATCAACTCTGATTGTATCTGAAAATGTAATTCCTCCATTAATTGACCGAACAGCATACACTTTTCCGTCATCCATTGTCATTGCTTTGAAAACAGCAATTACAGTATCACCTTTGGAAGCAATATCTGGTCCTGTCCAAGTCGTTAAATAACTTGAAACGGTACCTGGAAGAAGTGTCACTGGAGTATCGAAGCTTGAACCATTCAGCCTTGCAGTATACAATAATCCTGTCGAACTTTTTCCAAAAATCACCACTGGTATATCATTCGCTGCCAACGTTATTCTTGGACGCGTATTTCCAAAGGTTGTTGCGTCAGTCACGAAAATTTCAGGTTCCCAATGAATAACAGTTTGAGTTATTCCGGACAAACTAAAACTACTTGCAATAATAAATAATAGGTTCTTCATCGAATTTTTCTTTAAAAATAGGTAAAACTAAATTATGCATAATGATTTATATTTTGACCCCTATCAAACAAACATCATCAATTTGCTCTTGGTTTCCTTTCCAATTGTTAAACGACATTTCGAGTTCTTTTTTCTGTTTGTCAAAGGCAAAACCATCTAGCGATTGCAATAAATTTCTGAATCGTTTTCTATTGAATTTCTTAACGTTATCACCTCCGAATTGATCAGTGTAGCCATCGGTAAACAAGTAAAATTGATCCCCTTCAACCAATGAAAAATGAATTGTCTCGAAATTCTTTTCACCAGCAGAACTATAACCAATTGCATCAGGACCTTTTTTGAATTCCACCAATTCACTATCGCGCACCAATATTAAAGGTCTTCCTGCACCACAAAAAGAACCTGTTTTATTGTGCAAATTGAACTTACAAAAAACGATATCCATGCCGTCTTTTCGTGTTCCTTCCGTCAAGTTATCGTTGAATAAACTTACCAATTCGTAATCCAATATTCGCATGATGAGCGCTGGATCTGAAACTCCATCCAAACGAATTATTTGTCGCAATAATGTTGTACCAGCGATATTTACTAAAGCACCAGGAACTCCGTGACCTGTACAATCACCAACCGCAAAATAGACATCATCGTTGTGTTGAAACGTCCAATAAAAGTCACCACTTACAACATCTTTCGGTTGAAAAAACACAAAAGCATCATTAAAAATATTCTGTAGCACGCGTTGATTTGGAAGAATTGAATGCTGTAAACTGCCAGCATAGCGAATGCTTTCTTGCATTTCAGCAGATTTTGCCTCTAAATAAGCAATACGTTGCAAAAGTTCATTTTGAGTGTATTCAACTGTTGATACACCATCTTCTTGTAAGATCAATGTTTCCATGACAATGGATATTCGGTAAAACTTAAAAAATTGGATTGTTCTATTTTTCAAAGAGAATAGTAACTCAAAGCTTACTTTTTAGCAAGCCATCATCATGACGCTAAAGCGACTTTGGTGTCGCCATTGAATGCAATTGAAATAATATTTCTGCGTCATTTTCATTGGGACAAAGTTAGAGAAGTAATTTTAATAAACAAGAAATAGTGTAAAAAGAGTGTTATGATTACGTTTTTGATTATTCTTTTAAGTCGCGAAATTCAAGTAATTTGATTATATTTCAATTATTTAAAACTCAAGAATAGAAATGATAAACTGAACAATCTCATTCTATTATTGAATTAACCAAAGGGATGTATTGGTTAGAACTTATTGACATAAACAATGTGAAATATGTGGTTAAAATCGTTAAAAATTAGTTTGCTTTTTGTGTTTCTCTTGTTGTTTTCTTGCAACAAAAAAGAAAAATACCCAGAAATGAAAACTGGGTACTATAATGTTGTCGACGAAAGACTTTATCCCAATGGAAATACAGACACACTATATTATAGTATGCTTGGGCCACGAGTATTATACAAAGACAAAAGTCTATTTATGTTTATTGAACACTTAAATGGCTCAATATTTAACAAGAAATTTTGGCTATCAAAAAAACACGCGGATTACTTAATTAATTCAGAATTAGTAGCATTCACAATCACAGATTTTTCAATCTCATCAACGGAGCTAATTGTTTATTTGATTTCTGATGATACTTTGGGTTATTCAAATAAAATCACTTTAAGTTATATTGAATAATGAAAAAATTAACACTATTATTTTTTGTAATACTACTTTTTACTAATTGTACTAAAGAAGTTGGAAAAGAGGTCTATAACCTTACTTTTTCGTTTAACACGGGAGAGAGAATTACAACAGAATGTCTTGTGTATGAAAAGTCTAAAAAATATAAGAGTTCAACAGCTGAACAAGTTTTAGCTTCCGAATCCGCTGGTAAAATAATTTATGTAGAAGCACAATTTTACACTACTGAAATTTGGGGAATGTCTTTTTTAAAAACCGAAGCAGATTATTTGGCTGGAATAAGTTATTTTCATGCACCATGTGCAAATGCAAGTTTTGCTGCTGGGCAAAATGTAGATATACAAGGAGTAATGGATATGTATGGTTCTTATGGTAGGAAATGGCGAAAATACACAGTTGAAGAAGGTACTTTTACTTTTCAATGGACAAATGCAGCAGATTATGGAGAAACAAACAAAGTACTAACTGGTACTTGGACTTTGAAACGGAAATAGATTTAATAAGTTCCTAAATATATTGACAGAGCATTTTCTATCTAAAATAGTTGCACAAAAAAATCCCCTTCGAAATCGAAGAGGATTTTTAAATCTGATTTTTAGCTTAATTAAGCCACAACATTCTTGTAACTTTCAACACTTGGACAAGAACAAACTAAGTTTCGATCTCCATACGCATTGTCAACTCTTCGAACTGGAACCCAGTATTTGAATTCTTTCAAATAAGCAACAGGGTACGTTGCTTCTTGAGGAGAATAAGGGTAATTCCATTCTTTATTGATGATGCAATCAGCTGTGTGAGGTGCATTTTTCAATAAGTTATTTTCTTTGTCCGCTTTTCCGTTTTCAATAGCAGCAATCTCTTTACGAATTGATTGCATTGCTAAAATGAAACGGTCTAATTCTTCTTTGTCTTCTGATTCTGTTGGTTCAATCATCAACGTTCCTGCAACTGGGAAAGAAACAGTAGGAGCGTGGAATCCATAATCGATTAATCGTTTAGCGATATCACCTGCTTCCACTTCAGAAGTTTTCTTGATCTCTCGACAATCTAAGATTAATTCGTGTGCGACTGTTCCGTTTTTACCTGTATACAAAATATCGTAATCACCTTTCAATGAAGCAGCGATATAATTGGCATTTAATATTGCAATTTCAGTTGATTCTCTTAAACCAATTGCACCAAGCATTTTGATGTAACCGAAAGAAATCAATAATATCAATGCACTACCATAAGGCGCTGAAGAAACAGCATGAATTGCTTGACTTCCGCCAGCTTCTAGCATTTTGCTTCCTGGTAAAAATGGTGCTAAATGTGCCGCAACACCAATTGGTCCCATTCCAGGTCCACCACCACCGTGGGGAATAGCAAATGTTTTGTGTAAGTTCAAGTGACAAACGTCAGCACCAATATTTCCTGGATTTGTTAATCCAACTTGTGCATTCATGTTTGCTCCGTCCATGTATACTTGTCCTCCGTTGTCATGAATAATAGAAGTGATTTCACGAATACCTTCTTCATATACACCGTGAGTCGAAGGATACGTTACCATCAAACCTGCTAATGTATCTTTGTATTCTGCAGCAACTCGCGCCATTTCTGGAATATCAATATTTCCATTATCATCACAACCAGTTACAACTACTTCAAATCCAGCCATAACAGCAGAAGCTGGGTTTGTACCGTGCGCAGATGATGGAATAATCATCACTTTTCTTTGGTGATCTCCACGAGATTCATGGTATGCTTTGATGACCATTAATCCAGCGTATTCACCTTGTGCTCCAGAGTTTGGTTGCAAAGACATTGCTGCAAATCCTGTACATTCACACAAATCTTTTTCCAATTCACGGAACATTTCTTGGTATCCAGCTGCCTGATTTAACGGAGCAAATGGATGCATGTTTGCAAACTGAGGATTGGTGATTGGCATTAATTCAGATGCTGCATTTAATTTCATTGTACATGAACCCAATGCAATCATACTGTGAACTAAAGAAAGATCCTTGTTCTCCAAACGTTTCAAATAACGCATCATTTTAGATTCAGAATGATGACTGTTAAATGTAGGATGAGAAAAAACAGCATCTGTTCTTAAAACAGTTGAGGCTAAATTAAGCTTCGCATCTTGGCTAACTGTTCCAGCAGATTTTCCTGTTGCAGTAGCAAAGATTGAAAGAATTGTTTTTACATCTTCTATCGTATGCGGCTCACCAAAACTGATTGTTAATTCTGAAG
>JBEAUV010000146.1:0-7205 GCA_041161265.1 Bacteroidota bacterium | reverse complement strand
ATTCTAAATAACGCACAAAAATAGGTGTGTAAATTACTTTTATCCCTATGCGAACAGTAAATGGCAATGCGATTCCTTTTGAATATTCATCATCCGTTAAAACACACCAATTTTCTGCTACGGCATCCAAATAAGTTGACAAAGAAAACACTGCATTGTCAGAAGAAGAGGAAACTAGTGCATCCCATTTTTTTGTATCAATATGTTCTCGTTGGATAATTTTCAAATCAATTCTTTAAACGTTCGAAACACATGTTTGGTATGTGCTTTTGAGATAAATTTCTTCGTCGCTTTTAGCGAAAACAATGTCATTCCTTTTGGGTGACCAATAACAACCAAATCTTCTGTATTATTTTGCTCAAAGGAATTCAGTGTCTCTTCCAATTTTGAGGCATAATATCCGTCTGTGCTAATGTGATTCCATGTAAAATTTGTAAGCACAGATTGCTTGCGTCCAGGTTGAGCTAAAAAATCTCCATCACCAATCATTTTATGTTGTGATGGAAATAATCTTCCTAAAATATATAAGCGCCAATAAAAAAGTGGAGAATATCTTCGTGAACTAATTGGATATTCTATAAAAGGTCCATTTTCAACTTCTTGGCATTCATCATCCTCAAAAGAATAATGTGATTTTTTTGGAGCTTTCGTGAAATCAAACGAATAATCTGAAGAAGAAAAACTTCCTCCCGTAAAAACACTTGAATCGTATTTTATTCCTACTTCTTCAAAAACTGCTTTTAATTTATGAAACGGTTGAATGCACCAACCTCCAGCTCTAAATGTAGTGGTTTTATAACCTACAATTTCATCTAAAAAGGTCTTGTAAGAAACAACGATTCGTTTAATTTCCTCTTGATCGAAATCTGCTAATTTGTATGCGTTTTCAGTGACAAAAACCCATTTTCCATCTTCATAATAGGATTTCTCCCAATGCGGATGAATGTGTAACTGAATATCGTGACCTTCTTCTAAGATTTGAATTAACTGCTTTCTAACTTTAGAATCATCAAGTTGCAATTCTGGATAAGTAGG
Source organism: Bacteroidota bacterium (assembly GCA_041161265.1). GTDB lineage: Bacteria > Bacteroidota > Bacteroidia > Flavobacteriales_D > Crocinitomicaceae > M0103. The sequence goes on along the minus strand of JBEAUV010000146.1, from coordinate 6,170 downwards.
AAGAAATTCTTTCAATTTGATCAAATAACCAATATCTACAAAAAAGGTCATTTTGACGTTAAATTCTTTCGCGATTTTAAGTAATTCATTCGTAGGTTCAATCATGCATTTATCCACAGAACCCGCAGATTTCCCAAAGAACAATTCATAATCGTAAGTCAGAAAGATATTCATTCGGACGAAGTTAACAGAAAGAACTCAGAAGCGAAAAAAAATATACAATTTGAGTTGAAAATAGTATGAAATAATTGACAGAAGATTAACTTCGCGTTATGCACCCAGTATTAAAGCACTTTCTTAAAAAACATTTTCTACGGTTTAAAATTCGAGAACGCTTTTCTAAAACGGAGCAAAAAAGACAAAACGATCTAGTTAAAAGCTACAAACTTGCCAAAAAAACTGGTGTAATCCCCAACTTCTCAATGACGGGATTCAAAAACTTTTCTCAATTCGAAGAAGATGGATTGTTGCTGTATACCTTGTCGATGATAGAAAATCCGGTAAAGATTTTCTTGGAATTTGGTTCAGATGATGGTGTCAACAGTAATTCTGCCAACTTGCATTTTCACCACGATTGGACAGGTTTATTCATTGACGGAAACAAACAAGCAATCGAGAGAGGTCAGTATTTTTATAAGAAGTGGGGAAATCCAAATATACCACAGCCTACCTTTTTGAATTCAATGATTACGCGTGAAAACATCAATGAATTAATTACTAAAGGCGGATTGGCTGGTGAAATTGGAATGATGTCGATTGATATTGACGGAAACGATTATTGGGTTTGGGAAGCTATTAACTGTATCAATCCTCAAGTAGTAATTATTGAAACGCACAATGAGTTTGGAATGAACGATGTTGTTGTGCCGTATGATGCAGACTATTTCTACCCAGGGAAACAAATCGACTATCACGGTGCTTCTCCAGTTGCTATGACAAATTTGGCAAATCATTTAGGGTATAAATTAGTTGGTTGCAATGAATTAGGATTCAATTTCATCTTTGTTCGCAACAATTTAGCACCAGAATTGAAAGCAGTTTCTGTTGAATCTGTTTTAACCCATCCGTCCAATAAAATAGCTCAACAAAAATTTGAAGCAATAAAAGATTGGGAGTATGTTTGGAATCGAACCTTTTAAATTAAGCGTATGAAACCATTAGTTATCTTTTTCTTTATTTCATTGAATACATTTTCTTTTGGTCAATTAAGAACAATAGAAGATGCCCGAATTTTTTCAGTAACCTTCAAAGATGCAGTCATTAGTCATAATGAAGATGAAATAATAAAACACATTGATACTTATTATAAAAAACAGCAATTGGGTAAATTACTAAAAGGAAATAAAGATCAATTTATTAATGAATTGTTGTCTGGTTTCAGTAATGATTCAGAAGAATATATTACGATTGATTACAAAACAATCACAGGAATGACCATATCCAGTATCGAAAATGAAGAAAGTAACGATAATTGGGACGTGAACTTCCAAATAACAACCCCTGAAAACACAATTAATATCAGCCTTTTTTTAATTTCCAAAAGAAAAGGAAAAAGTATGAAAACGAAACTTGGATTTGTTGGAGGGTTTGGATAAAATGGAAATAGAACGTAAATTTTTAGTCAACAAACCAAAATGGGAATTGGTCAACAAGCCAACACCAAAAAGAATTGTTCAAGCGTATTTAGTTCGAACTCCTGAAAAAACAATTCGCGTTCGTGTAAAGGGTGAAAAGGGATTTCTAACGATTAAAGGTCCGACCGTAGGTATTTCTAGAAGTGAATTTGAATATGAGATTCCTTTAAACGAAGCAAATGAATTGATTGAACAATTTGCTGATAAAATCATCGAAAAACACCGTTTTGAAATTAGTATTGGGAATCACCTTTGGGAAGTAGATGAATTTCATGGGAAACTCGAAGGATTGATGATTGCAGAGATTGAATTGACATCTGAAGATGAAACTTTTGAAAAACCCGATTGGGTAACGGAAGATGTTTCCTTGGATCAGCAATATTTTAATTCAAATTTGGTAGAGCGGTGTTGAGTAATTCGGCATCTCGACTAACGCTCGATGTCCTCATTTGACTGTCGTTTGATATCAATGGTAGAATTAAGAAAATTTGTAACTAACTATTTATAATTCAAAAGCTCCACAACAATTTCATTTTTTCTATTGAATACTTCATATGGGGGATTATACCCTAGATAAGTGAAACTTCCTTTGTATTGAATTTGTTCTTTTTCCAACTCGGCGATTAATTTCTTTTTATACTCTTCAATTTTCTCATCACTGGCCCAACCTCCAAATTCAATTGAAGCCATAATTGCTTCTTCTTTAACCTCAAAATAAATTTTACTATCAGTTGGTTTTGGTAAGTTTTCCATGGAATAACCTGTTGGAACCATAAATGACATTTTCGATGAATCACCTATTTCCATAGCTACAGGAGAAGTCATCGCAATTTTTTCATTGCTTTCATTGCCTCCAAAAATATAACCAGCTAAAACACGAAACCCTTTACCTGAAACTTCGTCATATGATTTCTCATTCAATTTTACAGTTGAAAATAATGCCTTAGCATATCTTCTCACCTCAAAATTATCATATGTTTTTATAACTGAATATTTATGTTGTTCAGTTTTACTGGTGCTTCTTACCATAAATGCTTGTGTTACAAAGAAAACTAGGGTAAGCCCAATCAATATGTATAAAAACGTTTTCATATTATTCCTTTTTTAATAGAACAATACTGAGGCTAAAAGGTTCAAAACCATATTGATTTTAAATCGAAAAAAATACCTTATTTTTTTTTTGGATATTCATCCTAATACATCTTAAAATCTGAAACCAATATTAAGTCCCAAAGTTGCGTAAAAAGACATGACATTATTAATCCTTTTTGAAACGAAAGTATTTGAAGCATCATAACTCTTGAGTATTCTCAAACCATTCCCATAACATAAGGAAAAGGTTGATCCTAAATAACATTTATTGCCCAGTTTGAATGAGACGCCATACCCAAGTTGAACATTAATCGAATATAACTGAACATTTCCATTAAGTGAAATTAACTGTAATGCATCAAACACATTGTTTTCGATTGATTGTTGATCGTTACAAAAAGAATAATTTATTGGAACACTAACGTTGAAAAAAGCATTGATTTTATTTTGAAACCCATTAGGAAAAAACTTAAAGTTCGTCAATAATCCAAACTGTTTGACTTTATTATTTCCAGGAAATGCGGGAAGTATTTGTGGACCAATTTCAATTTGATGTTTTGGTTTGGTAAGAGAAAGTAGAGGTGAAAAAGATAGCCCAAGATTTGTCCAACCATATTGATTGTAAATTCTTCCAAAACAATCAATATTAACTCCTAATTTATATTTAGACTTTGGCATTTCATTTTGTGAAAATCCAATTGAAATAAATATTGAAAAAGAAAAAAGCAAAGTATATTTCATATTTTTCAACATTAATTCATTTATCACACCTTCTCCACTCTTAAATCGCTTTTTTCCAAATCAAAAACAGTTGAACCCACTTCAATTGTGAACCATTCCAAAAAAACTTCCATGGTGCGTGTTTCTGGCCAATCTGTTTCTTCTTCCGTAATCATCGATAATTCATTCTTGAAAATTTTCTTGAAGTTTTGTTCGATGATTGGTTCAATTTCAAAAAAGTCTTCAGTGATAAGATAAACATTCGGTTCTACATCGTCTTCAACTGTAAACTCCATGTCGGATTCAAATTCATTTGCCCAATCCCAAAAAGCTTTGTTTTGTCTAACTGTGATGTATCCTCTGTTGACTATTTTCATTTTGTAAGTATTAATGGTTCTTTTTTTCCTTCGATTACTGAATACCAAGTCGCCTTGCCTCTCGTTCCTTGATAAATCATTAATTTCCAGTCTTTAATTTCTGTTTGCAATTCAAAGTATTTCAACCAATCATCTGCGATTAATTTTGATGGTGAAGAAATATAAGTCAAAGACGTATCACTTTCAAGTAAAATGAAATTGTCTTTCTGAAAATTCATCTTTTGGCCATATTTAATGGATTTGCAATTTGAGCCATAACAGTCAATCCAATTGTACAACGCATTTTTTGTGTGGATCGAATCTTTAAAAGTCCAATGACAATAAAAAATTGAATTCTTTTTCAAATGCAAACTCAGTTTTTTAATCTTTTTAGGTGAAAAGCGATCAGGAAATAAGGGTTCGGTGATTGAATCTATTTCCATGACTTGAATGCCTATTTCATCTGCAATTTTGATATTAAAACCATAATCAATAACCGTTGATGTTTCGCCTTTTTCTTTTCCATTTGTATCTCGTTCAGAATGTGGCGTAATATCACTCATATTAATCACCTTTGGCTTCTTTTGAGTACAAGCAAAAAGCGTCAATCCAAGAAGTAAAAACAACATTCGTTTCATTCTTAAACGTTTAATTTCCTTAAAATTTCACAAGTTTGATCGATCTCATTCGAAGATACATCTAAATGTGTTACCAAACGCAACATACCTTCTCCAAATGCCATTATTCGAATTCCTTGTTCTGCTAATTTTGAAATGATTTCATCGCGTTTAGAAGGATCGTTTATAATTGCTACAACAATATTTGTTTCAACGGAAATCACTTCTTTCACCCAATTAAGTTGATTCAAAGTTTGTTCTAATTGTCGTGCATTTTGATGGTCGATCAACAAACGGTCAACATTGTTTTTCAAGGCATATAAACCGCCTGCTGCAATGATTCCTGCCTGACGCATTCCACCGCCAAAAACTTTACGGACACGTCTTGCTTTCTTGATAAAATCTTTCGTTCCAATCAAAACTGAACCGACAGGCGCTCCTAATCCTTTGGATAAACACAAAGAAATGGAATCGAATTCAGCAGCGTATACTTTAGGATCAATTTTCGTTTCTACCAATGCATTCATTAAACGCGCTCCGTCAAGGTGCAACGGTAAATTATTAGCAACGCAAAACTTTTTTATTTTTTGAATTTCCTCAAAATTATAAATTGCTCCTCCTCCTCTGTTCGCTGTGTCTTCCAAACTCACCAATTGCGTAGTTGGAAAATGAACATCATCCGGGTTCACCCATTTTGCAATTGAATCAACTGTCAAACGCCCACGATCTCCTTGTAATAATCTTACAGAAGCACCTGAATTTTTAGCAATTCCTCCGCCTTCGTATTTGTAAATATGGCTTTCTTCGTGACAAATAACTTCGGCTCCTGGTTGCACATGCACATTGATTGCAATCTGATTGGTTTGGGTTCCTGAACTGCAAAACAAAGCATCTTCTTTTCCAAACATTTCAGCCGCAAATTGTTGCAATTCATTGATGGTTGGATCTTCAGAAAAAACATCATCACCAACTGGTGCAGAAAACATTGCATCCATCATTTCTTTTGATGGTTTAGTAACAGTATCACTTCGGAAATCAATCATATTTTATAATTTGATGATGAAAATACTGCTTACCTGACAAATGCTAGTTGAAATTTATGTTTTTTTGTAAAAAAGAATTCAAATGGAGTATTTCATTGTTGCGTTGACAGTCTTAATTGGTGCGGGATTAACCTTCTTCTCTGGCTTTGGACTTGGAACATTAATGTTACCTGTTTTTAGTATATTCTTTCCTCTTCCAGTTGCAATTGGAGCTACGGCTATTGTTCATTTATCCAATAACCTTTTCAAATTTGGCCTGGTTTACAAACACATAAATTTACCTGTTCTATTTCGATTTGGTTTTCCGGCCGTTATATTTGCTTCAGTTGGCGCTTATTTTCTTGGATTAATTGGCAACGTAGAATCTCTTCACTCCTATTCTATTGGAGATAAAGTAATCGAAATCACACTTTTGAAAGTCGTAATTGGTTCATTAATGATCTTTTTTGCTTGGTTTGATTTGGATCCACGTTTCTCAAACTTAAAAATCAAACCGCAATGGATTCCATTTGGTGGTGTATTAAGCGGTTTTTTTGGTGGAATTTCTGGACATCAAGGTGCCTTTCGATCTGCTTTCTTGAATAAATCAGGCTTAACAAAAGACGAGTTTATTGGAACTTCAAACGCAATAGCATTATTGATTGACCTTGCACGTTTATTCGTGTATTATGAAACGTTCAATTTCTCCGTATTGAATAACAATAAAAG
>JBEAUV010000145.1:0-7221 GCA_041161265.1 Bacteroidota bacterium | reverse complement strand
ACAAAAATGCCGTTAACCCTATTAATTATTTTCTCAATGGTTGTTGGTTATGCCTTTTCTTTTATTTTCAGTTATAAAAAATTTCGTGCTAAAGACCTGGAGATAGATGAATTGAAAAAAGAAATTAAAGAATTAAAAAGTGACAATTAATGCAAATGCTTTTCTATTTCAGCAAAGAATTTTATTATAAACAAAACAGGAAATGTTTTCAGCAGCTTCAAAATCTTTTTTCTTCCAGACGCAATTCAAATTTTGATTGTACGTCCGTTCCTACAATGGTTCCTTCTAATTCAGAAGTTGAATCAGCTAACGAAGATTGAATCCCATTTGCTAAAAGTAAGCTCAAAATGACATCAGCTTCTGAACAAGTTGAATATTTTCTAAAAACTTTAGATGAAGATTTTAATGTTTTAGGTTATTTTAAATTATTATGAAAATTAATAACTAATAAACTTCTTTTCAAACAGTTCTATTCTATTATTGGGCACAAAAAAGAAATCGCCTTCTTCAGCTTGTTTTCCTGATTCCTTTATGAATTTAAAATCTTTGATTCCAAATTGCGTATATCCTAAAGAATTAAATAGACTTAACATTTCATCTAAATTTTTCTCTGCCAATTCAATTTGCACGAAGGGCAGGTGTTTTTCTATAAGTGGTTTTATTTCTTTAAAAACATTAAGTTCATAGCCTTCGATATCACATTTGATGTAATCTATTTTCTTTAAATCAGCCAATAAGTTACTTCCTTTTACAATTTTGACTTCTTGTGTAGCATGTAATTGTTTTTCTTCTTCAGACTCTGCAATATGAGGCAAACCAGTTCTGATCATTCCATTTGATTCAGGTAAAACCATTGTAATAGAACCTTCTTCAGTTCCTAGTGCAACATTGTAAATTGTAGTATTTGAATAACCTTTCAAGAAATAAGAAAGTGTGTCATAAAAAACAGGCACTGGTTCAATGGAGATAAGTTTTCCATTTTTTGCTAAACGAGCAAAAGTTTTTGAAAAATACCCCAAATTAGCTCCAAGATCAACAACGGTAAAGTCTGGTTGGATGAGTCGCTTTATCATGTAATGGTATTTGAAACGCGAATCATTTTTTAAGAATCCACAAGAATAGAGTAAATAGAAACTTCTATGAAGTGTTTTTAAATAGGCACGTTGGCTCAATAATTTATATAGTAATTTCTTTAATAAGCCCATGTTTTATTTTGATTTTATCAGTGAAACGAAGGTACAATTTTTTTAAAGATTGCAATTAATTCGAAGAAAGGATTTGTATATTTACAACACAGATTCTTCCACAGAGTTGGTATAGTAATCTTATTCGTTTCGACGGAGCCCATGTAGTTTATTCTTGAAGCTCTACAATTTTGACCATCAGGGAAGTCTTAGGCAAGCAATGGCGGGCTGCATTTCGATTTATCGGAAATAGAACTCGTTCTTACAGCAGATTACAGCGATTGTCGGCAACCCTAAACCTGTTTTCTGTAGCTTCAGAAAACTCAGCTACATGGGTCTTTTTTATTTAGTTGTAAGTTATTAATTGCGAATTACAAGTTAAAAGGTTTTGTGATTTTCAGATTTGATTTAATAAAAAATATAAGCCAAAGCTGTCAAATGTATTTTGTTAATCACATAACTAGTAACTAGCAATTTATAACTGGTAACTCAACTTAAAGTATTTTCACTTCAGTCCTACGATTATCCTGATGTAATTCCTCTGGACATGTTACGTTATTCTTGCAGCGGTTTAATAATTGTGTTTCACCATATCCTTTTGCAATGATTTTTACACTTTTAACTCCTTTTGTAATTAAATAATTCACACAACTTTGAGCTCTAGCTTGAGACAATTTCATGTTATAAGCATCACTTCCTCTAGCATCTGTATGTGAACTCAATTCTATCTTCAGATCATTTTTGATTAAGAAATCGGCAAGTTTATCAAGTGCCAACATACTTTCAGGACGCAATGTAGATTTATTCAAGTCGTAAAAAATATTTTCCAATTTAAATTTATCTCCTTTTACAATGGGAGGGAGACGCAATTCAAGATCGATAACTTTGTCATTTTCATTAGAACTGTTAAATGCAATATCATCGTCTAAATATCCCTTTTTCGCTGCATGTGCCCAATATGATTTATTTCTTTCAACTTTCATTGTTACGGTGCCAAGATCATTCGTAATCATTGTAGTATCTTTACTAATTGCATAATCAGTGACACTAGTCGTAGCCAATGGTATCGCTTTTCCTGTTTTTGCTTCAACAACACGTAAATGAACCTGGATTGTTGTAGGTTTTAACCCTAATTGACAATAAAAAGTTGAATCTTTTTTGATTCCTTGTGTTGAAATTAACTCTTCTTTGAGCAGAATGAAATCTTCCTTATTTGTATAAACACGGTAACTTTCGTTCAGAAAAATAGGAGAAGAGAATTGTCCAAATTCATTTGTAATAACTGTATCAACCTCTTTTGTTGATTGATTTACAATAAAGACAGGTTGATTGATCAATGGTTCCTCTTCGCGGTATTTTGCATATACTCTTCCTACCAAATTTATATGGATTGGACGCTTTTTGAAACTGTAAATTCTGTCAATATTTTCTTGCCGATTACTTGAGAAATAACCTTTCAATTCTGTTGAATCGATGATAAATCCAAAATCATCATGGGAAGTGTTAATTGGATAACCTAGATTTTTTGGTTTTGTTCCAGATGATAAATTTTGCTCAAAAATATCCAGTCCTCCCAACCCAAAATGACCGTTTGAAGCAAAAAACAAAGTATTTCCAGTTACAAATGGGAATAATTCATTTTGATCAGTATTGATTGTTGGGCCCAAATTAATCGGTTCCGACCATTCATTTTGACTATTTAACCGGGAAACATAAATGTCGGCATTACCGAATCCTCCTGGCTTGTCTGAAACGAAATACAGTGCTTTATCATTTTCGGCAAAGACAGCATGACCAACATTGTATCCAGAATTATTAAAAATAAAGGGCCGAAGTTCGCTCCATTCACCATTGGCGTTTTGTGAGAAATATATAGAAAGTACAATTACTTTTTTGCCTTTTTTCTTACCAAGTTCATTTTTTGTTATGACCATCATGTCATAGTTTTTAGTAAAACTTACAGGTCCGTCATGTGCCTTTGAAAGATATTGGTGTTTTAAGAGTTGTCCTTTTTCAAATGTACTATCAGTTATATATTTTGCTTCCATCAAATTGATATAGTAGCTATCGTCCCAACCATAAGAAGGATGAATTGATTTTGTATTTACTGATTTTGAAGCATATGTAATTCCGTTTTTAGAGAAATTTGGTCCAAAATCACCAGAACCACTGTTGATGTCTAAATCTTTCAATGAGTACATTGCGGAGTCTTCAAAGAGCATTTTGAAATCTGACTGATCCTTTTGCAATCTGTTGAAATATGAATTTGAAGGATGTAAGGTTTTACTTTCAATTATTAAGGTTTCACTTTCAGAATATTTCCCCATATAACGTAATGCCTGAATAAAGAATTCACGATCCTTTTCATTTAAGCGATTTGCTATTTTAAGATGGTTATAAAAAGTAATACTTTTCTCCATCTGAAAAAGTTGAAAATGACAAGTTGCAGCCCGTCTTACAAATTCCCAATCCACATCAGATTTTGTTTTATCCTTAATGAATTTTTTTGCAAGTTCGTCGTACATTTCAACACATAATGCATACTCCATTCTTCCAAAATGTTCGTTGGCAATTTTTGATTTTAACTGTCCAAATGAATTGAAAATGAAGAAAATGAATAGGAATAATAATAACTTCTTCATCTTAAAAATATCTTGGTGATGAGTAAACAGATTTTTTTGGTTGAATATCGTATTGCAATACTATTTCATGCGAACCAGATTGATACGTTCTTAAACCATTAATAGGGAAGTCATAGACATATCCGACATGAAAGGTTCGTTTGATATTGTAAACAACATTTACACCCATTGCCTCATTGAATCTATACATAATTCCAGCCCATAATTTCTCATACATGAGAAAACTTGCATTTACATCAAATGTAATTGGAGTATGTGGCGTATATTTTATCAAGGTTGATGGCTTAAATTTAAGGACACTATTCAGGTCGAAAACATACCCAGCAGAAATAAAGAAATGTCTATTAGTAAGTGTTTGCAATACATTGTTGACATCTGTTATTTTCGATTCAAACAGCCGTGGAACAGATATCCCAACATAATGTTTTTCGCCATAATAATACAAACCTGCCCCTAAATTTGGTTTAGTGACTGAGAATGACTTGCCATAATATGGATCTGTTTGATCGTTTACCTGAGAATTTGTAAAATCATAACCGATTGCATCGATGCCAAAAGTTATTCCTGCAGACAAGCGATCTTTCTTTTTATTTAATTGAATGCTTGAACTGATATCTCCATATATTGAAGTTCTGTTTCTGTTACCGATCTGATCATTTATGACATGCGCACCAACTCCAAGAGCTTTATGTAAAATTGGCGAATGGACACTAAACCATTGAGAAGTTGGAGCTCCTTTGAAATTGACCCATTGAAATCTTGCCATGGCAACGGTACTTATAGCATCTCGACTTCCAGCATATGCAGGATTGAAGTACAATGGATTATACATGTACAAAGACATCTGCTCATCTTGTTGTCCAAATGAACACCAGCTAGAAACCAATATTAGAAAAGAGAGTATGTGTTTTTTCATCGTTTCAGAATTTAATATTGTATTTCAATATACCCTTTGAATGGTGGTTTGTCATCTTGGTTGAGTTTGATAATATAGAAATATGTCCCAACAGGTACTTTTCCGTCTTTTCCGTCAATTGTTGCTCCTTTGTTTACACTTCCGTCCCAATCATTATTATAAGGTGAAGAATAATAAACCAAATTCCCCCAACGATTATAGATTTCAACTTCAGCATTTTGAAAGTTTTCTAATCCAATAATTTCCCAAGTATCGTTATGCCCGTCTAAATCAGGTGTTATCAAATCTGGAATGAACAAACAGTCAGCATTATTTTCAACTGAAATATAGGTTGAATCATATCCTAAACAGCCATTTGAATCTGTCACTATTACTTGGTACCATCCACTTTGATTGATTGCCATGGAAGTTAATGTTACAATCTGATCAGTTGAAAATGCACCTTGTGGTCCTGACCAATTATAAGATGCGCCTCCGTTTCCAGTTAATATTACTGATTCACCAGGACAAACAACAATATCATTGGCAGCCGATTGGGCAGGAACATTTGGAATTACAACAACATAAACACTATCTGTGGAGATACAATTTTCAGAATCTGTTCCAATTACAAAATACCAACCTTGATTGGTTATGTTAACGTCTGTTATTGTTGGTGATGTGCTATTTGAAATGAAATTATTAGGACCAATCCATGAATAAGAAGAAGCGCCTGTAGCGTTTAGTGAAATTATAGAACTTAAACAAAACACACTGGAATTTCCTGAAATAGTTGCATCAACCAAAGGTAATGTTAAAACGTCAATCAAAATAGAATCTGAATTAATACAACCATTTGCATCCGTTCCAACGACAACATAATATCCTTCCATTGTTAAATCAATTGGATTGATTATGAAGGAAGATGAAGTTGAAGTGAAACTTGATGGTCCTGTCCAATTATAGGTTGTAGATCCAGTGGCAGCGAGTTCCATTTGGTCATTTAAGCAAATTGTAGAATCATTACCCGTTACATTTACATCAACCGGTGGGGGAGAAAGAATAATTAAACTTTGACATGCCGAAGGCCCTGTGCAACCTGCATCTGTAGCAACAACACAATAATTTCCTTGATATGTTATATCAACACCAATTAAATTGATAATTGCACTATTGGAAGTAAATCCATTCGGTCCAGACCATGTAAATGTTGCACCTGGTGAAGCACTTGACGCAGTGAACTGAGAGTTTCCATTTAAACAAGGTGAATCATCATCAAATGAAATACTTGGTGCTGATGGAGCTCCAGGATTAATTACGTTGAATGGACCAAAATCTGCTGTGCAACCATTTCCATCAAGTAGCTCAAGGAAATAAACCCCAGCTGGTATGTTCGTTATGTTTTGTGTGTTTCCAACAATAACTGCACTACCATTGGTCCATGTATAACTGATAACTGGTTGACCTGACCCTGTAGCTCCAGTGAGCGCCCCAGTGGCTCCTCCACAATTCGAATCTGTTGATGTAGGATTTGCACTTAAAGTTGGATTATTATTGACAACAATTGAAATAGCATCAGATGATGTGCAACCACTTGTTGTGCCAGTTACTGTGTATGTAGTATTTACGATTGGACTTACATTAATTGTAGATCCAGATGATCCATTACTCCAAGAATACGTTGTTGCACCAGTAACATTTAAAGTTTCTATTTCTCCATTGCAGATATTAGAGGAAGCTCCATTTGTAATTACAACAGTTGGATTTGGTAAAACTTGAACGGTTACGTCAAGCATTTGCTTATAACCACATAAACCGGAGACTTCACAAAAATAGGTTTGGGTTGTTGATGGAGTAACTGATGTTGACTGCGTTATTGCACCATTGTGCTGCCATTCATAAGATGTAGCGCCTACTGGAGCTGTAAGTGTTACGCTAGTTCCGTCACAAATAGGAGCAACATTTGCAATATCCGGGAATTGAACACCTGATTGTGCTGTAATTGTATAGCTACAAATATCTCCAGCGAATCCATCGACCATAAGGTAATAATCATTTCCAACAGTAAGACCAACAGCAGTTATTGTAAATCCAGTACTGTTTTCCTTGAAATCAGAAACTGGAATGAAATTACAGCAATTTGTTCCTTCAAAGATTTGCATTTGAATTCCACCTGAATCGTAATTTCCCACCCAACAATCAAAAATTGAAACTTGAAGCGTTGCTGTTGTTGAAGAAGCTGTGAATTTGATCCAAGAATTATTGTTGATAGTTACATCGAAGGCAGGCGCTCCTGTCCCCCAAGTTCCTCCCTGACCAAAAATACCACCTGTATTCGTTCCGTCAGGCATATTAACACCACTTAAATCTTCGTTATTTCCACGCATATTGCATGGCCGATCAGGAGTAAAAGCTGCACTTGTAGAAGCGCTATAGCCATTTATGTCACAAATATATAGAGCATTAGCACAGGCGTCATTAGTGGTAGTTGTAACACAAA
>JBEAUV010000144.1:0-7288 GCA_041161265.1 Bacteroidota bacterium | reverse complement strand
TCACCCACTCTTCTGGCGTTAAGACCAATGATTTTTTGCGAATGATGCACCAAACAAACACTTGGCCTTCTTTCCTGGTAAGTTTCAATTCAGCTTGAGGAAAAGAAAGTGCTTTGAACATAAAACGTTTAGGGAATTAGATTCCTAAAATCAACAACTCGATTTCCTTGTATTTCAGGCCAAATACTTTTCCTAAAACTTCACTTGTGAGTGTCCCTTTATAAATATAAACACCGCTGCGGAAACCTTGGTCGTTACGAATCAAATCACGGCACCCGCCTTGATCACCCATGTCTAACAAAATCGGCGTAAATATATTTGAAAGCGCAAATGACGCTGTTCTAGCTACCCGTGAAGCAATATTTGGAACACAGTAGTGAATTACGCCGTGCTTCACAAATGTTGGTTCTTTGTGATTCGTAATATGAGATGTTTCAAAACAACCACCTTGATCGATGCTCACATCTATTACAACTGATCCACTTTTCATACTTTGAATCATTTCTTCCGTAACAACGCAAGGAGTTCTTCCCAATGGAGCGCGCAAAGCACCAATCACAACATCAGCTCGTTTGAGCGATTTTGATAGTACTTTAGGATTTAAAATCGATGTATAGATACGTGTTCCAATATCATTTTGTAAACGACGTAAGCGAGACAATGAACTGTCAAAAACTTTAACGGAAGCCCCTAATCCAAGCGCCGCACGAATAGCAAATTCACCAACTGTTCCAGCACCGATAACAACAACTTCTGTTGGAGTTACACCAGCTATTCCACCAAGCATAATACCTTTACCATCTGAAAAGGACGATAATAATTCGGCAGCAACCAAAATTGAAGTTGTACCTGCTATTTCGCCCATTGTTCGGACAACTGGAAAAACACCCTCATCATCGCGGATATAATCCCATGCAATTGCAGTGATTTTCTTACTCATCAATTTTTGAAGAATAACTTTTGGCTGATTCGAAAGTTGTAGGGCAGATATCAATGTCTGATTTCCTGGCATCATTTCAACTTCCTCTTCTGATGGCGGAGCTACTTTAAAGATAATATCACATTCAAATACTTCTTTTGGATTGGCACAAATCTCAGCACCTGCCTCACTGTATTCGTTGTCTGTAAAATTAGACCCTTCCCCACTTTTTGACTCAATTTTTACACGATGTCCATTTGCAACAAGTAAAGAAACAGCATCAGGAACCAAAGCAACACGTCTCTCTTGAAAAGAAATTTCTTTTGGAATTCCAATAAACAAACTTCCTTTTTTACGGGCAATTTCCAACATTTCTTCTTTAGGAAGTAAGCTTCCTTGTTGGATCAATTTCTTAAGGATATCTGGATCTGTAATCATTGTTCGATTGTTATCGTTCGTGAATCGTTGTCTAATTTACGAATATACACCCAAATCGTGTTATTTGGCAACAAATTAATAACTTTTTCTGGCCATTCAATCAAACATACTCCACCACTATACAACATTTCTTCTATCCCCGCATCGAATGCCTCAGCATCACTGTTAATTCGATACATGTCGAAATGATTGATTTTTCCAAACATTGCACTATCATAAACATTTACGATTGAATAAGTAGGTGAACCTTCTAATTCATGAACACCCATAGCGGTCAATAAAGCTGAAATAAAGGTCGTTTTACCAACCCCCATCTCTCCATCAAACGCAAAAATTTTATTGTGACCAAAATCTTCTAAAAAGAGCTGTGCGGTTCTTGGTAGATCGGAAAGATGTTCAATTGTATAAGTCATTTTTGTAATGCTTTTCTAGCAAATTATTATAATGTAAAAATAATAATTCTCACCAAATCACTTTATTTCTTCCCTCACCAATTTCAACAATTTATCCATACTCTTTAATGGCTTCCCATTCTCAAAAGTTACTTTAAACGTTTTATTGTTCGCACAAATTTCAATCCATTCCGAACCTCCATCAGCGCAATCGGGACAACCAATTCTTTCCTCCAAAATGAAAAAAGAATCCACTTCAAAAGAATTTATTAATTCATTCCAAAAAGCTTCTTCTAGTAGAGTTGTATCCGATTTATCTGGAAATTCATCCGGGTTGGTTCTACCATATGCTTTGCTGTAAGCAATCTTTTCAGATTTCGTAAATGTGATTTCATTAAAACAATAACCACGACACATTCCAAAACTGGAACCGTGTTTAATGTAGGTAATTGAATTTGATTCCTTTGGTGTTGAGCAAGATGAAAACAAACCTATAGACAAAAAGAAAATAACTACAGAAAAATATAACCTCATCTTTATTTCTTAGGATTCATAATGACGAACGGAATTAGCATTTCTTCTAATGAAATTCCTCCATGCTGAAATGTTTGACCATAATAATTGACGAAATGGTTGTAATTATTTGGATAAACGAAGAAATCACTTTCCTTCGCAAAAACAAATTCTGTTGACATTTTCCCTTTTGGTAGAAAAGCATCTGCCGGATTTGCAACTCTGAACACTTCTTTTTCGTTGTAAGATAATCCACGTCCAACTTTGTAGCGCAAATTTGAATTCGTATTTCGTTCACCCACAATTTTCACTGGATTTGTCACACGAATTGTTCCATGATCTGTTGTGATCACCAATTTTGCTCCAAATTCAGCAATTTTCTTTACGATATCATGCAATGCAGAATGTTCGAACCAAGACAATGTCAACGAACGATAGGCAGCCTCATCGTCTGCTAATTCGCGGATAACTTCCATTTCTGTTCGAGCATGAGAAAGCATATCAACAAAATTATAAACGATAAAATTCACGTCATTTTCTTTCAATTGATTCATGTTGTCCAACAATCGTTTTCCAGCGTCTAGATTTGTAATTTTATTGTACGACCATTTTACATTTTTACCCAAACGCTTCAAATTCGCATCAAGGAAATCTTTTTCATGCATATTCTTCCCTCCTTCTTCGTCTTCATTTTTCCAAAGTGTTGGAAATTTTTTCTCAATTTCACTTGGCATTAAACCAGCAAAAAATGCGTTTCTCGCATAATGAGTAGCGGTTGGAAGAATCGAGTAAATAATCTCTTCAGTATCTAATGAGAAATATTTCGAAAATATTGGCTGTAGTACTTTCCATTGGTCAAAACGCAGGTTATCAATTACTAAAACAAACGTTTTTTCTTTACCAATGAAGGGTGCAATTTTATCTTTGATTAAAGAATGAAGCATTTGAGGAGCATCGTCATCGCCATGCAACCAATCTTCATAGTTTCGTTGAACATAGCGGGAAAACAAATCATTTGCTTCCTTCTTTTGCATACTGAGAATTTCACGCATTCCAGAATCTTCAATTTTCTCTAATTCAAGTTCCCAGAAAACCAACTTTGAATACACTTCAGTCCATTCTTTTGAATCCAAACGACCGTTCAATAAAGTTCCTAGTTGACGAAACTCTTGCTGATAATTCGAATTTGTCTTTTGAGAAATCAATTTACTGTGATCTAAATTCTTCTTTAAACTCAATAGAATTTGATTTGGATTCACAGGTTTGATTAAATAATCGGCTATTTTACTTCCAATTGCCTCTTCCATGATGTGTTCCTCTTCACTCTTCGTAATCATCACTACCGGCACATACGGTTTTGTTTCTTTTATTCTAGCCAATGCTTCAATCCCCGAAATTCCAGGCATATTCTCATCTAGAAAAATAATATCGTAGGTATTTTCATTGCTTTTGTCAACGGCATCAGATCCATTATTCACTGAATCAACCGTATAACCTTTTGATTCTAAAAATAGAATATGTGGTTTTAACAAATCGATTTCATCGTCTGCCCAAAGTATTTTGCCTTGCATGTGCGCTTTATTTTATAGTTTTGAATTTGATTTTAAAATTATTCAATTGCGACCGATTCTCAACCGAAATAACAAAAAGAAAATTTTTAACGACCCAGTGTATGGTTTTATTTCAATTCCAGACGAGTTTATTTTTGATTTGATTGAGCATCCATACATGCAACGGCTTCGACGCATCATGCAATTGGGAATGAGTCACCTCGTATATCCTGGGGCATTACATACTCGTTTTCACCATGTTTTAGGAGCAATGCACTTGATGACTTTGGCAATCGCAACGATTCGCAGAAAAGGTCATGAGATAACAGATATTGAAGAAAGAGCAGTTTTAACTGCAATTCTTTTGCACGATATTGGTCATGGGCCATTTAGTCATGCTTTGGAATACGATATTGTTAGTGGAGTGAGTCATGAAGAAATTTCTGGTTATTTCATAGAACGATTAAGCAAAGAATTCGGCAGTGACATGGATCAGGCTTTATTAATTTTCAAAAACGAACATCCAAAACCTTTTTTACACCAACTAGTTTCAAGTCAATTAGACATGGACAGATTAGATTACTTAAACCGTGATAGTTTTTACACTGGTGTTAGTGAAGGAATAATCGGTAGTGATCGATTGATTGAAATGATCAATGTTCACAATGGAAATTTGGTATTAGAAGAAAAAGGAATTTATTCGATTGAGAAATTCATTGTTGCACGCCGTTTAATGTATTGGCAAGTTTATCTGCATAAAACTGTTGTTGCAGCAGAATTCATGCTTATACATACTTTGAGAAGAGCAAAACAAGTAGTAAAGAATGGCGACGAATTATTCGCAAGTCCTACACTTTTGTTTTTCTTGAAAAATGATGTTACACAGCAAGATTTTCAATCAGATCCAAGTGTTCTTGACAAGTTTGCAGATTTAGATGATTACGATATTCTTGGTGCGATCAAAGTTTGGCAAAAACATCCTGATAAAGTGCTTTCAACTTTAGCAAAAAGATTGGTGAATCGTGATTTATTTAAAATCGAAATTTCTAAAACTCCTTTTACCTCTGAAAGAATTCAACATGAAAAAGAAATAGTATCCAAACAATTTGCTTTAGGTCAAGATGAAGTTGATTTCTTCGTTTATTCTGATGTTTTGAGCAATAATGCTTACAATGAAAATAAACAAAACATCAATATGCTGATGAAAAATGGCGAAATCATTGATTTAAGTAAAGCTTCTGATAATTTGAATATTTCTGCTTTGGCAAATCCTGTTGAGAAGTACTTTTTATGTTATCCGGTAAATTAAAAAAGTTAGTAGTTGCAAATTACAAGTTGCTAGTTTTTGAACCAATATAATTAATCGAATTCTAAAACCAGCTTGTAACTAATAACTCGCAATTAGCAACTTTCAAATAAACTACTGTTTCGACAATTTCCCTGCTTTCCAATCTTGGATCAATTTCGCCCAAGAATAAGGATTCAATAAATTATTCACAGGAAGTTGGCCATTTGTATACAATTTGGTGTACCGTTGATTATTGGCATAACCAGCAGCTAAAGAAGCATCATTACTTAATCGAGCTGCTACAAAAGCAAGGCTTTCCCCTGACAATTCACGTTGTGCTCTTCTTAAAGCATCATCATACGGTTGCATTTCAACAAATGAACGGGCAAAATCTTCACGTGATGGCCAAGGATAAACTGTTACTTGCGGAAGATTAACTGTATCTTTTTGCAACATGTGAATTATTGAATAACGATTATCTTTTAGCGTATCTGGAACAATATAAGTAGATGTTTTAAAACTATAACCGGAGAATAATAAAGTGTCTCCAGGAAAAGTAACCATCGAAAAAAAACCATAATAATCAGCAATTACTCCTCTTTGAGATGTTTTATCATAAACTGTAGTATAAGAAAGTGGAGCTAAATCACCTTCCGAAATAACGACTCCAGATAGTTGAATCAATTTTAACGTGTCTTGAAGTTCGCCTTTATTCTGAGAATAAGAGATACTTGGAACACCAATCAACGATAATAAGAAAATAATTAATAATTTTTGCATAAATTTCTTTGTTAAACAAGAGTAGTGTTTATTCATGAAGCATCAAAAACATTTTGAATAAATTAACAAATCAAAAACAAAAAAGTTTTCAATAAATAAAGACACATCTAAAGCTTCATAAATCACAAAAAAATCACTACATTTGCAAGAATTTATTTAAAAAAATAGGTTCACATGTCACTTTCAAACATCGATCAAATTAAAGAAGGATTAACGTACGATGACGTACTTTTAGTTCCTGCTTATTCAGAGGTTCTTCCCAGAGATGTTCAATTAAAAAGCAAACTTACAAGAAACATTGAAGTCAATACGCCAATACTTTCTGCTGCAATGGATACTGTAACAGAAGCAAAATTAGCTATTGCTATTGCTCAACAAGGTGGGATTGGGGTTATTCATAAAAACATGACAATCGCTGAACAAGCTTTAGAAGTTCGCAAGGTAAAACGTTCTGAAAGCGGTATGATCTTAGACCCTGTTACATTA
This sequence comes from Bacteroidota bacterium, assembly GCA_041161265.1. Taxonomy (GTDB): domain Bacteria; phylum Bacteroidota; class Bacteroidia; order Flavobacteriales_D; family Crocinitomicaceae; genus M0103. The sequence continues at coordinate 922 of JBEAUV010000144.1, read as the reverse complement.
TCTGAAAATGCCTTTGTTAAAGATGCGTTGAGTTTAATGAAAGAAAATGGTATCGGTGGAATTCCTGTAATCGATGAAAACAGACAATTAAAGGGTATTATAACAAACAGAGATTTACGCTTTGAAAAAAACTTTAATCGCCCAATTCGTGAAGTAATGACTGTTGATAACATCATTACAACAATAGACGGTACCGATTTAAAAAAAGCAGAAGACATTCTTCAACAAAAAAAGATTGAAAAATTACCAGTTATTGATTCTAATAATAAATTGATTGGTCTGATTACATATAGAGACATTGTAAAAGTTAAAATGTATCCAAATTCCTGTAAAGATTCATATGGTAGATTGCGTGTTGCAGCTGCAGTTGGAGTTACACAAGACACATTGGAAAGAGTTAACGCTTTGGTTGAGGCTGGTGTAGACGCTATTGTAATTGATACTGCTCATGGACACACAAAAGGTGTTGTTGATAAATTAAAAGAAGTTAAAGCGATTCACCCAAAACTGGAAGTTATTGTAGGTAATATCGCTACGGCTGAAGCGGCTAAGTATCTAGCTGACGCAGGCGCTGATGGAGTTAAAGTTGGAATTGGTCCAGGGTCAATTTGCACTACTCGAATTATTGCTGGAGTTGGTGTTCCTCAATTATCAGCAGTGAATGAGGTTGCAAAAGCACTCGAAGGTACAGGTGTTCCAGTTATTGCTGATGGTGGAATTCGTTATACAGGTGATATTGTAAAAGCAATTGCAGCTGGAGCAGACACCATTATGGTTGGATCAATGTTCGCAGGAGTTGAAGAGTCACCTGGAGAAACAATTATTTACGAAGGAAGAAAATTTAAATCGTATCGCGGGATGGGATCATTGGAAGCAATGCAAAAAGGTTCGAAAGATCGTTATTTCCAAGATGCTGAAGATG
>JBEAUV010000143.1:0-7295 GCA_041161265.1 Bacteroidota bacterium | reverse complement strand
TGTTAAATAGTATTGCTGATTGTTGGATGAATTCAACAACACTTTCAGGGACATTTGCTTTAGCTGAAAATCCAGTTCTAGGTGATGTTGTGGTAAATGAAATTGTATTTGATCCATACACTGGAGGCTACGATTGGATTGAAGTCTATAACACCTCCTCAAAACTGATTGACTTAAAAGATTGGCAGATAGCAAACTTTGACGATGACACAATTGCGAACAATAAAATTATTTCTGATCATTTTTTATTGGGACCAAATCAATACGCTGTTATCGGAAAAGATTCATCGTTTGTCAAGCAAAATTATCCGGCAACAATAGGTGGGACTTTTGTTTATTCAGAATTACCGAGTTTAAATACAGATTCGAGCACTGTTTTTCTGATTTGGAATTTTCAAGTTATGGACAAGGTGTCCTATACAAGTGATTGGCACTTTCAATTGTTGGATGTCACGGATGGCGTTTCACTCGAAAGAATGGACCCAGAAGGAATAAGTAATGATCAAAATAATTGGCATTCAGCTGCAGAGGCAATTGGTTTCGCAACGCCAGGAGGGATGAACTCTCAATATTATCCTGCTCTTACAAACGGGGAGTTTTCTTTTACGAGTGCAATCGTTTCCCCTGACAATGATGGTTTTGAGGATGTTTTACAAGTGAATTATGAAATGTCTGAACCAAGTTTGCTAGGGACATTTACTATTTATGATGATAGAGGAAGAAAAATCAGAGAGTTGTTTAAAAGCGAATTGTTAGCTACTAAAGGAACCTTTGCATGGGATGGTGTGAGCGATTCAGAGACAAAAGCAAGTATAGGAACATATGTTGCAGTTTTTGAAGCCTTTGCATTAGACGGTAAGTTAATGTTTACAAAAAGACAAGCCTTTGTGGTGGCGGGGAAGATCTAATTTGTAACTTTGTGTCTAATAAAATTAAACCTTATGAATAACAAATACCTTATAATTTTTATTTCCTTATTTCTATTTTCGAATATTCAATCTCAAGTTAATCCAAATGCAATTGGTGTGCGTGGAGGAGGATTTCTTGGTAGTTACGGTGGTGAAATCTCCTATCAAAAAGGTTTTGGAGAAGCCAATCGTTTAGAATTGGATTTGGGATGGAGAAGTCGCCGTTATAACAATGGGAATGGTAACGGGAATAATTGGTATTATAATCAGTTTTCAGTCACTGGAATTTATCATTGGGTATTTAATATTACTGATGGTTTGAATTGGTATATTGGACCTGGAGCTCAATTAGGGTTTTATGACGATTATTACGGTATTAATTCTGGAGTTTCGTTAGCTGTTGGAGGTCAAATTGGTTTGGAATATGATTTCAATGTGCACGACGTGCCATTACTTTTGAGCTTAGATGCACGTCCGATGTTTGATTTTATTGGATATTACCGTGGTATTGGTGGTGGTGGTGCTTTTTCTTTACGATATACCTTTTAACATTACAAATCAATATACTTTTTTAAAAGCACTTCTTTTGAGGTGCTTTTCTTTTTATTGTAACTTTGTCTTAAGTTAATAAGATGGTATTACCAGGTTCTAAAGGTTGGATTAATAAGTATTTCGATATGGTCGAGAAAGGCCAAATTGAATTGAATAATGAATTGCCAAAAGGAATTACCAGAGAATCATTTATCCATGCGGCTTTAGGTCGAACAGGAATTATATTTGGTTTTCCATCACGCTTGCATTATGCGAAAGAATTAGATGATTCAAAATGGACATCAGAAGAAAAGCTGAAACTTTTATTATTTGAATCCCACTTGTTCGTTTATAGAACAAAAAAAGCGGATCGTATTTTTGACCAAAATGAATTTATTGAGTCACTTGTCGAGTTTTACGGCAAACATAATGCTTCATCGATCACCAAAATGTTCACCTTTTTTCTTAAAGAATCAATTGACGAAAAACTTGAATCGATTCTAACAAAGAGAGTTGATATCAAAATGAATTTATTGGATAATAAGTTTTGGGTAAATTATTTGAACAATGTTTTTATTTATTTGGATGTTCTTCTATTCAATGATTTTTTAGACCACAGAAAATCGAGTACGCTCTATAATTACGATGAAATGGCAATGAATGCGCTAAACGCAATTGCATTAGCTTCTTTCTCAGACGGTGAAATTGAACTGCAAGAACGCTCAATGTTTAAAGTGTTTTTGGCTTCAGCAAATTTATCGGATTTACAACGAGAAATTGTCGAAGAACGTTTTGAAAAAGGAGGAGATTTTAACAGTTTTACTGACCAAGTTGAAACGAACTGGTTATTTAAACGGTTTTTATTCGATTTATCTGTTTTCTTTATTTTTGCCAATCATGATGCCGCAGCTGAAGAAAAAGAACACTTGAAAAGATTAAGTGACTATTTCAATTTGACTGACAATGAATTGAATGAAGGGCTAGCCTTAACTGAGCAATTCATTATCAATAATCAAGACAAAATCCCCTTTTTAAAAACATCCTCTTCCGTCGAAAAGGTATACAGTAGCCTAACGAAAAGGTGGGTAAAAATACTGGGGAGAAATAAAGACAAATTAGCAGTTGAGTTAAAGCAGAGTAAAGAATTAGTATACCTAATTCGTAAATCTACAATGAAGGAATTAACAAAAGAAGAGAAAGAATTGGTCAAAACTCAATTTAAGGATATTGTGAAATCAATGCCTTCTCTCGCTATATTTATGTTGCCTGGTGGCGCGTTTCTTTTACCACTCATTCTAAAAATCATCCCGGATTTAGTGCCTTCTGCTTTTAGAGATAATGAGGTAGGGAAGTAATAAACTGAGCATTTATTGTTTTTTGACACCAACTATTAATTTGAGAATTATTTGACAATTCCTACGATTATTAAAGTGCTTATTAATAAAAGTTGATCGTTCTTCGAATTCTTCAATCGTAAGAGCATCTGTTTGTAAACCAATAAAGTGTAATTTAAATTCTTTTGCATCATTGGCAATTGTACAAAAGGATTCTAAGGAAGTTCCAGCTACCATATGACTATTAACCAGAATTTTCCCAGAGCTATGAACACACGACAAGAGCTTAAGTTTTATACCTGAAGGAACAGAAGTGTGTAAAACATGAATTTGCGCCTCTTGAATGAGTTGCAAGAGTGTTTGTTCGTCTGGATTTTCTATTAGTTGAATCTCTTCTTTTTTGCAAAGAGATTTTAGTTTTTGACTTGGATTTTTACCAGTAATAATCAATGGGAATGTTGGATCCAAAACATTTTTAAGGGCTTCAATAATCCATATCGCAGCAACTTCATTTTCTGAAACGGATAAATTCCCATGAAACAATCCATACCGCTTTACTTTGGTAAATTTTCCAGGAATATCAGGAATGGAAGCAGGCAGAACAAAAATATTTGGATTAATCTGTTTAATTTTTTCGGAATCAGAATCTTTAATCGCCAACACAAATGAGGCCTTCGATAATATTGCTTGATATTTTTTAAGCTTAATGGCTTCTTGTTGAAAGAAGATTTTTTTCAGAAATGATGAATTCTTTTTTAATCCTTGATAATACTCGTCTTCAAGGTTGTGCATTCTAACAATCGTTGTGCGATTTTGTATTTCACTATTTTCTAAGTACGAAGTCGTGTGAATTCCTTCAAAAAGAATGGGAAAATCATCTTTCAGTAAATTTTCCAGTAAGATTTTGTTTTTTCTCGTTTGAACGATATAAGGTCGACTTGAAAATAAATTGATAAAGGAGCTTTTTCGATTGTAATAAATGACTTTACCAAATTGATTCAACTCGGATTGTTCACCACGACCGTAATTAAACACATGCAATGTTAAATTTAACCCGAGTGAATGAAGCGCTTTTATCCGATAGAACATATCTATTACCCCACCATAGTCGGCAGGAAATGGGACATCTAAACAGATAATATGTAAGTTTTTATTTTCCAATTGCAGGATAAATTTTTTCTAATATTTTAGATTCATGTTCCCAATTTTCAACCAAACTTGCTGCTTTGCAATTTGATTTGAGTTCTTGCAAAACAGCGGGGTTTTGTTGCAAAAAAACAATCTTCTCGGCTAAATTTTCAGGACTTAATTTATCAATTATCAATCCAACGGAATGTTTGTGAATAATAGATGATATTTCAACTAAATCTGTACTTATGATTGGCGTTTCTGCATGTATATAGTCAAATACTTTATTCGGCAGAGAATACTGATAATTCATATTAGTAGGCTTGTCTAAGGTTAACCCAACATCAGATAAATAAGTGAAATTCATCATTTCCGAATAGGGCCTTTTACCAAAAAAGAAAACTTTATCAGATAGGTCGTAATTGATTACGGTTTGCTTCAAAGATGGAATTACATCACCATCTCCGACAATAATTAAACAGGCATTTTCAACTAGTTTCATTGCTTGAACAGCTTCTTCAGCCCCTCGATCGACATTGATACCGGCGCCTTGAAGAATAATGATTAATTTATTTTCAGGAATTGCTAAATCCTCTTTACTAAGTATTGATGTAGGTTTCCAAGAAGGAGAGATATTTCGAACAACAGCTACATCCTTTTTATATTTGTCACGATACAATTTCGCAAGTGATTTGTTTACTGTGTATACACTTTGAAGTTTAGGAAAAATCCAACCTTCTATTCCTTCCCATATTTTTTGAATTTTTGGCCGACCTATTAGTTCTGGAACTTCTGTATAGTATTCATGTGAATCGTAAACCAATTTTGCGTTTGGTTTAAATTTACTGGCAGCATAATTCGCTAATAAAGTATCAAGGTCATTCGAAACTAGAATAGTTGCCCGATGAAAAAGTAAGAAAAGAAAAAGCCGGAAATTGTATTCAGCATAAAAAAGAGCGCCTTTTTCATTTAATAATTTCATGCGCTTTGTTCGATAAGAACGCAATGGAAGTTCAATGCTTTTTTTTCGTTTTCGTCCAACGAGTAAAACGGAATACCCTTGTTTTTCTAAAAAAAGACAAATTTTATCTACACGATTATCAGTATATAAATCATTAGTTACAGAGACAATCGCACGCTTTAATTTTGCCATTCTTCAAAGTTATAAAAACGCTCAATTCAAAGGGTTTTTAAAAGAGTAAAATAAGACTAATAATGAAAATTAACCATAGGATAAGAATTATGGTATCAATAATCAAAAAGATTTTACTTATTCTTAATCTATCCTCTCCAAGCGTTGTGATATATCTTGAAGATTTCGCTCTTAGGTACAATATGAAGCCAATAAGTAAGGGAAAAATTCCTAAATAAGGAATAATTGTAAGAATTCCAGCTATTGCAAGATACATTGATGCACTTGCATTTTTCTCCGCTCGAAAAGCTTGATCTACAATTTCAGCATCATCATCTGCAATTACTTGATTCGTTTCTTTTTGATCAACTTTTACTGGTTGGATGGTTTTTTCAGAAATCAGTAATTTTTCACTATTCAAAACATCCGCAGTTGTCTCAAAGTTGCTTATTTCCTCTTTTTCTATTTCTTTTTCAAAATTGGATTCTTTAATTTCCGCAATATTTGTTGAAGTAGATTTTTCTATTACAGCAATTTCTTGGTCTGCTACTTTAACATAGCGAAGTTGGCTAAATTTCGTTTTGAAAGTGCCACAGGATGCAAATGTTACAAGAAATAAAAGTAGTGCGATGTTTTTCATAATTTATTAATCTTGAACAATTAACGTAAAAAAGCAGAAATTAGTCGAAAAGGCTAAAAAACAATTCGATTTTTAGTTTCCAATGATGCCTTTAAGTTGTTCATATGCATGTTTGATATGCTTTACATCTGAAAAAATTATTCTCAATTTATCATTTTGTTCACTGAACTTGCAGCCTTTTCCGTTGCGTTGAATGTGATTTAATATTTGCGTAAACGTTTCTGTTTCGTAAAAATGAGATTGTGGATTAGAGATGAAATAGCCAACCATTTTTCCTGATTTAATAACCAAACGTTCCATTCCCATATCTTGTGCCAACCATCGTAATTTAAACGACAATATTAATTCATTGACTTGTTTCGGTAAAGGACCGAATCTGTCAATTAACATTTCCCCAAATTTCCCTAAAGCGGCTTCGTCTTTTAGGTTGTCCATTTCTTGATAAAGACTCAATCTTTCGTTTACATTATTTACATAAGTATCAGGAATTCTAACTTCCAAATCAGTCTCTAGAATGCAATCTTTGACGAAATTGAGCATTGAATCGGAAGTGCGGTCTTCAAATAAATCTTTGAATTCAGCTTCTTTTAATTCCTCCATTGCCTCATTCAAAATCTTTTGATACATCTCAAAACCAATGTCAGAAATGAAACCACTTTGTTCTCCTCCAAGCATGTTTCCGGCCCCTCGTATGTCAAGATCTTTCATTGCAATATTAAATCCAGCGCCTAAATCAGAAAATTGAACCAATGCTTCTAATCGCTTTCTAGAATCAGAAGTCATAATACTAAATGGAGGAGCAATTAAATAACAGAAAGCTTTTTTATTACTTCGTCCAACACGTCCACGGAGTTGATGTAAATCGCTCAACCCAAAATTTTGTGCATCATTGATGATTATTGTGTTTGCATTTGAAATGTCAATACCAGATTCTATAATTGTTGTAGCAAGTAAAACATCGTATTCACCGTTGATGAAATCCATCATTATTTTTTCCAGCTGCTTTCCTTCCATTTGGCCGTGACCAATTCCAACGCGAACACCTGGGCACAAACGCTGAATCATTCCAGAAATCTCTTTGATATTAGCCAAACGATTATGAACAAAAAATACTTGTCCACCTCGACTCATTTCATAGGCAATAGCATCACGAATAATTTCTTCGTTGAAATGAATTATTTCTGTTAAAACGGGTTGTCTATTAGGAGGAGGGGTATTAATAATACTCAAATCACGAGCACCCATTAACGAGAATTGCAAAGTTCTTGGTATTGGTGTGGCAGTTAGAGTTAGTGTATCAACCGTAGTTCGAAGCGTTTTTAATTTGTCTTTTACAGATACACCGAATTTCTGTTCTTCATCAATTATCATTAATCCAAGATCCTTGAATTTCACACGTTCAGCAACAATGGCATGTGTTCCAATTAAAATATCAATTTCGCCCGTGCTTAATTTTTTTAATGTTTCTGTTGTTTCTTTTGCTGATTTAAACCGATTTATAAAACTCACATTACACGGAAAATCTTTGAATCGTTCTTTGAAACTTCTGTAATGTTGCATAGAAAGAATAGTAGTAGGCACTAAAATAGCAACTTGTTTACTATCTGCAACAGCTTTAAATG
>JBEAUV010000142.1:0-7324 GCA_041161265.1 Bacteroidota bacterium | reverse complement strand
AATTCGTGGTTTTGATCAACGAAATATTGCCGTTCTAGTAGATGGAGTTCCTGTAAACGACATGGAAAATGGTCAGGTTTATTGGAGTAATTGGGATGGACTTGGAGATATTACACGTTATATGCAAGTTCAAAGAGGCTTAGGTGCTTCTAAATTATCAATTGTTTCGGTTGGTGGTACAATGAATATAGTTACCAAAGGAATAGATGCTAAAATGGGAGCTTCTATTAAAAATGAAGTGAACTATTATGGTTTATACAAAACATCTTTTGGTTATAATACTGGTTTGTTAAAAGGTAATTGGGGTGTGACAATTGCTGGATCTCGAAAATGGGGGACCAGTTTTGCAGATGCAACTTTCACAGATGCTTGGTCTTATTTTATGAAAGTTCAAAAGAAGTTTGAAAAACACTTAATAAGTTTCGGTGTAAATGGCGCACCTCAATCACATGGACAACGAACCACTCGCTTGCCGATTGCTGTTATTGATAAAGGTTTAGCTGAACGAGCAGGAATAAATTACCAAGAGTCTTTGGATTCTATTAGTGCATTAAGTAATTCTCAATTTACTTCCCCTTCAATAGGTGCGAGAGGAATTCGTTACAACCCAAATTATGGGAGGATAAATGGTGAAAATTTTAATGAGAAAATTAATTATTTCCATAAACCACAATTTAACTTAACCCATTCTTTTGATCCAAATGATAAAATCAATCTAACTACAGTTGCATATATGTCGATTGGTAAAGGTGGTGGAACTGGATTGAAGAATCAAACATCTCGTGACACGTTGGATGGGCTGATTAATATGCAGGATTTATTTACATTTAATTCGACGAGTTTTTCGAACCTATATAGTACTACAGAACATGTTTCAAGTAATTATATTCGTTCATCCAATAACGATCACAAATGGTATGGATTGTTATCAACATTAAATTACCGAATCAATAAACAATGGTCTTCCATGTTTGGTGTTGATGCTCGTTATTATAAAGGGTCTCATTATCAATCAGTATATGATTTGTTAGGAGGAGATTATGCAATAGATAATGTTGATCAAAATCAGCAATCTCCAACTCCAGGAAATATGTCCAATTCGATGAAACGAGTGGGTGATAAAGTTGCATATTACAATGATGCAACGGTAAAATGGGGTGGAGTCTTTGGACAAGTTGAGTACAAGAAAGATAAATGGAGTACTTTTATAACTGCTTCAATTAATGAAACGGGATATCAGCGTATCGACTATTTTAAAAATAAAGACATTGTTTTAGCAGATACAACCTTGATTCAAGCAGTTGGGTATGGAGATACTGTCAATTATAATGGTGTTGATTATAACAATAATTCTGCTGAAGCAAGATATGCAACTACTGATGAAAAATGGTTCATGGGATCAACAATTAAAGCTGGAGCAAATTATAACATCGATAAGCATCACAATGTTTTCTTTAACACGGGTTATTTAAATATAGCACCAAAGATGAACTCTGTTTTTGATAATAACAATCGAGAATTATTAGATATTAAAAATCAAAAAGTTACATCCGTTGAATTGGGATATGGTTTTAAAAGCAGGAAGTTTTCATCAAATATAAATGCTTATTATACACTTTGGAAAAACAAACCACCTCAATTTACAGCAACAACACCTGATGGAGATTCATACAACATAAATGGTCTAGATGCCCTACACAAAGGAATTGAGTTGGATTTTATTTATAAAATCCTACCAAACCTTGATTTTGAAGGATTAGCGTCATTGGGTGATTGGAAAACAATTTCTTCAAGTTTTGCAACCATAATAGATCAAAATGGGGTTATTTTAGATACAGTTGATTTTAGTGCAAAAAACGTTCATGTTGGTGATGCTGCTCAAATACAATTAGGTAGCAGTTTAAGATACGAAATAATAGAAGATTTATACTTAAAGTTGAGATTCACTTATTTTGATAAAAACTATTCCAATTTCGATCCAACCGGATTAGTAGGTGAAAATAAAGACCGTGAATCATGGAAAATGCCAAGTTATTATTTGTTAGATTTTAATTTTGGTTATGACTTTAAATTTGCAAAAAAATGCAAAGCCACAATTAGTGGTGGAGTTATGAATATTTTAAATACGGTGTATATTACAGATGCACAAAATGGTGCTGGTTTCGATGCTTCTACTGCAACAGTATTTGTTGGAATGGGCAGAAGATTCAGTATGGGGCTTAAAGTTGGGTTTTAACAATTAACAAATAAAAGAAAAATGAAAAGAATTATTGGTTTATCACTACTAGCATTGCTAGTAAATTTAACGGTCAATGCGCAAGCAGTATTGCCAACAAGTTGGAGTTTTACAACGGTTACCTTACCTACGGGTTGGACTGAATCTGGGACTGCATTTTATTCCGCATCTGGAAACACTCCACCTGCTATGAAATTTGACCATGCTGGAGATTACCTAACGATCAATTTTAATAGTAATCCTGGGAATTTGACATATTATCTTACTGGTAATGGTTTTGCTGGAGGAACTTTTACAGTAGAAGAATCTGATTTAGGAGTAGTTTGGACAACTTTACATTCTCATGTTTCTCCTCCAAATGCAACGTATGCACTATTTACAGATGTTCCTCAAATGACAACGAGATTTATACGTTTCATTTATACGAACAAGGTTGATGGGAATATTGGAGTAGATGATGTAAATATTGCAGTTGGTGCTGCTGGCCCAACACAAGAAATTAATGTGAAACAAGGAGCAACAACAATTGTTTCTGGAGGAACATATTTAGTTAGTTCACCAGTTGCGACTATGACTCCAACTACTTTTACTGTAGAGAATCTTGGTACTGTTAATACATTAAATGTAGCTTCAGTAACTCTTTCAGGTGCGAATGCTGCAGATTTTTCGGTTGCGTCTTTTCCTGCAACAGTAGCATCTACTTCAACCGGTAATTTAGTATTGAACTTCACACCAGCTGCTTCAGGAACGAGAAATGCAATTCTAACAATAGTAAGTAATGATGTTGACGAAGCGTCGTATGTTATTAATTTATATGGTGTTGGTGGGTCTTTGGCAACTGAACCTGCAGTTCAAGCAACTGGCTTGACTTTCCCGACTAATAAAACATACCGTGTAACAGCTACTTTCAGTCCTGCTGCATCCGTTGAAGGGTATATTGTTTTGAGAAAGAAAAATTCAGCAATTACTGGAGTTCCTGCAGATGGAACGGTTTATCAGAGAGGTGATATTGTTGGTGATGCTCAAGTTGTATTCAGTGGAAATGCTACGAGTTTTTCTCCAAATAACATTGTAGCTTCTACTGGTTATTATTTTGCAATTTATACTTATAATGGTCCAAGTACGTTTAGAAATTATAACATTACAGCTCCTTTAACTGGAAATGTTACAACTCCTGCTACAATGATGCCTGCTACTATGTATAATGGAATAAATTCTTCAAGTGCATCTTTTGTGGCGGACTTACACGCTTTGGTAAATCCTCATCAAGAACAATTTTACAGTAATTATGGAAATTTAATGATTTACTTGTTCGAAGCACGTGATACGACATTAGACAGAAGAGTCATTACATGTGTTTATAGTGGAGAAAATAAGATCTATACTGAACCGTTTGATTTTACAACAAATGGTTACAGTCGTGAGCATACGTATTGCCATAGTTGGATGCCAACAAATCCAGCACAAGCTTTGCCAGAATACAATGATTATCATCATTTGTTTCCAACTAATATGAATAATGCAAATGGCGTTAGAAGTAATTATCCTCTTGGTGTTGTTGTCAATGTATCGTCAACCTATTTAGGTGCCAAATTTGGAACAGATGCAAATGGTTTAACTGTATACGAACCGAGAGATGAGCACAAAGGTGATGCTGCAAGAGCAATGATGTATGAAGCAATTTGTTATACGACTGTTAGTGGAAATAGCTGGGCATTACCAAGTAATATTAGTGGTTCAATTCCTTATGGTCAAGATCAAGCAGTTTTGAAGCAATGGCATTTTCAAGATACTCCAGATAATTGGGAGATTTCAAGAAATGATTTTGTTGACTCATTACAAGATAACAGAAATCCATTTGTAGATAGTGTTGATTTTGTTTGTTTCGTAAACTTTAGTAACATGACTTATGAATCATTAGGTTGTGAAGCAGGAATTGAAGAAGTTTTGAATGCTGGATTTATTGTTTATCCTAATCCTGCTAAAAGCGAAATGACTTTGCACGTTGATGCAACAACTATTGTATCTTATGAAATCATTGATATTCAAGGTCGAGTTGTATTGTCTGCCGCTAATTTGAATGTTATTGGTGTGAAAGTAAATACTTCAAATTTAAAATCTGGAGCATATATTGTTAAAGCGGTAACACCTTTTGGTGCAGCTCAAAAATCATTGATTATCGAGTAAATGAAATTTAAATTCATTAGTATATTTTTCATTGGAGCAGGTCTTTGGGCCTGCTCTTCTGTTAATACACTTATTGTTCATTCGGACACAGATAAAATGGATAATGAGCATGTTTCGAATGTTCATATTGACAGTGTCATAATGCCTTACAAGGATTCATTGAGTCTTGAAATGAATGAGATTATTGCCGCATCATTAATCGATTTTTCCGTAAAAAGACCAAATTCAAATCTCGGAAATTGGGTAGCTGACGCACTATTTGTGAATCAAACCAAAACGGTTCGATTATCGACACCTATTATTTGTTTATTGAATACTGGTGGAATTCGATCAACAATCAATAAAGGTGATATTACAATTGGTGATATGTTTAAATTGATGCCATTTGACAACGAAATTGTTTGGGTTGAATTACCTGTTTCTGTCATACCTGAAATTGAAGAATATCTCAAAAAATCAGGAGGTGAACCAATTTCAAATTGCATGCTGAAAAATGGGAAATTGGTATTCAATAATTGGAATGAAAATGCAAGTACTTTCTGGGTGATTACATCTGATTATTTAATGAATGGTGGAGATAAAATGGCTTTTTTCTCTAAAAAAATAAACGTAAATAATACAGGAGTCTTAATGAGAGATGCCTTGATTACTGAAGCTAGAATTCAAACAGTTTTGCAGGAAGACACAATTATTCGAATTTCCTTTTAATATGAAAAGAAGAGAATTTGTTCAAAATACATTTTTAGTAACTGGCGGTTTTTTAATTGCTGGAAATACATTTGCTCAAAATGAGAAGAGGAAAGTTCCAAAATTAACTATCTTACATACCAACGACACACATTCTAATATTGATCCTTTTCCGTCAAATCATGCTAAATTCCCAAATATGGGAGGAGTTTCAAAGCGATTTGAGTTAATTCAAAAAATTCGAGAAGAGGAAGAACATGTTTTGGTACTTGATGCAGGAGATATTTTTCAAGGAACCCCTTATTTTAATAAGTTTGGAGGCGTTTTAGAAATGAAGCTAATGACAGCAATGGGTTATGATGCTGCTACCATGGGTAATCATGACTTCGATGGTGGAATGGATGGGTTTTTAAAAGCTCAAAAGTATGCGGATTTCCCATTTTTATGCGCAAATTATGATTTTTCTAACACAATTTTGAAGGATCAAACTCAATCAAATCTTATCATTAAAAAAGGAAAGATCAAAGTTGGAATATTTGGAATCGGTCTTGAATTGAATGGATTGGTACCCAAAGATAAATATGGAGAAACAATTTATTTAGATCCAATTGAAACGGCAAACCAACAAGCTGCAATTCTTAAGAAAAAAGGATGCGATTTAATTATTTGTCTCTCTCATTTGGGATTTGAGTACGATACAGATAAAATTTCAGATCGTGTATTGGCAAAAAAGACGAAAAATATCCATTTAATACTTGGTGGTCATACACATACATTTTTAGAAAAACCTATTGAAGAAAAGAATTTAGACAATCAAATTGTCTTGATTAATCAAGTGGGGTGGGGAGGTGTGCAACTTGGAAGGTTAGAATTTGAGTTCGATAAAGCAATTTTCGCAAAAAAAGATTTGATCATTGTGAAATAAAATACCAACTTTTACATTATAGTAAACGTTGATTAACTAAAATAAAATTATGAAAAAGCTACTCGTTGCAATTTATCTTTTAAGTTTTCTTCCAACTGCTTTTGGACAAGAAGAGAAAATAATTGTCATTGATCGTGGATCAGGAAAAACCTATAGAGAGAAAAAAGAGAGAACGCTTGTAGACCATAAATCTGTCATGAAATTTAGTCCATTACAAATGGTTGTTGGAGAAATTAATTTTGGATTTGAAAAAAAGATAGACGAAATGTCTAGTATTGAATTTGAGTTTGGTCCAACTTTATCTAATGTTGGATTGACAGTTTCAGACAATCATTATAATGATCCTTGGGGTGGTTCTCAAATTGGAGAAACTAGTAAAATAGGATTTTTCGGATCTGCTGGGTACAGATTTTATCCGATGGATAACGGAAAAGTATTAAATGGTTTTTATGTGTCACCTGTTTTGAAATACCGTTTAATGAATTTTGGCTTACATGATTATTCAGAAAATTTAAATGATACTAAAGGAAGTGAAAATCACATGTATTTCACATTTAACTTTGGATTCCAACGTTGGTTGTCACAGAATTTTTCTTTAGATATGTTTGGTGGAATTGGTCTAGGTTATGAGTCCCATTTGCGTTATACAACAGCAGCTTCATACGACGGGAACACTGGTCTTTATACCTATTATTGGGATAAGAATGCCTACGACGGTGTACGATTTGTTTTAACCGGTGGAGTTAAAATTGGTATTGGACGTTGATTAGTTGCTAGTTAAAATAAGTTACTAGTTACAAGTTATTAGTTGCAAACAGAAAAGCCTCGTTCTATTGAACGAGGCTTTTTTTATTTCTAATTATTTCTAACTTGTAATTAGCAACTAATAACTAGCAATTTTTACAAGTGGATCACTTCACCATATGCAGCTGCTGCAGCTTCCATAATCGCTTCCGACATTGTAGGATGTGGGTGAACAGTTTTGATGATATCATGTCCCGTTGTTTCCAATTTACGAATAGATACAATTTCAGCAATCATTTCAGTAACATTTGCACCAATCATATGTGCTCCTAATAACTCTCCGTATTTAGCTCCAAATATCAATTTCACAAATCCATCTTTTACACCTGCAGCACTTGCTTTACCAGATGCAGAGAATGGGAATTTACCAACTTTAATCTCTAAACCTGCTTCTTTTGCAGCTTTTTCTGTCATACCAACAGATGAAATTTCTGGTGAACAATATGTACAACCTGGGATATTTCCATAATCTAATGGCT
This sequence comes from Bacteroidota bacterium, assembly GCA_041161265.1. Classification (GTDB taxonomy): domain Bacteria; phylum Bacteroidota; class Bacteroidia; order Flavobacteriales_D; family Crocinitomicaceae; genus M0103. The sequence continues at coordinate 6 of JBEAUV010000142.1, read as the reverse complement.
CTGGAG
>JBEAUV010000141.1:0-7327 GCA_041161265.1 Bacteroidota bacterium | reverse complement strand
ACAAGGAGTTTTGACGTTTCACTACGTATTGGTCATGAACGGCATTTAACAAATCTACAGAGTCAGTAAATGCAAATTGAAAAGTTTTTGCTTCGTTCTTATCGAAAGATTCTACACTGAAATTCAATCCCAATTCGTAAATAACTTTTGTGGTCGCATCGTCCTTAATTACAAAGTCTTTTTCATACCCATTTTCAAATAAATCTGATAATTTGTAATGAATTCCATTATGGTATTGTTTGATAGGATTAGGTAAGTCCATATTATTCTTTTGCATTTTTTTTTGTGCATCTTCATAGTTGCTTCCAGGACACGCTGTAAGTATTCCAGAGAGACAAAACAGAAAAAAAACATGAATAAATTTCATAATGACGAATATAAGCATAAACTATTATTTTAAAACACATTGATAATTGACAAATTCCTATCTTTGCCGAACTATTTATTTAAAACAACATAGCATGCAACTGTGGAATACATTAAGTAAAGAGGAGTTAGAAGCAAAGTGGAAAGAAAGTGGTTACAAATTCGTAACAATTTCTTTCTATCAATATGCCAAAATCGAAAATCCTCGTTTATTCAGAGATCACTTATTTCAAATGTGGTCAAACAACGATGTTGTGGGTAGAACCTACGTCGCCAATGAAGGAATTAATGCGCAAATCGCAGTTCCTTTGCACCGATTGGATCAATTCCGAGAGGAACTTAATCAGATTGACTTTCTGAAAGATATTCGATTGAATATTGCCGTGGATGAATCAGAAGCTGAATTTGCATTTTTGAAGTTAAAGATAAAAGTGAGAGATAAAATTCTAGCTGATGGACTAATAGATGAGACCTTTGATGTTACTAATACGGGTAAACATTTATTGGCTGAAGAATTTAATAAATTAACGGATGATCCAAATACAATTCTAATTGATTTCAGGAATCATTATGAATCTGAAGTTGGCCATTTTAAAGGTGCTATTTTACCTGATGTAGATACGTTTCGAGAATCATTGCCATTTATCGAAGAAGAATATTTAAAAGGAAATCAAGATAAAAATTTGGTGATGTATTGCACTGGAGGAATTCGCTGCGAAAAGGCAAGTGCGTGGTTCAAACATCGAGGATTTAAGAACGTACATCAGTTGGAAGGTGGAATCATCAAATATGCCAATGATTGCAAAGTGGCAGGTATTGAAAATAAATTCATCGGTAAAAATTTCGTTTTCGATGAACGAAGAGGTGAACGAATTACGGATGATATCGTTTCTGTTTGTCATCAATGTGGTTCGCCAGCGGATACACATAATAACTGTGCAAATGAAGCATGTCACTTGCTATTTATTCAATGTGAGGGTTGTCGTCAAAAAATGGAAGAATGTTGTTCGAACGAATGTTTGGAAACAATTCAGTTGCCATTAGATGTTCAAAAGGAATTGAGAAAAGGAAAGGAAGTGAGTAATAAAATATTTAAAAAAGGACGTTCAGAGAAATTACCTTTTCAGACCAATACGGAAAAACCATTATCTTTATTCGAACCAATAAAAACAAAATGATAGGCGTTATAAACTGGGACATGAGTTCTGAATTGATTGATGGATGGAAAACACCTAATTTGTATGGTTTGCTTTTCGTTTCTGGTCTTATTATTGGCTATTTCCTCGTTAAGAAGATGTTTAAGAAAGAGGGGATTGGTGAAAAACCTCTTGATCAGTTAGTCTTATTTGTAGTAGCTGGAACAATCATTGGTGCGCGATTAGGACACGTTTTCTTTTATGGTCCTTATTGGGATACAATTGATGCTGAAGGAGTTGTTTTGGAAAGAGGGTATTTTTCTCATCCTGGAGATATTATAAAAATTTGGGAAGGTGGTTTAGCGAGCCATGGAGCGGCATTAATGCTTTTAATTATGTTGTTCATTTATTCTAAAAAGGTAGTTCACAAACCTTTTTTATGGATTTTAGATATTATTTCAGCACCTATAGCCATTGCTGCAATGTTTATTAGACTCGGGAATTTGGTGAATCATGAAATTGTTGGAGACCCAACAAATGTACCTTGGGCTTTTAGTTTTTCACGATATTATGATGAAACACGAGGGATTTATGATTCAACACCAAGACATCCAACTCAATTGTATGAAGCAATTTGTTACTTAATCGCTTTTGGAATCTTAATGTTCATGTATTGGAAAAAAGATCTTTGGAATAAGCCAGGTGTTGTTTTCGGAACGTTTTTGATTTTCATCTTCGGATCTCGTTTCTTTATCGAGTTCTTGAAGTTAGGTCAAACAGCCAGAGATTTTAATTTACCAATAAATACTGGACAAATATTAAGTATTCCGCTTGTTCTAGTGGGAATATTTTTAGTTTGGAAAGGGTTAACGAAGAAAGAGTTAGCTTAATTTGAACTAAATTGATCTACCACATTTAATTTTAAACCACATAGAAACATAGGACACATAGGTTTCTATCTTTTAAACTATATATACCAAACTTGAGATTTAAAAACGAGGTGTTTTTTCTATGTGCCTATGTGGTAAAAAAAATCACAATGAAACTTAGTTTATAAACTAATATGCAAATCTAAAGAAACACGTCTCGCTTCACATAACTCAATTTGTCGTTTGTTTGAATTAAAGATTGCTAGAGAAATTAAACCGTTGTCATGCTTATATTTATTTCTCTTACGAGCTAAATCAATTTTTTGTTTGATAGAAATAATTAATGTATTGTTTCTTTGAATAACAATTTGAATTCCTTCAAATGCTTCTCTTTCATTGTTTGGTTTAAACTTATGATGTTTGTTTCTTGCTTCAAAAGCTCTTTGTTGACCATAATTATTATGTTTATTATGATCTTCTGAATCACCTTTTCCATTATGTTCTCCATTGTCATGGTCACGATCTTTATCATGATTACCATTGTTATCATGGTCCTTTTTATTTAGTTGATGCTTCAAATCTTTTCCAAGATCAATGTTAATGTTTATTGATCCACCGTTATTATGGCCATGACCTTTTGAATGACGATTATCGTGATCATCATGCTCATTGTTATGTTTTTCATGATCTTTTTGTTTTTTTTGATCTTTGTCGTTTGAAGAAGTTAAATTTGGAGTGAACGATTGTAAGATCATTGCTGCAGCAACAAAAGATGCTATATAAAGTGTGTTTTTTTTCATAATTTATTTTAATGTGTTTAACAAAGAATCAACATCACCTTCTAATTTTTCTAGCTCAACGTTCGCATCTTGTACTTGGATGATTTTTTTAGAGGTTTCTTCAGTGACTGGACCTTCTTTTGTCTCTGAATCAGTTGAAGAGCTACATGAGCATAAAATCAAAGAAATTATTAATAGAGTTTGTATTTTCATTTTGGGATATTAAGGTTTATTGGAAAGATAGTCTTTTTTTAAGTTACTTCCTATAATTCTTTTCATACATCTCAATCCAATCACTTGGAGTCATTTTTTGAACCAACATGCCAATCAATTCAAAAGGAATATCTTCATTTTTCTTGAAACGCAAACAACTTTTTCCCATATCCAATTTTTTAGAAGAATGTTTTGGATATTCTTCCAAAAACCAACTATTCAAGATTGGATCAGCATATAAACCCATATGATAAATTGCAATGAAATTTTTCTGTGAAGCAATATTCATAAAGGGTAAAGGCAATTTTGTATTGCAATGATATCCACTTGGATAAATAGAAAAAGGTACAACGTAACCGATCATACCATAACTCATTTCTTCTTGAAATCCTGCTGGTAAATTATCTTTAATAACGTTTCTCAACTTGCCAATCGCTTCTTTTCTATCCTCTGGTAGTTGATTCATGTACTCTTCAATAGTTATCGCTTTGCTGATCATCTTATTGTAAGTTTAGTTTTCCTGTTGAACTTTCTGCTGTTTTGATGATGGTAGATGGATTTCCACTAACATAGATGTTTCCTTCACCTGAAATAGAATAATCTAAGGTTTGAATACAAGTGAATTTACAATCACCTTTTGAAGCATTGTCAACCAGAACGTAGTTTGATACGAGATTTTGAGCATCGATTGCCATTAAAGCAACATTCCAAATTTTTAATTCGTTGGTGTTTCCTGATAATGTTACTTTTCCGCTGCACGGGAAGTTGTTCCAATAATAGAAGGTGTTACAATTTAAGTCAAGCGCAGCTTCATTGAGTTTACCTGTAAATACTAAACCAATTTCTGTTCCTACAAGTGTATTGACTGATTTAATATTGCACGTTTCGTTTGCATTGATACGACTTATTTGATTTACAGTTAAATAAACTTTTACTTTGTTTTTGGAAGGGTGAAGCCAACCATGTTTGAATGAGTTTTTAATTGTTAAAATATTGTTCGTTATTGTGAAATCGATTTCGTCTATTATTCGTTCTGCGCCTTCGATTTTAATACTATTTTCAGAACCTTGAATTAAAAACACTTCAAAAGAACTGTTGAATGTCACAGTATCAAACTCTTCCAGCGATTTTTCAATTATTGTTGAATCCATGGATTTCTTACATGAATTAATTCCTAAGAATCCAATTAATAAGGCGATATATAGGATGAATTTCATTTCTTTTTGATAAAATAATATCCAAATCCTAATTCAGGGTAATCTAAAATGTGCAAATGGGATTTCATCGACGCGCTGATTAAAAAACGATCACTAAATTTCCAGCGTAAAATGGCACGATTGTACATCACACTTTTATCTACTTGATCAACTAAGCCAATATAAAATCCTTCTTGTAAAATGAAACTAAACCGATCATACACAAATTCTTGGGATAAATGAATTCCTATTCTAAAGTCATAAATTGATTTATAATCGGGATTATCTGGCCCCATTTCTATCTTTGTGGATGAATCGTAAAATAAATCTAATCCTCCGCCAAAATGAAATTTTCTTTTCCAATGAAATTTGTATTCGGCAGAAAGGGAAGAAGTAAAATATACTGTTGATTGCAGTGCTCGTGTGTGTTTTCCGCCAGCAGCATATACAAGAGCGAACTCATTTTTCTTTTCATGTTGTGGAATTTCATTTACTGTAAACACTTTTGGATCACTCAACGCATAATTCAACCCAGCAAGCCCTGTAACTAGATTGATTCCCAAATTAGGTTCAGACATATTTGCATTCGAAAAATGGCTAAAAGAAAGTCCTGCATTTAATGATAAACGATTCGTCAATTTAAATTGTGTACCCAATTTGTAGTTGAAATGGACATTCAATTTGGAACCAATGGCAATTTGTTGGAAGTTTGTTTCTAAATCGAATCGTTTGGTGGCGTAACCCGCGCCAAGACCAAATTGATTGGTGAGTTGAAAACGTTCTTTGCGGATTAGAAATGTTTTAACAAAAGGATATAATGCAAATTCATTTCCAAGAACATCTTTATTTCCAAGCGTAATAAAGAAAAAAGAGAGCCCGAATTCAGGATATTTGTAAACTTGTTCCCAATATGTTTTCCCAGTAGTTTTTTTGGTAATACTGAATTCAAGACCAGCGGATGGTTTATTAATTAACAAATTAAAATTGCTGTATTCTGGTAAGATGAACCCGTAATTTGCATCAAGTTGCACGGTTAGATTATCTGTGAATTTTGATTGCGCATTTGTCACATTGAATGCGGATAAGCAGATAGAAATAAAAAATATTTTAGAGAATCTAAAGCTCATTGTTATGATTTCAAGTCAAATATAATTAAAAAGAGAGTTTAAAACTGAAGTTGCTAATTACAAGTTAATAGTTACAAGTTGCGAGTTAATTAGAAATCCGCTGGTATCGTGAAAATACAACACATCATTTTGGTTAAAAAACTAGTAACTTGTAATTCGCAACTAATTAACTAATCTTAATTTTCTCCGCCATTACTAATAGTTCATTCGTTGTTTTCCAATTTCTCGTCGTTGCGCCAACTTTCAATTTGTTTTCGAAAAAAGTATTGGTGAGCTTGGTGTTTCCATAACCATTTGGACAATAGACATAAATATTTTTACCAACTAATGTATATTCGTCTGATTTGAAATCACCCGTCGCAAGTGTATCATATTTTTCTTGATTCGGAATACCATCGAGAAAAGTGACATGCAAATGAGAAATGTCCTTTGAATCATCTTTCAAATAGGGATTTTTCGCAGCAATATCTTTCATTTCAGCGATGCCTTTTACCATAACTGGAACATCAAAATCATACTGTTTTTTAATAGCGGAACGAATCATTTCTTCAAGTATTTCCTCACTTGTTTCAGTAAATTGAAAAACAATATTTCCGCTTTGGATGTAGGTTTGAACATTTCTAAAACCCAAATTAGTAACTAGACTTTTCAAGTCGACCATTTTGATTAAACGATGGCCTCCTACGTTAATTCCGCGTAAAATTGAAATATATGTTATCATGGAAATAAATTTAGTATAATTCTCTGGAATCAAAGACTTCAATCAGTTAATCCTTGCTATTTTTACACTTAAATATTTGAAGTTTCTTCCTTGAATCAAAACTGCTTTACCCATTTTAAAGAATCAATTGATTCATATCAACTTCCAGTTAAGTTCAATTTCCCATTTTACTATACGCCAGGCCCATTGTGTATTTTGGCAGCTAAAGAATTGCAGGAATCACTGCTTAATCAAACCGAATGGGATCATAATTTTGGATTGAACGAAGATCAAGAAGGACTTGTTATAGGCAAAATGTTTGGCGTTTTAGTAGTACAGAATAGGGAAGGGGTAATTGGCTATCTTTCTGCTTTTTCAGGGAAATTGGCCGGAGTAAATCACTTACCCAACTTTGTACCTCCTGTATTCGATATCTTGGAAGAAACAGGTTTTTTCAGACAAGGTGAAATTGTTATCAGTGAAATAAATTCTAAGATAGAAGAACTTGAGAATAAGCCCGAGTTGATTGCACTAAAAAAGCAGTTAACAGAAGAAACTGCAAATTCAGAGCAAGAACTTGAGGCCTTGAGAAAACATGCACGTGAATCAAAAGCAGTTCGAAAAGCCATTCGGGAAAAAGCGAAAGCTGAATTGAATGAGATAGACTTGGAATCACTTTTAATTGAATTGGGTAAAGAAAGCGTACAACAACATTATGCTGTCAAAGATTGCACGAACTTTTGGAAAGCCAGATTAACAAGCATATCAGCTGAAATCGAATACTTTGAAAAGGAGATTAATTTCCTGAAAGAAGAACGTAAACAAAAATCATCTGCCCTTCAAAATGAAATCTTTGAGCATTACAATTTCTTAAATCAAGCTGGTCAATCAAAGAATTTGACGGATATTTTTAAAAAAAATCTGGAAATCAATCCACCTGC
>JBEAUV010000140.1:0-7356 GCA_041161265.1 Bacteroidota bacterium | reverse complement strand
TTAATCCAGAAGTGGTTCGTGGAGTGAATGGCGCGCCAAATTTCAATAAGGAAGTCCTTCGAATCATCAATAAAATGTCCAATTGGATTCCAGGAGAAAACAATGGTAAGAAAGTAAAAGTGTATTTTACAATGCCGTTTAAATTTAGATTGAATTAAATGAATTAGTTTATTAAAAGATGAAAATGAAAACACAACTTATCGGATTATGCACATTGGTATTAATTGGAATCGTTAGTTGCACTGAAACCGTTGATGTGAAAAAAGAAGAAGCATCAATTAAAAAACTGAACTCGAAAACTGAACAAAAACGAATTGCAAAAGTATCTTCTTCAACTTCAAAAACTTCGAAGAAACAAATTGATAAATTTCCACAACCTCCCCCGTCCGTCGATGATGATTATTTTATTCTACCGCATAGTTCTGATGACATACCAGAAATTAGAGATCAAGAAGGGGATAATTATGGAGTTGAATTGATTGAATCACCAAAAGAGGACCGTTATTCAATTGAAAATACAGAACCATCTCAATTAGAGGTGTTTTCTGATCCTGAAGAACCTGCAGAATTTCCAGGTGGAGCAGTGGCCATGAAAAAATTTATATATGACAACTTGATTTATCCTCCATTAGCGATTGAAATGAATTTACAAGGGAAATGCTATGTTCAATTTGTTGTAAATATTGACGGTACTCTTTCAAATGTGAAAGTAATGAGAGGGGTGTATGATTGCCCAGAATGTGATAAGGAAGCTATTAGAGTCGTAAAAGCAATGCCAAACTGGAATCCGGGGAAACTTGAGAGTAAAGTTGTTCGATCATATTATACCTTGCCAATTACCTTTAAAATGATTTAGAATCTGAATTATTTTTTTGTGCTATCTAAATGCATCTGATAAATCATTCCATCGGATAATCCAATTTTCGGAACAACAAGTTCTGTAGAATTCAATTCATTTAAAATATAGATGTATATATCCAATGCTGGAAGAATTACGTCTGCTCTATCTGGTTTTAATTGATATTCATCTTCTCTTTGACTAAGTGTAAGTGAACCAAGTTTAGCTCTTAAATCTGTCATTTTTTCCAGTGAAACAGATTCCATTTGACCAACTCCCAATATTTTGTGGACTTTATTTATATTGCCCCCAGTTCCAAATATTTTATGTGGAGAATTTAAGTCCACATGTTCTGTAATCCATTCATGAATACTGGACCAAACATCATTTTTTACTTTACCTTTTAATAATCGAATTGTACCAATTTCAAAAGATTTAGAGGCAATGCGCTCGCCACTTTCAAATACACTAAGTTCTGTACTACCTCCACCAACGTCGATTACTAAGAAAGGTAGATTTTTATCAAAATCAAGCAGGAAAAAAGTACTGAAGATTAATTCTGCTTCTTCATCACCACTAATTACTTCGATTTCAACACCGGATTCTTCAAATATTTTTTCAATAATTTTTTGCGAATTCGTTGCTTCTCGCATTGCGGAGGTAGCAACAGCGCGCAATTTTTTGACATCAAATATCTCTGAAATAAGTTTGAAGGCTTGAATAGTTTTTACAAAATCGTCTGTTTTTTTCTTGGAAATTTTACCATCTTCAAACACCTCTTCTCCCAAACGTAATGGAACACGAGTATAGGAAATCTTCTTTACAAAAGAATGTCCTCCTTCATGTTCAACTTCACCAACAAGCAGTCGAGCAGCATTTGTTCCAATATCTATTGCGCCAAATTTCATATCAAGGATTGCCTATTTTTTTCTAAAGAAAATTCGAATAGGCACACCACAAAAATCAAATTTTTCTCTTAAACGATTTTCAAGAAAACGTTTGTAAGAATCAGGAATATACTGTGGTAAATTACAGAAAAAAGCAAAAGCGGGTGAATATGTCGGCAATTGTTGAACATATTTAATACGTATATATTTACCTTTTAGTGCTGGTGGAGGTGTTGCTTGTATGATTTCTAACATCACCTCATTCAGCTTGGAAGTACTGATTTTTTTCGTTCTATTTTCATGAACCATCATCGTTGCTTCCAATGCTTTGTGAATACGTTGTTTTGTCAAAGTTGACGTAAAAATAATTGGCACATCGTTAAAAGGTGCTAATTCATTTCTCAATTTTTCTTCGTATTCACTCATGGTATTTGTTCCTTTTTCAACCAAATCCCATTTATTAACGAGGACAACACACCCTTTTGAGTTCTTTTCAATGATATAATAAATATGTAAATCTTGTTTTTGCAATCCTTCTTCAGCGTCAATCATGAAAATACATACATCTGCATCTTCAATTGTTCGAACTGAACGTAAAACAGAATAATATTCAATGTCTTCTTGCACTTTTGCTTTCTTTCGAATTCCAGCAGTATCAATTAATAAGAAGTCAAAACCAAAAGAATTAAAACGTGTATTGATTGAATCACGGGTCGTTCCAGAAATACTTGTAACAATATTTCTTTCTTCACCAGTCAAGGCGTTTACTAAAGATGATTTTCCAACATTTGGACGACCAACAATTGCAATTCTAGGTAAGTGATCTTTCTCGTTTACAGATTCATCTTCGATATTGAAATGTTTCACAACTTCGTCAAGAATTTCTCCTGTTCCGGTACCATTTGTTGCTGATAAATCAAAAACAGGCCCTAAACCAAATGAATAAAATTCAGCGGATAAACCAATTCGTTTGTTACTATCCACTTTATTCGCAACAATTAGAATAGGCTTTTTGGATTTACGTAACATGGAAGCCACCGTGTCATCTAAATCTACGATTCCAGTAGTTACATCTACCATAAACAAAATAACCGTAGCTTCCTCAATTGCAATAACAACTTGTTTGCGAATTTCTGCTTCAAATACATCTTCAGAACCATGAACATAACCTCCTGTATCAATTACAGAGAATTGCGCTCCATTCCATTCACCTTTCCCGTACAAACGGTCACGTGTTACACCACTAATTTCTTTTACGATTGCATCACGAGATTCTGTCAAGCGATTAAACAAGGTTGATTTTCCAACATTTGGACGACCGACTATTGCTACTATATTACCCATGTTTTTTTATATCTTGAATTTGGCGAATAGGCGATAGAATGTGGATTCGAAAATCTATGTTCTATGTTCTAGGCTCCATGTTCTAATCAATATCCGTATTTCTTTAATTTATTTGCTGTTGAACGCCAGTCTTTATCTACTTTAACGAAAGTTTCCATAAACACTTTTTGATCGATGAATTTTTCGATTTCAATGCGTGCTTCACGACCAATTTTCTTTAACATTTCACCACCCTTACCAATAACAATTCCTTTTTGAGAATCACGCTCTACCACAATTAAAACACGAATTCTTGTCAAATTTGGTTCTTCGATATATTCTTCAATTTCTACTTGGCAGCTATAAGGCACTTCCTTTTCGCAATGCATGAATATTTTTTCACGTACAATTTCTGAAACGAAAAAGCGCATAGGTCTATCCGAAAGCTCATCTTTATCATAATAAGCTGGACTTTCAGGTACAAATTCTAGAATTCTATCCCATACCTTTTCCAAATTGAATTCGTGAAGTGCTGAAATAGGACAAATAATTGCTTTTGGTAATTGTTCTTGCCAATAGTTGATGCGCTCAACTACTTTAGTTTGGTCGCCCAAATCTATTTTATTGATGAGACAAAGAACTGGAATTTTTAATGATTTAATTTTTTCAAGTGTCTCAGAATGATTCATTTCATTTTCCTTCATATCAGTGATGAAAAGCAAAACATCCGCATCTTTTAATGAAGCATTTACATAGTCCATCATGTTTTCATGCAACTTATAAGCAGCATTTACAACACCTGGTGTGTCAGAAAAAACGATTTGATAATCTTCATCATTCACAATACCTAATATACGGTGGCGGGTAGTTTGAGCTTTGGAAGTTACGATGGATAATTTTTCGCCAACTAAACGATTCATCAACGTTGATTTACCAACATTTGGACTACCGACTATACTTACGAAACCTGATTTGTGAGACATTTGTAGAAATTAAAGTGCAAAGAAACGAAATTTAAAGAGGGTGCGCAAATTTTCGTTGATTTGAAAGGTATTTTTGTGGTCCCAACAGGAATCGAACCTGCATCTAAAGTTTAGGAAACTTCTATTCTATCCGTTGAACTATGGGACCTTTTAACTAACAAATAATAAGGTAGTTAAATTTTTAAAATTGTTGTCTTTTGTTGACTTACTAACTAATTGTTGTCCTTTTATTGTCCTAAAAAGACAATATTTGAAATAGTTATTTATACAAAGATAAAAAAATGAACAAGTCTTTAAATATTGTATTCCTAAAACATGGAGCCCAAGACGAACCTTTGAAAGACTACAATGGCGTAATAAAGTTAACTACCCTCCCGTAATCTGTACCATTAGAGTTGATAGAATATGCGCGGACGTAATACCTGGTATTCGGAAGCAATCCCGTGAGTTGAGCGCCAAAATTTAAGCCGGTCAACGAGGCCGGAAGGTCATTAGTACTAAGAATAGGATCCGGATCAGTGCCCCATACAAAACCTACAATAGGAGTGGAGCCTATCGGTGTATTAAATAAGCTAGAAGAAAAGTCAGCTGAGGTCGAAGTTATAGACGTAACAAAGGTTTCTTGAACTTCATCCAGACCATCTAATTTACGAATGCATCTCACCGCGCGACCAACAGTATAATCATTCATAATGTAATTAAACATATAATCTGAAGACTGCCATAACTCAACGTAGTGCAGAGATGTATCTAAAAGTCCTGTGAAAGAAATAGTATCATAGGTATAGGTCCTGGTCCAGAATTGGGCCGTAGAACCTAAATCCGTGAAGTCCAACCCGGACATACGATATCCTGATCCAAGAGCTGAAAATCCGGAAACATTGGTTACATTCTGACCAACGGATTGCCAATAGGAATTATCTAAAGATTTGAGTGCTGCTCCCGATGTACCGGAATAGTAATTATCTAAGATGGTATATTCAAATTCCCTTGGAAGTCGCCAACCAGTTGGACACACTTCACGATCATCCAGTATTGCATATCCGTTATATAATTTACCTAAAGGATAATTATAACTTGGCATATTATTGTAGTTTGACCAAGCACCTGTAAGGGTATTTGACCAGTTCGTTGCATTTGTCAATTGAGGGATGGGGTCACCATTGGCATATCGAGTTGTTCTAAGATTTTCAGCCATCCACACTTGATCTCCGATTACAACCGTATTATAAATGTTTCCATCGATATCTTCCAGTACGCCATAAGAAACTGCGGGATTTAAGTGATTTGTAGATAGGTTGGTTGTTTGAAAGGATAGTACCGGACCGTATGCAATGCCTTCTGCAGCATAGGCGTAGGATCTAACGTAGTAGGTAGTTCCGGGAGAAAGATTCTGTAGTGTGCCGGTGTAATCATACAGCCCTGAATTATCAACAACGTAATTTAGGCCAAGAACTGGTAAAGGGTCTTCGCCCCAAAGAATTCCTTTTTCAATAAAAGTGTATCCTCCATCGTTTAGGATTATTCCACCTGATGTTGCAGAGAAATTTGAAATTAAATCAACTGCTTTGGTTTGAATATCAACACCCTGTAACACAGAAATAGTATATTCAATGCTATCGATCTCGGAAACAAGCAAGAATAAATCTCCACTTGAACCATATATGTTCATGGTTGTCGGAGGAGGCGTTAACGTAAAGTTGATTGTATCAATATCATTTACGTCAATCACATATTCGTTACCGGTTGACATATAAATCGTCATCGTTGTCTGGCCGAATGAAAACCAACATAATGTCTGTAGTATGGTAAAAATTAGATACTTCATATCGAAAAGACTTTTAACGGATTGTGAATTGTTTACTCATTCGTTGAGTCAAGCTTTCAACGACACAGCGGTACGTCCCACTTTCAAAATTGGTCAGTTGCACGTCAATTATTTTATTTTCTGAAACCTCATGAGTAGTAGTCTTTTCGAAGCATAGCTTCCCATCAATGTTGTAGATCAGGATTTTAACCATGGATGGGGTTAATACGTCGTAAGAAACAGTTAATAAGCCATCAGTTGGATTTGGGAACAGAGAGAATTTTGGATCTATGTTCAAAGGAGAATTGATTGAAACACCTAATCCACTTTCTGTATGCGTATAATTCTTAATAATACTTAGATCCCAGCTTATAATTGTTGCATCGGTCAAATGAACCAACATGAAATTATTATCAAAATTGATTTTCTCTATTTGATTAACGTTATAATCAATTTGCGATTCATCATTAAAGGTGAATAAAACGTTCTGAGAAAATAAACAGAATGAACCGTAGATTGCAAGAAAAGTAAGTTTAATATTAAGTTTCATCCTAAGTAGTTTAGTGAAGTCCGGGTTAAATTACGAAAAAAATAATTACTCAGAAATTTAATCAAATTTATTCTCCAATAATTTGAAGAACATCACTCATTTTAAAATTTGGGAATCACAAATTTGTATAAACAATTTTAGAGATGGATTATAATTTTCTTGTTGAATAAGAACAACAGTTTTTTCATAAATCCCACAAGTCAGTGAAAAATCACGATTTGATTTGGCTCAATTTATAAAGTATATAGCTAATTGAAAAAGCGATTACGGTAAACCTGGATTGTTTATTGATTTTTCTTAGTCTGTATATACGTGACATTACAAATTCAAAGGACTAATTGTAGTCCTTTGAAAATAATAAACATTGAATATATTGATTGTCAGTAGTTTAAAAAATAAAGTTTAAGAAACTTCCATTCTATCCGTTGAACTATAGGACCAGTACTTCAAAAAAAAAGGAACTCATTGCTGAATTCCTTTGCTTTGTAGCGGGGACACGACTCGAACGTGCGACCTTCGGGTTATGAGCCCGACGAGCTACCAACTGCTCCACCCCGCACTCTATTCACTAAACATGAAGTTTAAATGCGGTGCAAAGGTACTCAGAGTTTCGAGTAATTCCAAATTAAATTTAAAAAAATTGTTTTTTATAAAATCAGGCTATCCAATATGTTTTCTTAAGTACTTTCAAAAAGAATTTTTTTAATTGAAACTTGTTACTTTTGTTTTCAATTAACATTATCCGAAAAACAAAAAGTATGAAAATCCAGATTATTTATTTCTCTATTTTTTTATCATTAATTTTTACTGGATGTAATTCTAGTAATGATAAAAATGAAAAATCTGATGCAGTAAAAGAGCAACCAAAATTTCCAAATGAAATTCAATTAGAGGAAAAAATGGCAGCGATTGAAAATAATAAAGATTTATTGGTTGTAAACAGTCTGAATTATAACAATAACGCTGGG
>JBEAUV010000139.1:0-7377 GCA_041161265.1 Bacteroidota bacterium | reverse complement strand
GAATAAAGCCATGTATTGACCAGTTAAGCCTCTTTTGCTTCTGTTCAAGGCAAATGAATTTGCAAATGGGAATGCAATTACTTCAGCAACCGACATAAATGCCATGCCTATCCATAATAAACTGATATGATGACCAACTTGAAGAATGAGAAAGCTCGATAATAAGAAAACTGCCCCAATAAAAACGTAGTAAAGCGAATTGGAACTCTTTTTTTCAAGGTAATGAATTATGGGCATTTCTATGACAAATATTAATAACCCATTGAATCCCAATAAAATTCCAACAGACTTTTCTGAAAGATTGTATGCCTCACTGTAGAAATAAGGAATAGTTGAGAAGTATTGAAGAAATACAAAAGCGAAAAGAATTATTCCCAAAATAAAAATAAGATAAAAAGGGTCTTTATATGCAGAGTGAGGCTTCGTGTCAAATACATCTTTTTCAATTTTAACACTTCGTTTTGGATGCAAAACATATATTAAAAGAACCATGGCCAAAATACTAGTAATGCCATCTACCCAGAATAACATGCTGTAGCCAGCAGAATAAATTAGCAGACCACCAATTGCAGGTCCAACTGAAAACCCTAAATTGATTGCTAAACGAATTAGAGAAGTACTTCTAGTCTGATTAGTTTCATTGGTATAAGATTTTAAAGCTGTGAATGAAGCTGGACGGAAAATATCTGCCAGTAAAACAACTGTAAAAATCATTATTGCAATGGACCAGAAAGAGTCTGCATATTGATTGAGTATGAAGAATACGCCCGAAGAACCCAAGGAAAGAATCATTGTTTTGTATGGACCTATTTTATCCGTTAACCAACCTCCTATATAAGCTCCACAAACTGACCCTAACCCAAAAGCGGTCATAATCCATCCAACCAATTCGAGCGATAAATGTTTGTCTTTTGTCAAATACAAGGAAAGAAATGGAATAACCATTGTCCCTGCACGATTGATTAACGTAATCAACGATAACCACCAAATCTCTACCGGAAGTCCTTTAAATGATTCGAAATATGATTTAATTAATCGTTTGAGCATGATTCAAAGCATAAAAAAAGCCCACAAAAGTGAGCTTTTTACTTATTTTTTTAAAAATTATAAGCCCAAAAGCACAGCATATGGATCTTTCGCTCCGAATAGCATTCTTTCAGGATTTTCTAACATTTCTTTCACTTTCACTAAGAATCCAACTGATTCCTTTCCATCAATGATTCGGTGATCATAAGAAAGTGCAACATACATGATTGGTCGGATTTCAACTTTCCCATTTATTGCAACTGGACGCTCAACAATGTTGTGCATTCCTAAAATTGCAGATTGAGGAGGATTGATAATTGGTGTAGATAACATAGATCCAAAAACACCTCCGTTTGTAATTGTGAATGTTCCACCAGTCATATCATCAGGGGTGATTTTCCCGTCTCTTGCTTTAATTGCAAGGCGTTTGATTTCGCGTTCAATTTCAGCTAACGACATTTGTTCTGCATTTCTTACAATCGGAACCATTAATCCTTTTGGTGAAGAAACGGCAATTCCTATATCAGCATAATTATGCAAAATCATTTCGTTTCCTTCAATTTGTCCATTAACAGAAGGGAATAAATTCAATGCTTCGGTAACTGCTTTCGTGAAGAATGACATGAACCCTAAATTCACTTCATGGTGTTTTGCAAATGCATCCTTGTATTTAGCACGAAGATCCATGATTGGTTTCATATCCACTTCATTGAAAGTAGTCAACATCGCTGTTTCATTTTTAACAGCAACCAAACGTTCTGCAATCTTACGACGCATCATAGACATTTTCTCTCGAGATTGGTCACGTGTACCACCCCAACCTTGAGCATCTGTAGCTGAAAAACCAGCTGACATCGCCGCAACAACATCTTGTTTCGTTATTCTACCATCTTTACCAGTGCCATTCAATTGATTTGCTGAAACGCCATTTTCAGACATTATTTTTGCAGCAGCAATAGAAGGCGTACCTGAAGCATAAGAAACTTCTTTTTTAATTGGATCTGGATTTGGAGTCGCTGCTTTTTCAGCAACAGGAGCAACTACAGCTTTTACTTCTTCCTTTTTATCTTCTGTTTTTGGCGCAAGTCCAGCTGGTCGTGAAGCTGATGTGTCGATTAAACACACAACCTGACCAACTTTTACTACTTCACCTTCAGCAGCTTTTAAGGTAATAATTCCACTTTGTTCTGCAGGTAATTCCAAGGTCGCTTTATCTGAATCAACTTCAGCAACTGCTTGATCTTTCTCTACATAATCACCATCAGCAACAAGCCATTGTGCTATTTCCACTTCAGAGATTGATTCTCCTGGACTTGGTACTTTCATTTCTAATACTGACATAGTTGTCTATTTTAAAATTTTATAGCTTCTTATTGTACTTTAACTTTCGCATAATGAAAAAGATCGGCAAACAATTGTTTCAACCTTTTCTCATGTAATTTTTTAGATCCTTCAGCTGATGCAGCAGTTCCAGGACGACAAATACCAATAAATGGAATGTTTCTCATCGACATAGCAATATACGTCCAAGCACCCATATTTGAAGGCTCTTCTTGTGCCCAAAGAATGTTTGAAGCATTTTTATATTTCGCTATGATTGTATCAATTTGTGTCTTTGGTAAAGGATAAATTTGTTCTAAACGAACGAATGCCATGTTGTCAACGCCCATTTCTGCAGCTTTTTCCGACATTTCATAGTAGAATTTACCTGAACAGAAAACAAGTGTATCAACATTCGCAACTTTTGCTTTTGGATCGTCAATCACTTCTTGGAAACATCCTTTTGCCATTTCATCTAAAGATGATACAGCACTTGGATAACGTAATAACATCTTAGGAGAGAAAACTACTAGCGGCTTTCTGAAATCGCGTTTCAATTGACGACGCAATAAGTGAAAATGGTTTGCTGGAGTTGACGTATTTACAATTTGCATATTGTTGTCTGCACATTGTTGTAAAAAACGCTCCATTCTACCACTAGAATGTTCTGCTCCCTGACCTTCATAACCATGTGGCAAAAGCATGACCAATCCACTTTGAGTAGCCCATTTGTCTTCACCAGCAGATATAAACTGGTCAATCATAATTTGCGCGCCATTAAAGAAATCACCAAATTGTGCCTCCCAAATGGTCAATGCTTTTGGAGTTGCCAATGAATAACCATATTCAAATCCTAAAACACCATATTCAGATAAATGTGAATTATAAATAGAGAATTTTGCTTGTTTATCGGAAAGCATATTCAATGTTTCGATTTCTTCTTCTGTATCTTCTGTTTTTACAACAGCATGACGGTGAGAAAAAGTTCCTCGTTCAACATCTTGACCAGAAACACGCACTGGGTGGCCTTCATCTAATAACGTAGCATATGCTAGCATTTCAGCCGAACCCCAATCTAATTTGTCTGTTTTAATTGCGTTTAAACGATCTTCAAATATTTTAGCAATTTTTCTAAAATATTTTTTACCTTCAGGTAAGGTTGAAAGCTTAATCCCAAGTTCAAGTAATTTCTTTTTGTCAACACCGGTTTCAGGAGATTTTTCAAAATCAATTGATTTTCCATGACGGAAACCTTCCCAAGTAAGACTTAGGAAATCGTGCACTAACGCTTTTTCGTTTTGATGTGAAATATCAAATTCAAGTTCTAAATAGTCGTTGTAATCCGATTCAACTTGTTTTGCTTCAGCACTTGTTATTATACCTTCAGCTTCCAATTGAGAGAAATAAATTTCTTTTGGATTTGGGTGTTTTGCGATTAAGTTATACAAGTTTGGTTGCGTAAATTTAGGCTCGTCACCTTCATTATGGCCGTATTTTCTGTAGCAAAGCAAATCGATAAAAATATCACGGTTGAATTTTTGACGGTATTCCATCGCAATTTCAATTGTTTGAACAACAGCTTCTATATCATCTCCATTCACATGGAAAACTGGGCAAAGTGTTGTTTTCGCAACGTCTGTGCAATATGTTGATGATCTTCCATCTAAATAATTAGTTGTAAATCCTACTTGATTATTTACAACAATGTGCACAGTTCCGCCAGCTCTATAACCATCTAGTTGCGCCATTTGAATTGTTTCGTAAACAATTCCTTGACCTGCAATTGCAGCATCACCGTGAATTAAAACAGGACAAATTTTGCTTTCATCGTGAAGAATATGATCAACTTTCGCTCTCGCAATTCCTTCAACAACTGTATTTACTGCTTCTAAATGTGAAGGATTTGGGGACAATGTCAAACCAATTTTTTTCCCGTTTGCTAAAGTTACATGTGATGTAAAACCTTGATGATATTTAACGTCGCCATCAAAATATTCAATCGAATCGAATTCTTTACCTTCAAATTCAGCAAAAATATCTTTCGGTCTTTTTTCAAAAATGTTAGTTAGTGTGTTTAATCTTCCACGGTGTGACATTCCCATTACGAAATATTCAACACCTAATTCAGAACCTTTTTGAACCAAAGCATCCAAGGCTGGAATTAATGCTTCACCACCTTCAATTGAAAAACGTTTTTGACCAACGAATTTTTTACCTAAAAAAGCCTCAAAATTAGACGCTTGATTCAGTTTTTTATAAATATTTAGTTTACGTGTTTTGTCAAAAACAGGTCGGTTTTTAATCTCAATTTTATTTTTGAACCAATCAATTCTATCTGGATCGCGCATATATACATATTCGATTCCAATTGATTGACAATAAGTCAATTCTAAATGATGAATAATATCACCTAAAGAAGCTGCGCCAATTCCAATCTCTTCACCAGCTTGGAAAACAGTATTAATATCAGAGACATCTAATCCGAAATTTTCGATATCTAAAGTAGGTGAGTATTTTCTACGTTCGCGAACAGGATTCGTTTTTGTAAATAAATGACCACGGTTTCTATAACCATTAATCAAGTTAATTACTTTGAATTCCTTTTGAAAATTTTCTGGAATTTCTCCTCCATCTTCATAATTTGTTCTAGCGAAATCGAAGCCTTCAAAGAATTTTTTCCAGCCAATATCAACACTTTCAGGGTCTTGCTGATACATTTTGTAGAGATGATCGATAGCCGTCACGTCTGCATTCCCAACATAAGATACTTTATCCATGGTATTTTTTACTCATTTATGGAATAGCAAATTTAGACAAATTCCCCAATGGAAGCCGTTAAAAAGTCGAAATAATTTGCATAAAAAAGCGAATGAAAGTTGAAATATTTATAGAAAAGACCAAAAAAGCACTTGATAGAAGTCAACTTTTTTATTAAATTCAAGAGAGTCAGTTAAATTATGGAACAATGAATGAACAAACATTACAAGAAAAAATACACACAATAAGAGGATTAAAGGTCATGATGGACTTTGACTTGGCTGAGTTGTATGAAACAGAAACACGTATATTAAAACAGAGTGTTAGAAGAAATATCAAACGGTTTCCAATAGATTTCATGTTTATTCTTACTCAGGAAGAATATTCGTTTCTAAGATCACAATTTGTGACCTTAGAAAGAGGAAAAGGAAAACATTCTAAATTTTTACCATTTGTATTTACTGAACAAGGTGTTGCCAAGTTGAGTTCTGTTCTTCATTCAGAAAAAGCTGTAGCAATAAACATTTCAATCATGCGGACATTTGTAAATATTAGACAATACGCACTTTCTTATCAAGAATTGAATGAAAAGCTAAAAGAATTGGATGGGAAGTTTTCAGATGTTTATACTGCAATAAATTTCCTGTTAGGAAAAGATAAAAAACAAGAAAATCAAAAGACAAGACAAAAAATAGGTTTTAAGAGCTAAATTTCATTCTCAAATAAACTTTATAAGCTTCACGATAAAGTATTTTATGAGATAACTCTTGTAAAAAATTGGGTTGAGTAGTTAATTGAAGGAAGTCTTTTTCAGCAACGTCGATTGTATAAAGTAATTGCATTAACCTTGTTTCACCCTGCTTCATAATATCCGCAAGTTGATCTGCTATTTGAATTTCTATTTCTTCCTTAGAAAACGGGTCAATTTCAAATAAATCAGAGAAAAATAAATTGAATTTTGCGAAATCCTTTGAAATTTGCTGTTGTGTTTTTAAGACAAATGCTTCATTATTGAAATAATTTTGAAGCTCAGCATAACTTTTCAATTCTTTCATAATACAATTTAGTTAGAAATTGCGAGTTACAAATTACGAGTTTTCAAAACACGAAGATTTGTTGAACTCCCAATCAACTTGTAACTAGCAACTAGCAATTATTTTAATGTATTCCACAACCAGCTTCAAATTCTTTTTCTGGCGTCATAAAACTCAATTTTCCATCTGCATCTTCAGCCATTAAAATCATTCCTTTTGATTCAATTCCTTTGATTTTTCTGGGAGCTAAATTCATCAAAACTTGTACAGTCTTACCAATGATTTCTTCTGGCGAATAATGTTCAGCAATTCCTGAAACGATTGTTCTTTTGTCTAATCCTGTATCAACAAGTAATTTCAATAATTTATCTGCTTTTTCAACTTTTTCGGCCTCAAGGATAGTCCCTAAACGAATATCCATTTTTGTGAAATCGTCAAATGAAACTTCTTCTTTTTGAGCATCAAATTTTGATTCCATGCTATCTGTATTTTTCAATTTATTCACTTCCTCTTCAACCAACGCATCTTCTATCTTTTGGAATAGAATTTCTGGCAGATTTGTTTGATCTCCAACTTTCATTAAATCACCATTTCCAGCATCTTCCCAATTCGAACTTTTAAAATTCAAGAAATTGGATAATTTAGTCGCTGTTGTTGGTAAAAATGGTTGCAAAACAATACTCAAATTGGCGGTGATTTGAAGGGCAATATTCATCACTGTCTCAACTCTTTTGGGATCAACTTTTACCACTTTCCATGGTTCTTGATCTGCCAAATATTTGTTTCCGAGTCTTGCCAAATTCATCGCTTCAGCTTGCGCATCACGCAACTTGTAGGCATAAACGAGTTTGCCAATACGTTTTGGGATATCGCTTATTTCAGCTAATACCAGTTGATCTTCTTCTGTCAATTCTCCTCTTTCAGGAACTTTCCCTTCGTAATATTTTTGAGTCAAAACCAAAGCTCGATTCACAAAATTCCCTAGAATATCCGCCAATTCACTGTTGATTCGAGTTTGGTATTCTTTCCAAGTAAATTCAGAATCTTTTGTTTCAGGAGCGATGGATGTCAAAACGTATTTCAATTCATCTTCTCTTCCTGGATATGCTTCTAAATATTCGTGCAACCAAACAGCCCAATTTCTAGAAGTCGAAAATTTATCTCCTTCTAAATTTAAAAATTCATAAGCTGGAACATTATCAGGCAATATTAAATCACCGTGATCTTTCAATAAAATTGG
>JBEAUV010000138.1:0-7398 GCA_041161265.1 Bacteroidota bacterium | reverse complement strand
TTGGTTAAGCAATCAACCATATTTCGAGAAAAGTATTACTCCAGTTACAATTATTTCAAAACGATCAAACGATTCTAAATTCATAAATCCAATAAATTTAAAAGGTACTGATTATAAAGTATTAAAGCCCTTTAAGCATTTGATAAAAAACTTAAAAAAAGACAAACAAATTATTGTTGTTCACTTGAAAGGAACTCATACTCCTTATGAAAAACATTATCCAAAAAAATTCAATAAATTTATTAATGGCACATCAAAATTTGGGGAAAATGCAGTTAAAACGATTAATTATTATGACAATGCCATATTATACAACGATTATATACTTTCTAGATTAATAAATATTGTGAAAAGTAAATCTAATTATAGCGTCTCTCTGACTTATTTTTCAGACCATGGAGATGAAGTTTACGATAACCGTAATTTTTTCGGTCACAACCAAGCTCTTCTTCCTTCCATTCAAATGACGCATGTTCCCTGCTTTATTTGGCTGAATGAAAAAATGAAAAAAAGAACTTTTTTTGCAAATAGTAACTTCAACTCAGAAAAAAAACTTAAAAACATCTCTAATACCTTACTTGATCTGTATCAAATTGAATTTAAACCTATTCCGAAAACCGATAGTTATTTCTATGAAAAACACTAAGTTGATATTGATTTTATCTTATTAATTCTGTAAGCTTTACTATTTCTTCCTTTGTATTAAAAGAATGAATACAAATACGCAAACGCTCTTTACCAGCTGGAACTGTTGGTGAAGGAATAGCTTTAACAGCAATGTTTTTCTGAAATAAAGAATCGGCAATTGATTTTATTTTATCTAAATCTACTTCTATAATTCGAATCGGAGAACGTTCAGTGGTAATGCGATTTTATTAATAAAAGAACGAGAAAAATTGCACAAATATTCTATCAATTCTTAGTAACCTAATATCATTGCACCGTGACTTCCATAAGCCTTTCCAAATTAACCAATCGTGCAAAAATTGAATCTGAAATATCAAGTTCATCAGCCAATCATTTTCCTTCTTTTCCAAAAATACCATCTGAATGCGCTTCATCAACAAATAACTGTTTCATATTATTACGTTATTATTAATACCGTTCGTTTACGAAATAATCTCTGTGCATCTGTGGCAAAGAAAATGTAAATTACTGTGAGGATTTTAAGTCCATTTTTTATATATTACCCTAATTTTTATTTCCGTTTTATAACTTTAACGTCAACCTCACCAAGAAATTTCTTCCAGCTTGAGGATAGTAATAATTCTCAGTTATTTTCTTTCCTCCTGCAATGTATCCAAAAGTATATCCATTATTTTCATAAAGTTCGTCGAATAGATTGTTGCACAAAACACCAATTTGAATTTCTTTGAATCCCCATGTTTTTATTGTGTAATTCACAGTAAGATTCGAAGTGAAATAGGCATCCAATTTGCGTGCTTCATTGGATGTGTTATCCAGATATTGCTTGCCAACATATTTTGAAAGCAAGTTGATTTCTAGATTTTTTATAGGCTCATAATTGATTCCAAAACTTGAAATGACCGATGGCGAAAATGCAATGTCGGTATTTGTATGTGCTATAACATCTTGAATCATATTTCCATTGCTATCGTAATTATCATAGTTGTCCACGTATTCATTGAACTGTTTGATTTTGTTAGCGCTTAATGTAATATTCCCTGTAATGCTTATGTTTTTGAAAAGCATATATCCCGCTTCTAATTCAAACCCCATTCTATAACTTTCCGCAACATTTGTACGGTTATAAGCACCAACATCGTTGATTTCTCCCGTTAAAATCAATTGATTTATATAATTCATCATGTAATAATTTGCATTGACAAACAATTTACGTGAATGAAAACGATACCCAACTTCTATATTTTGCAATTGCTCCGATTTTGGTCGACTAGCTGCGCTACTTTGAATAAAATCATCTCTTACAGGCTCACGATTTGCCATGCTGAAAGAAGCATAAACATTGTTTTTGTCGTTGAAGTCATACATCATTCCAGCTTTTGGATTGAAAAATGTAAATTGCAATGACTCTTGAATTGGAATCAAATTACTAAATGATTCTTCAACACCGGTGTAAGAATAATTCAAATGTCGAACTTGTAAATCTGCAAAAAGGTTTATTTTTTTGAGTTGATAATTCGCTTTGACATAACCGCTCGCTTCAACTTTGACAGCATTATTGTCATAATATCGTTGACCAATTTCACTTTGAGAAGTATTTCTAGCCCAAATAATTTCACCGTAATGCCCACCATCATAATGATTGACTCCACCACCAACTATTAGTTTGAAATTTTTCAAATTGTTGTAATTCAACGAAAATACACTTCCATAAAAATTATTGTCCAACCATCTTCTTCGAATTAAATCTGTTTTTGTGATGGTATCTCCACCAGTGAAAAGCGTATCTAACCCATAAGTAGAAAAGTTTTGATCTCTTTTGAATTGCTCATAATAACCTCGTCCTCTAGTATAATGTCCTGCAACATTGATTGAAATTTTTGTAGAAAATGAATGTGTAAAATGCAATTGATAATGATCTTGCTGGTAATTATCCACTTCATTTTCATACGTGTAATAATTATATGTTCTAGGATTTGAACCAAAAAGATTAACGGAGTCACTTGCTGTCTGGTAAGTTCCATCAGGATAATAATTGTTGTAAAAATGATTCAAAAGACTGTCAGGAGATTGATCTTCCTGCTTTAGTTTCGCTTCAGGAATTCCATACCATGCTTGATAAGTGACTTCTTTTCCACTAAACACATTTGCTTTTAACAACGATTTCTTTCCAATCCAGGCACCAGAAATATAAAATGATTTTAAATTCGAGGAAGCTCTGTCAACATAACCATCAGAAGAAATGCGAGAAAGACGGGTGTCAACAGTAAACTTATTGTTGATTAAACCAGTTCCGACTTTAACTGTTGTGCGCAAAGTTGAAAAGGAACCAAATGAATTATCGGATTCTGCATAG
This sequence comes from Bacteroidota bacterium, assembly GCA_041161265.1. Classification (GTDB taxonomy): domain Bacteria; phylum Bacteroidota; class Bacteroidia; order Flavobacteriales_D; family Crocinitomicaceae; genus M0103. The sequence goes on along the minus strand of JBEAUV010000138.1, from coordinate 4,397 downwards.
GCTTGTTTTTCTATATTATCACTTTTAATGTTGATGCTCGCTCCAAAAGCTGCAGCACCATTCGATGAGGTACCCACTCCTCGTTGCACTTGGATATTTCCTGTAGAAGAAGCGAAATCAGGCATGTTGACCCAATAAACTCCTTGCGATTCAGCATCGTTCAATGGAATTCCATTAACAGTAACATTTGTTCGTGTTGGATCAACACCACGAATTCTGATTCCGGTATAACCAACTCCTGCTCCAGCATCAGAAGTCACAACTGTGGAAGGAGTTGCCTGCAATAAATAGGTTAAATCTTGACCGAAATTTGTTTTTTTAATCTGCTCGACACCAATATTAGTGTACGTTGTAGGAGTTTTATCTCCCGCTCGGACAGCTGATATTTGAATTTCTTCTATCATGATGATTGAAGGAGTTAAAATTATATCTAATTGAACATGTTGATTAATTATTATTGTTTCAATAGATTTTGTTTCATAGCCACTTACCATGAATTTTAACGTATAGCTGCCTTTTGATAACTCGTTAAAAGCATAATTTCCATTTTGATATGAAAAACATCCAGTATAACTGTTTTCAATTTGAACTTTGACATCGGAAATTGGATCTCCTTTTGGATCTCGAATTGTTCCATTAATGGAAAATTGAGCATTTACACTGAAAGTTGTTGCCAGTGTGAACAACGTAATGATTTTTGAAAGTCTTGTTTTCATTTTATAATAAAATTTAACAAGAACAAGGGGCTAATTCTCTGAATATGAATAATTAGCAATTAATAAATAAGTTATCATCTTCCCTACGCAGGCATTATCCTGACAGGTTCAATGGGTATAATCTCAGCCTTTCTTGCGTCAGGCACCCCTTAGAGATGGCGTAAAATTAGTTATTAATTGCGAATAGGTAGTTATTAATTAATGGAATGGAAATTTATCTATTTAAATAAACTTGCAAGCCAAATCCATATTGAGAAGCTGATGTATTTCCAGCTGCAAAATTTTGAGCGTAATAAACAGAAGGTTTCAATGCTACATTATCATTTAGAAAAACTGCATAACCAATCTCGCCTTTTAAAATAGATGTGTTGTCAGAAATATCCCCAATTGTAAGCCTTTGAAATCCATAACTTACTTCGGTGTATAAATATTTTAGATAATATCGTTTAAAAGGTGAAACATACCAAGATCTTATGCTGCCAAAATTAATTATTCCAAATACGGCGCCTACTGCAAAATTGATCCGCCTTTCGGAGGATGTAGAGCATTCAATGATCTTATTGCAGAATCTATCAGGCATTGGCAACGATCTGATAACACAAACGCATACAAACAAAAAAGGTGACTAGACAATAGGTCACCTTTTTTTATTTTCTTTTAGCGATTGAAATAGACCTGGAATCCGATCTTGAATCCAAGATCATATCCATTCAAACCGTTATTGAAATACTGATTATAATAAAAAGCAGGTTCTAGCGCAACGTTATCATTCAGGAATATTGCATAACCAAGGTCAGTACCAAAAATAGACGTTCCTATATCCCCTGAGCGAGAATAGCCATATTGCGCCTGAAGAAAGAAATTCTTCATATAATAACGAACAAAAGGGGCAACAGACCAGGTTGACACATCCGAAAATGTTGCAATGCTAAACCAAGCTCCAGCAATAAAATTATCTGCAAATGCGAATCCGAACTGAGGACTTACATTAAAGTATGTATTCGAAATATCGAATTCATTATCAGCATAGTGGTTGAAATACAAACTTCCTCCCGCCATCCAAGTATTTTTGTAAACTTGGCTTGTCGAAATAAAGCTAACTCCTATTATCAGTAGTATTGTAAATATTGATTTTTTCATATTATTTAGTTTTTGTTTTATTGAAAAATAGAAATTATTTTAACACTAGATTCATTTTTATTCAGTTTTCTTTCAATAGCTGTATTTAAATAGTTGCACGAATATCTTTAATATTTAATTGCAACGATTCTTTGTTGTTCCATTTGTTGGATTCCATCGTGAAAACAACATCAAAAGGCATTCCTGAAGCAGTATCGTCCGCTTTATCAGCTAGATTAAATCCAATACCTTCAAGAACTAAATCTGATGGAGGTTGAACCATTGAGATTTTTAAATGTGCTTCTTTCAAAATGCGTTGATCGGAAGAAAAAACATTAGTTGCCATAAAAACCGGTTTCATATTCCCTGGTCCAAAAGGCTCAAATTGATCTATAATACGCTTCAAACGTGGAAGTTTCATTCGATTTTCACTTTCTAAAAACACATCTTTGAAATCGATTAAAATATCAACTTGTTGTTCTGGAGTTTCATCTTCAATCAATATGCTTTCTTGCACTATTTCCTCAAATTTTGACTGAAATGCTTCCACGTTTTCTAGTTTCATCGTCATACCTGCGGCATGTGTGTGGCCGCCAAATTGCTCTAACAAATGTTCACATTTTATCAAAGCAGCATGAATATCAAAATTATTGACTGTTCGAGCCGAACCAGTTGCCTTACCATTTGATTCAGTCAATACAATTGTTGGACGATAATGCTTCTCAATCAAACGCGACGCAACAATTCCTACAACTCCTTTGTGCCAATCATTTTTAAATACAACAGTTGATTTTTTATTGGTAAAAGTTGAATCTGCCTCAATGAGTTCCAATGCTTCAGTTGTTATCAATTTGTCAATTTGTCGGCGTACCAAATTATCCTGATTGATGTCAATTGCAATGCTACGTATTTCATCAATGTCATTCGATATCATTAATTCAACCGAAAATTTACCAGAACGTAATCGTCCAGCGGCATTGATTCTCGGTGCAATTGTAAAAACTACATCAGTCAACGTAACAGGAAATGCCCGTTTTGCCAAAGTTAAAAGTTCAACAAAAGCCGGTCTTGGCTTAGCATTCAATAGTAACATTCCATGATAACAAAGAATTCTATTTTCTCCTGTAACAGGGACAATATCGGCGCCAATACTTACGGCCAATAAATCCAAGTGCTCAAACAAAGTCGAAAGTTGCCAATCATTTTGAAGACAGAGTCCTTGCAGTAATTTAAATCCAACGCCGCATCCTGAAAGTTCTTTGTATGGATAAGAACAATCTTTGCGCTTTGGATCTAAAACAATGCAATCTGGAAGTATTTCTCCAGGATTATGGTGATCACAGATAATAAAATCTATTCCTTTTTCTTTGGCGTATTGTACATGCTCAACTGAACGAATTCCACAGTCTAAAGAAATAATTAATGTAAAACCATTCTCAGCGGCAAAATCAATTCCTTGAAAACTTACGCCATAACCTTCAGCATAACGATCTGGAATGTAATAATCAAGATTTGCATGTTTAGGCTTTAAAAAGGAGTATAATAACGCAACAGCTGTTGTTCCGTCCACATCATAATCTCCAAATAACAAGATTTTTTCTTCTGATTTTATTGCATTATTCATTCGTTGAACTGCAATGTTCATGTCTTGCATTAAGAATGGATCATGCAATTCTGTTAATTGTGGTCGAAAAAATGCTTCTGCTTCTTCAAATGTTTTTATTCCCCTCTGCAACAATAATTCTGCGACAATATGATCTACTTTTAATTTTGAACGCAATTCTTCTACTGTTGTACTTTCCACCGGCGCTTTGATAAGCCATCTTTTTTGCATATTTTTCCTTTTTCTTATTTAAGTTATGAAAATAATTGGTCTTCTCTTCGCTTTGTGTTCAACTTTTTTTGCTAAAAGTCAAATTTCGTATGATTTTGCGAATACCCTTCCTCCGGAAGGAGAAAAAAACACAACGGTATTAAAAACTTTCTTTGGAACGTATTCAAGTGACCAAACAGATATTGATTATCAATTCAGTAAAGAAGGTGTTTTTGCCATTTCATTTATTTACAATTCTATTTCTAGAGAAACAATTCGTGAATCTTCTATTTATAGTGTAAAAGATGGTTATTTGTTTGGTGTTAATGGAGTTGATTCTGTACCATGCGAATTACAAGGAGAATTTTACCATTTTGCAATCTTGTTCAAGGAGCAAATTGTTGGTGGGACATCTAAAAATGTGTTATCAAAACTGAATCAATCGACTTATATTTTGAATTTTGAAGACAATGGTCATTTCACCCCAAGTTATTTGACATTCAAAGGAAATGAGTTGAGCATTCAACATTTCACTTATAACGAATCAACTACAATTTTTGATGCGATAGTAGCAAAATCAGAAAACCCTACCACCGAAATGAATTATATTACCTTAGATCCAACAAAAGAAGAATGGCTCGGAATTCAACAAAACGACATTACAGGAGCCAAATTACTTTTTGAGAAGAGGTAAATTAAAAATCTGAAAACAAAAAATCCCAACGAAAATTCATTGGGATTTGTATTAT
>JBEAUV010000137.1:0-7408 GCA_041161265.1 Bacteroidota bacterium | reverse complement strand
AATGTATACGTTGTAGTTGCTGTATTGTCAAGTACAGGTGCCCATGTTCCGTTGATTCCATTATTGGAAGTCGTTGGCAAAGCAGCCAATACAGCTCCAGAACAAATTGGCAAAACAGCAGTAAAGGTTGGGGTTACAATTGGATTGACAGTGATAATCAGCGTCGTTGTAGCTGCACATTGTCCAGCATTCGGCGTAAATGTGTACGTTGTAGTTGCGGTATTGTTAAGTGCAGGTGACCACGTACCGTTGATTCCATTATTGGAAGTCGTTGGTAAGGCAGCCAATACAGCTCCAGAACAAATTGGTAAAACAGCAGTAAAGGTTGGGGTTACGATTGGATTGACAGTGATGGTAACTGTACCGACTGAAAAGCATGTAGGGTCAGTTGGACTTTGATATCGAACGTAATACACTCCTGATACAGCTACTACTGCACCAACTGGGCTTGTAGCACTATTAGCATTGGCCAATGTAGTATAGAAAGTTGCATTTCCAACACCAGAAGCTGCACCGATTGTTGAATTTAAATTAACTGTAGTTGGCGAACAAACAGTTTGATTATTTAAAACAAGAACTGGAGGAACGCATGGATTACACATAGGAATGCTTGCGAGAGTTGCATAATTAACAAGTGTTCCGGCGGCATCAATGACCTGAATAGGGAAACTTGTTGGATAAGCAGCATTTGTTCCTGTAGCGTATTGTGCCAAGACATAAGATGTCGATAAACAGTTAGCAATACTGCAGCCATTGTAGAAACCAAACCAGTTAAAACTAGCAGTACCTCCACAAGAAGTACATTGTGATTGATTTGTAATAGGTGTGGAAGTTACGACCGGGGTTTGTTGATTCCAAATAAACGATCCAACACCACCAGAAGCCAACAATCCAGTTCCTGTATTACACACTGTAATCGGAGGACAAGATGAAACGGTTATAGTTACTGGTGTTTGAATGCTACATCCTAGAGAAGCAGAAGTAATTGTAACAATATAGGTTGTTGTGACAGCAGGTGTAGCAACCGGATTTGCAATGTTTGGATTAGACAATCCTGTAGCTGGTGACCATGAATATACAAGAGCTCCACCAGGACAGCTCGCAGTGATTCCAGTCCCTAGGTTTCCATCTGGTGGGTTCGTAATGGTACTTACTTGTACGCCGGTTGAATTTAACAAGGCAACCGTGTTTTCACTGTCATAACTCCCTCCTGAATAATTCAATAGAATGATATTTCCCGATGTAACTGGTATCGAAATGGAGTTTGTACAAGGACTGGTTGAACAATCTGGCACCGTTTGATTTGCTAAATACAGTGTACCATTAATGTAAATATCAACATCTGCACCATTATAACCGTCACCAAAACTATCCGTTAAAAGAAGTGTATAGCTACAACCAGCTCCAGAGTTTACAGTTGCATTTAGATTTACAGATGCTCCTTGACAAATGGTTTGATTCGTCAATGTAGGTGTCAGAGTGACTGGCGTTAGAGTTAGCGTTGTAGAACAATTCAACCCGGCATCACCAACAGTAAAAGTAATGTTCACTGGCGCTGCTGTTCCTGACGGAGTGAAAATTCCTGTTGCGGAGTTTACACCTGGCCCAGAAAATACACCACTTGACGCGGTAGTTGTGTTCAAGTTAATCGGCGTCGTTGATCCAACACAATACGTCGGAGCCGTCCAGCTAGAATTGCACGTTACAGGAGGAACGGTAATGCCCTGACTACAGTGCCAAAAGCCACCAGAATAGACCATGCCTGATCCCGGTTGCGACGCACCCGCATAGGTCGATCCTCCAACAGTTACACTTGTTGCAGGACCGTTGACAATCAATTGAACGGTCCAACATTCTTGCGGATCACCATACGCCAAGAGAATTGGCACAGCTGGATTTCCCCAATCACCATATTCAACTTGATTGGGTGCAGTTAGGTTAGCTAGAACTGTCACCCCAGAACTAACGCCTGTGATTGAAGGAGTAAGAATGCTAATGATATTAGCTCCGTTGACGGTAAACATCAATCCGAAAATGTGGGCGTTACTTACTAAACTACCATTTAATGTTTCTCCATTGGAAACTTCTTCACAAAATTCAATCGTCAACAAATATTGACCATTTCCGATATAACTATTCGATGAAACGACTGGAGACAATCCATCACATCCGAATGAACTTGTTTTCACAAGTAATGTGAATAACGCCAGAAATAATATGCTTTTTTTCATATTTGATATACTTAATGGTTGATTATTATTTTAGTAGAATAGGTTGTCCCTAAAATTTTATATTTAATTAAATACACCCCACTATTTAAATGCGATGTGCTTATTGGATAATTTGATTGATAATCCTTGAGATGTATTATTTCTTTGCCACTCAAATCATAAACTGAAAGATCATTTTCGATGTTGCCGTGAATTCTAAAATAATCTGAACAAGGATTTGGATAAACTGACACTATTTCAACTTCAAATTTCGAAAAACCTAAATGATAGGTCAATGAATCAACTAAAATAGCCGTGTAAAAATCCTTTAAATTTGCTGATTGAACTAAATTTCCATCAAAGAGTATATCGCTTCTATTTATACCTATCATCCCGATTATTGTATCTTCTATAGTCAAATCAACACCATTCACTAAGCCACTTGTTGGAGTTGAATATAGACGTTTCGACCAAATTAATTCACCGGTAGTATTTGCGATTTTCATCAATAATGGTTCGTCGAAACCTGAAACATCTATATTCGAACCCCGGTAGGTAACATCGATGCTAGCATCTGATAATACAATAATGTCTTGATTTGCATCTATTTCGACGTCGTATCCTTCATCTGATTCCGGTCCTCCAGCTTTATGTGCCCAAACAAGGTTTCCATCTGTATCAAACTTGGCTATGAGGATGTCGTACAAACCAGCCGAAGTCATAATGTTTCCTTGTAATGAAACCGTTCCTTCAAACTCACCGACAACAAATACGTTTCCACTTTCATCACTGGCAATACCATATCCATGGACTTCATCCTCCCCTTCTGCTGTGCGAACCCAAATTATGTTTCCACTTGCATCGAATTTTGCCACAAACAGATTGTGATTCATATTATTTGCAGTTAGTAAAGTATCGACAAAGTTAGTTTGGTCGTTGTATGATCCTGTTACATAAATATTTCCATTCCCATCTAAATCAACTTTTCTCCCGATGCTCGAAGAGCCACTTGCAAATACTCCCCAGATAATTTTATCAAGCGAGGGATTGTATTTAATCAAAAAGAAATTTAAACCGGTTACAACATTCATCGAAAAATCACCGTGATTTACAAATTGATAAAATTCACCGGTTATGACCATGTTTCCGTCTTCATCAATCACAAAATCTTCGAATTCGATGTTATAGGCATCAGGATGAAAAGTGGTGATGTAATTTCCTAGAGTGTCAAAAGTTGCTAAAAATGCTGCTTTTTGGTGAATCGTTTTTAAAGTGTCGTTGCCTATAAAAAGTGAATCTGAAAAAATCCCTGAGACAAACAACTTGTCATTTAAAGCAACTATCTTGTTTGGTCTATCTATTTCAGTACCATTGATGGCCTGAATCCATTCAGTATATCCATCAAGACTCGCTTTTCCAAAGAAAATATCGTCATTCGAAAGACCAGAAAGAGAATTAAAGCCAATGCTCAATTGACCTTTGTAAACACCTGTGAAATATTGCTTAGAATGGTGCATATCGATTGATACACCGTAATTTTGATCTGTAGCAAATGGGTAGGCAAGGGAATGCCATTCTTGAGCATGAATAGTAATACATAAAAAGTAAAACCAAGCGAACTTAATAATCTTCATAGTAATAGATTACTTGAAAGACGTAATTTCTTTGATTAAGTTGCTTGTGAAAGAAGTTTTTTTGACAACATGCAGGAAAATCAACTTGAGCTATTTCCAATTTTCTGAAAGTCACAGAAAATCCAATTATTTTCTCTTTATTTTCATCATTCATTTCCCCACAACTATTTAGTATGAAAATGATTAAAATAGATAGTTATTTTTCCCAAAATTGATTTTTTTTATTTTATTAAATCTAACATTTATTATTTAATAGTAAGCTTTTTCAATTCGTCGGGAATTTGTGGGGAAATAAATTTTATTTTGTAAAACTCGTTAGGATTAAAGTTCCAAAGTCGGCACGTGCAGTGGATGTAAGCACTTTTGCGCAAAAGTGAAAATGGTGCTTTTTTGTTTTAACTCTTGCTTTATCTCGGGCTTGTTAGTTAGGATTTCAGATCCTTTCGTTTTGGTCATAGCAAGCATAGAACCCACGAACTGAGAAAAGCAGTTCTAGGTTTTTCATTTTATAACTGCTTATCACTGGGTTGTTCGTTAGGATTAAAGATCCTCTCATTTTGCTCATAGCAAGCATAGAACCCACGAACTGCGAAAAGCAGTTCTATGTTTTTCATTTTATAACTGCTTATCAAAATGCATTTTGAACGCTTTATAAAATGAAAAACCCAACACTCTCGTGTTGGGTTCTTTTTGTGACCTCAAAAAAAATAAAATCAAACTTATTGAAGGAAGATATTGGACTGATATTGGAGTATATAATTAGTATGAAATAATTATTCAAGTAAACCTATTCAAACTCAATCACTCTCTCACTCGTTCCATCTTCATAGATGTAGATCATTAAAGTATTCTTCTTGTATTGAATCTCTCTACCAGTTAAATCAATGATTTTAGAAAGAGTTTTTGTTGTGTTTGTGTTTAGTTCGTTGATACCTAAAACAGTTGAACAAGCATTACCGCAATTAGTACTGAATGAAGTTTGTGGGTCGATACTCCACCACCAAAGATTAGACCATGCAACATCATCAACTTCTATACACCATAAATTAGGATTAAAACCAGCACAGAAATAAGGGCCGTACGAAGGTGGCACAAAATTTAAGTTATTCCCATTTTTAACATTCAAGCACACAAGTTGGTTATTATTACAATACAAAATAGTTAAAGCCGTATTTTGTGATAAATCCAACGATGTTAATTGGTTATATTGACATTGCAAATGAGTTAAAGATACAGCTCCTGAAACATCCAAAGATGTTAGTTGGTTATTAGAGCAATTCAATTCAGACAAAGCAGTATTCTGTGATACATCCAACGATGTAAGTTGGTTATAATCACACCACAAAGTAATTAAAGCAGAATTCTGTGATACATCCAATGATGTAAGTTGGTTATAAATACAATGCAAAATAGTTAAAGCAGTATTCTGTGATACATCCAAAGATGTTAGTTGGTTATTAGTGCAAGATAAATTAATTAAAGCAGAATTCTGTGATACATCCAACGATGTAAGTTGGTTACCGCCACAATTCAATTCAGACAAAGCAGTATTCTGTGTTACATCCAACGATGTAAGTTGGTTACCGCCACACCACAAAGTAGTTAAGGCAGTGAAATCTTGAATCCCTGTTAAACTTGTTATATTCATCATATTAACATTTAAAGAATTAACTGAACTAATATTTGCCGTAGGTACTGATCCATCTGGAGAGCCGCTGTCATAACCTAAAGAGATTAATTCTTGTTCAAAGTTAGGGTCTGGAATTAAAGTAGTTTGAGAAAACGTGTTAACTGCAAATGTGATTGAGATAAAAAGTAGAATATTTTTCATAGTGGTTTCTTTAATTACTGTCAAACATACCTCTTTAACTTTGATAACAATTATCGAATTTCGCATCTTAAAATTGTGCAGTTACGAATATCACAGATTGAAAAGATTTAATAAGTACTATCTGTTACGTGTGTATCTATAATCTATTTGAAAATCTCACTAAAAAGTGACAGAAAAAAGTACGAGGTTATTCAGAAAAGTTAAACCCCACTTGTAATCATTATAGGCGTTATTTAATTGTGTCTGAATTTAGAGTGAAAGAATCTTCACCTGAACTATCTTCATATGATTCTACAATCATTTTCTTTTGAGTATTACTATACACCAAAGTTAATCCTTGAAAGATTCCCATACTTTCAATTCCTGAAGAGATTTCTATCTGCTCATCACAACTCACATTTAAATCGTTGCCTGAAAAAATCCAATCAAACCATTGATAGGTTTTGTCTTTGTAAAATGTTGAACTTAAATAAATAACAATGATTGCCTCGTTATCTGCGTTGAATAATTGTGTAATTAAATCCTCTTCTGAGTCGCCGTCAATGTCTTTTTCACACTTTTTGCCCTCTTCATTATTTGAATCAATTAGTGAATAGCCAATTGGTAGGTTGTCTGCATATCTTCCTTTCAACTGTGCATTGACAAAAAAGGGGCAAATTGCCACAAAAAATAATAAGATTCTTTTCATAGTGGTTGAATTGATGTTTGGGTAAAGCTAATCTTTATTAATTAAACACAATGTTTTTCAATTAGTGGGGAATATGTGGGGAAGAAATTTGATTTTGTAAAACTCGTTAGGATTCCAGATCCAAAGTCGGCACGTGCAGTGGATGTAAGCACTTTTTCGCTGAAGCGAAAAATGGTGCTTTTTTGTTTTACCTCTTGCTTGATCACGGGGTGATCAGACGCGATGTAAAACAAAAAAGCACCTCCCAAGGGAAGTGCTTTCATCAGAGTGACCTCGTTAGGATTCAAACCTAAAACCTCTACAGCCGTAATGTAGTGCTCTATTCAGTTGAGCTACGAAGCCTTTTGTGGCTGCAAAGATACAGCGTTTTTTCTTTTTTGCAATAAATAAGTTTGATTTTATTCAATCTCTGCGCTAATTCCTCTCTCTAGCAGTGCAGTACATAGTGGTTCAAGGAGTTCATACTCTCCTCTTTTCACCTGACATTTGCCATTATGGTGAATGATGTACGTGCATTGTTCTGCCTGAATTGGGTTATGTTCACATACTTTTATTAGTGATTCAATAACGTGTTCAAATGTATTGTAATCGTCGTTGTAAATAATTAAATCCTTTTTATCAACCAACAACTCCAACACGTCTACATCAAATTCTTCTTCCGTTTTTGTCATTTTATTTCTCTTCTAATTCAAGTTCTCTTTCTGTCGCTGAAACCTTAGACCAAGTTAACCCAAATAATTCTAATTTCAATTGTAATTCTTCCATTTTAACATCTGGAATACGGTAGATTCGCAATTCAATTGATTCTTCTGTTTGAATAAATTCTCTTCTGTAATTGAAACGCAACAACCAATCGATAAAATCTCCTGGTAAACTTTTGCTGTTGAATTTCACTGAAACAATTGAAGAAGGCTCGTCTATTTCGTCTAAAACATATAATGTATCAACGTCATCTTTGAAATGATATACTTGCGGTAATTCATCTTTTGAATCGGCAATTGCAGATTTTACATGTTTATCTGTTTCATCATAATAGAAACTTCCG
>JBEAUV010000136.1:0-7677 GCA_041161265.1 Bacteroidota bacterium | reverse complement strand
TCTACATCGCTGTCCTCATTCATTTCATTGCGAACAAAAGATCCAAATATACCGATACGTTCAATTCCAAAACAAAGAATCTTTTCCTTATTCTTCATTAAACGATCAATCAATGAAATTTTGTCCTTTACTTTTAACATACTACTAAGATACTTAATTATACCTACAAAGATTTACTTGACTATGAATTAATTCTTTTTATGTAAAAAAATCACCGGAACTATTCCTCTATTAACTCCTATAATGGAACCACAAGCCTGCGGTAACTATTAACTGGTAATTCGCAACTAATAACTAATAACTAGCAACTAGCAACTAGCAATTCGCAACTAATAACTATCTACTAATTTCCTTAATCAATTCCGCCAATTTCTTTACTTGGATTTTTCTTGAATAGTTTTCCACGCCAACGGACTCGCAGGCTATTTGACCAGTAGATTGAAACTCCTTGTATAAATCTTCAAGCACTTCTAATAGGTGATGAGAATCTTTGACGATGATGCCAGAGTTGGTTTATCTTTTATTTTTCTTGTTAATCGTTCTACGTTTTGGATTTGCGGCTTGTATTTTATTTACTTCTTTATCAAAGTCGCTTTCCTGAATGTTTATTTCTAATTGATTGTACTTATCGTATTCGTTTTCAGCCATTTCAACTGCTATTTGATGTGATATTTTACCTGCATGTGTTAAAATTTCTCTATCGTTTAATGATAAAAACCCGTGCAACTTTTCAACCCAATCCTTCATATACATTGGAATCTTACGCATTGCTTGGCCTTCGGCAAAAATCAAGTACTGCTCAGCCAAATTGTTAAGCGCTAAAAGTTCTTCTTCGTTTAAATAATTTTTAGCTATTACTGCATCTTGTTTTCGTGGTTTTGTCCCTTTCCAATTCGTTAAACCCATGTTTACTTGATTGGAATTGGCCCTATCTGATATAATCTCAGCTGCTGTTTGACCAGTTATAGCCCAATGCATTTTGTTCTGAACAGTTTGAAAAAACAGAATACTTGTTTCAAGAGTAGGGTCATAATCTACACTAGTTGCATAAATGTCTGTAATTTTTTGATAAAATCGCCTTTCAGAGGTTCTAATATCCTGTATACGCCTTAAGAGTTCTTCAAAATAATCAAATGGTTGATTTGGGTTTTTAAGCCGCTCATCATCCATCACAAAACCCTTTACGATATATTCCTTAATATGCTGTGTTGCCCATTGACGAAAACGCGTTGCAACGTTTGATTTTATTCTGTAACCAACGGAAATGATTGCGTCGAGATTGTAAAATTTTTGATTGCGTTCTACTATTCTTACACCCTCTTTTTGAACTTGTAAGAAATCCTTACAAGTTGCCGACTCTATTAATTCGCCTTCTTCAAAGATGTTTTTTAAGTGAATAGTAATATTTTGTGGAGTAGTTTGAAATAACTCAGCCATCAATTTCTGACTTAGCCACACGGTTTCATTTTCTAATCGAACATCTAGCTTTGTTTCACCGTTTTCGGTTTGATAAATGATTATTTGTGTGTTATTTTCTGTCATATAATAAAAGGTGCCAATTCTAATGATAACTGTTGGGTAAATATTAGTTTACCAAAGGATAAAATTTTTTAATAAAGTTAGTTTATATTACCGTCTTTTAAAAGAATTTGGAGCAAAAAAAATAATCAAAACACTACTATAAAATGAAACGATGTATTTGCGTAGGATAACGAATAACTGGTAACTAGCAACTAATTTCCTTAATCAATTCCGCCAATTTCTCTACTTGGATTTTTCTTGAATAGTTTTCTACGCCTACAGACTCGCAGGCAATAAATCTTTTTTCTTGAAAATCGGTGTAAAGATCTAGATGCTCATTACTTATAACCATTTAAAGCAAACTAATTTCTACCTGACTTTTTCTTCTATCAATTCAACAAATTTCCTTGCTATATTCGAAATTTGATATTGTTCCAAATTTTTAACAATGAATTCCTTGGAATAATCCCTGTTTAAAAATTGATCAATTATGGTCGTATCTGGATTAATAGGATTCACGGATAAGATTGGTCTTTGCGCAATTGCATAATCAATCAATTTACTTGGCACTTGAGTTGGACTACTGACGTTTTCAATATTCACTAAAAAATCCATTTTTTTCATCTCTTCAATCAATTCCATTCGATTTAGAGGTGAGCGGATTTCTAATTTGGATCCAAGAATTTCTTGGTAAGGTGCGATTAATTCAGTAAATAAAGTATAAATAACAAATTTGAAATTGGAAGGATGCGCAGCTAAAATATTTAAAAATTTGGTAGGATTACGGATGTCTTTGTAAAATGTGCCCGCATAAGCAAAAGTAATTGGTATGTTTTCAGGTTCTTGCTTTTCTTCAACAAGCGAGAACTGAAAACCTTGGGGAATTATGCTTATTTTATTTCTGAACTCCGGATAATAACCTTCTTTTGCTTCTGCAACCGGAACAGTTATGAAATCACATTGTTGCCCAAATAATTTTTCATACTTAGCAAAATACGCAAAATGACCTTTCTTGGAACTATTCATCATGAAAGGATCACCACAGTCTGCTATCCAAACGGAAGGAAAATTGATTGGATCTTTTTGGCGTGCTTTTGCTGCTCCCCAATGAATTTGATGTGGATCGGCAATTGTAATCAGTGCATCAAACCCTTTTTCTTTTTGTATAATTTCAGGTACTCGAAATAAAAACTCAATATTTGGAAACTCAAAAACTTTCCCCAAAAGTCTTCCTAAAACTTTATCTATAAATTTTCTTTTTCCATCTCCATCGCTGTTGTAAGGATGTTTTTGAAAACGAATTGGTATATTTTTTACTTTAATATTATACCCTGTTTCCAACTCTGAATAATCATGATTCCCAATTACTGCATACAAAGTAACTTCATGACCTTGCCTCCCAAGTTCTTTCACTAACTCTGTCGTACGATGTGCCCGAGGAGTTTGAATTGGAAAAAGATGTTGAGAAATAACAAGAATCTTCATTTACTTATGGGATTAAAGTGAGTAAATGATCAACAATGCGTTCAGCTGCTTTACCATCCCATAATTCCGGGATCGCGCCTTTTTTCCAATGACCGGAAAATAATTTTTCAAGGTATGGTTTTAAATTATCGGGATCGCTACCAATCAATTCATTTGTTCCAATAGTACAAGTTTCGGGGCGCTCTGTATTATCTCGTAATGTTAAGCATGGGATTCCCATAACCGTTGTTTCTTCCGTTATTCCTCCAGAATCGGTTATAACTGCAAAAGCATTTTCTACTAAGTAATTAAACTCTAAATAACTCAGGGGTGAAACAGTTATTAGTTGCTCAATTGCAACATTATTTGAAGTTAAGATCTTTGAAGTTCTAGGATGAACGGGAAAAATCACCTTATAATCTTTGCAGTTTTCTGTGATGGTTTGAAGAATTGTTTTAAGGTTCTCCGAACTATCCACATTTGCAGGGCGGTGCAAAGTGAGCACAATATATTTTTTCTTTTCAAGCTTATATAAATCAAACAATTGCGGTTTTTGGAAAAATGGTCGTTGCTTTAACAATGTGTCAATCATTACATTTCCAACGAAAAAGACCTGTTCCTTTTCAATTCCTTCTTTGCTTAGGTTTTGGTTGGCGAATTCAGAAGTAGTAAAGAAGTAATCCGTGATACTATCCGTTACTTTTCGGTTGATCTCTTCCGGCATGGTATTATCAAATGAACGAATTCCCCCTTCTACATGTGCAAGACGAATATTCATTTTCTTTGTTACAATTGCACAAGCCATTGTAGAAGTAACATCTCCAACTACCAAAACAAGATCTGTTGGGTTATTAATCAGTTCTTTTTCAAAACCGATCATGATTGCAGCTGTTTGCTCAGCTTGTGTTCCACTCCCAACTTCCAAATTAATATTTGGTTCTGGGATGTTCAATTCTTGAAAGAATGCTCCACTCATTGCTGTGTCATAATGCTGACCGGTATGTACCAACCTAAATTGTATTGAACATCCTTCCAACTTCTTCTTCTGAAGGGCATGAATAATTGGGCTTATCTTAACAAAGTTTGGGCGTGTTCCAGCAATGAGAGTAATATGCATTTTATAATTTATCTAATGTAAATTTAGAATTTTAAAATTAAAAAGAATGAAGATTGGCAATTGGATTAAAGTTAATATGCTAATGCAAGGAATCGAAGCGTTTTCCTATTTTTACAAAAAATAAAGTTTTTCTATACCAGAATGCTAAAAAATAAACTCTTTCTATTCACTGCTGATTTTCCTTATGGAACAGGGGAGACCTTTCTGGAAACAGAGATCACGTATTTGGCGGAAGGGTTTGATGAGGTAGTAATTGTCTCGCAAAATATACACGATGAGCAAACACGACAAGTTCCAGATAATTGTACCTTTTCAAGAATAGATCTCAGCGTGTCAAATACCGATAAACTAAAATCACTTGTTGGTTTGTCTGATCCTTTGTTTTGGAAGGAGAAATCGATTGTTAAAAAGGTGTATGCAAAAAAACTTTCAAAGGGAATTGTTTCTACGATGTTGATTTCTTTGTGGCGTGCAAAAAAAGTAAAACAATACATTTCTCAAATTTGTGAGATGCAAACATCAGATTCGCAAGTATTCATTTACAGCTATTGGTGTGATGATGTCGCTCTCGGTTTATCGCTAGCTCAAAAGGAAAACAAAGAAATAAGAACATTCTGTAGAATTCACCGTTGGGATGTGTATTTTGAGGAAAGTGCAGTCAACTATCTTCCATACCGACATTTTATTACGAAAAATATATCGCAAATATTTTCTATTTCACAAGATGGAATTGACTACGCATTGAAAACTTGGAAAGTAACACAAAAAGAAAAGTTTAGCTTATCGAGATTAGGTATAAAAAACACCTATGGCTTTCAAATTTCTAATAATGACCCTTTTTTGATTGTAAGTTGTTCGAACTTAATTCCAGTTAAAAGAGTTCATTTAATTGCAGAAGCACTGAAAGAAATTAGGGATGTCCAAATAAAATGGGTGCACATTGGTGATGGTCCAGAAAGAAAGAAACTCGAAGCATTGATTTTGAATTTACCTTCCAATATAAAAGTTGATTTACTTGGGAGAATCCCAAATTCTGCTATTTATACATTCTATGCAGAAAAACGTCCTGATTTATTTATAAATGTGAGCTCATCTGAAGGTGTTCCCGTTTCCATTATGGAGGCGATGAGTTTTGGAATACCGGTAATTGCTACGGATGTGGGTGGGAATCGTGAGATTGTGAATAAGGAGAATGGGAGATTAGTTCCAACGAAAATCGCTGTTCCAAAAATTGCAGATCATTTTAGGGATCTAATCCTTTTGAATCCAAAAGATAAAAATGTATTAAATGAAAATGCCTTTGAAACCTGGCAATTACTCTACAATGCCGATAAGAATTATTACAGTTTTACAAGTAAAATACAAGAGATAAAATAATGAGTACTTTATATTATTCTCGCTTAGACACATTGCGATTTATTGCTTTCTTCCTTGTCTTTTGGCAACACGGATTCGCACCTGTTTTTGATTCAATTAGTTTTTTAGATTCGGAAACTGTAAAGTCTTTCACAATGACAGGGGGACATGGTGTGCATATTTTTTTCGTCTTAAGTGGTTTTCTAATTACTCTTTTGTTACTCAAGGAATATCAATTTAATGGATTCATCAGTATTAAGAATTTCTATATTCGTAGAACACTTAGGATCTGGCCACTTTATTACTTGATGATGATAACAGGGGTTTATATTCTGCCAAATTTGTTTAATACAATTCAGTTTTGTGGTAGTCCAATTTATAGTCTAACTTTCTTGAATAATTTTGACGTTCACCCAGAATGTACCACTTCTGTTGGAATGGCATGGAGTGTTGCAATTGAAGAACAATTTTATCTTGTATGGCCATTGATTTTCATGTTACTTATTAGGAAACCAGTAATTTTAATCATTTTTTGTTTTTTGCTACTTATATTGAGTCTTTGTTACAATTACGGTTATCCAATTTCATCTTACTTCCATACTTTTGGAAATATAATTTATCTGATGACAGGATGTTTAGGGGCAATATTGTTTGTTAAAAAAAATGAATTTATTACCAAGAAAAAATGGATGAATAAAGGAACTTTCTTTTTGTCTTTAATTTTGATTTTCGTGATAGTGGCAATGAGAATATCTTTTGCAGAATTTATTCTTCCGGTTATTTATATTTATATCGTGATTTATTTAGTTGTTATGGAAGATCATTCAAAACGGATTAATGTATTCAGTAGACTTGGTAAATACACTTTTGGAATGTACATGTACCATCCCACATTAATTCTTCTCTTTAAAATTGCATTTGACAAGTTGGGTTACGATTATCACGAAAATAAAGGCGCACACGCCTTAATGGCAATTCTGGTACTTGTTTCTACAATTGCTATTTCCTGGGTTTCTTATGAGTTTTTTGAAAAGAAAATCCTCCAATTTAAGTCACAGTTTGCGTCAATAAAAACGAGAGTTTAGATAAAATGTTATTTTTTTTTCAAAATTACACAAGATACTGTAAAAGGATTAAACATCATTTTTAAATCATTGAAAGTGATCTTCCACATTTGAAACCTATAAAAAGGTAAAAATATTCTAATCACTAGGCGTATAAATAATCTCGGATTCTCGCGTAATTGCTCAAAGTAATTTTTGTGAAACCTCCTTTCATTGCCACTTCCAATTTGTCTGCGTGCAATTACTTCCTCTGCTAATAAAGGCTCAAATTCAGGGAACAACAAACAAAGTTCGCTTGGAGTAGGGCGATACATTGTATCAATTGGATCGAGGTGATATGGGTATTGTTTTGGAACTGTAAGCAGCAACCAACCCTTGGATGGAATAATTTCTTTTAATACTTCAATTAAAGGCTCTCGATCTTCTAAATGTTCTAGTAAATTGCAACATATTATTCCATCAAATTGTATTTCTTTTAGTTGTAATATGAAAGTTGGATCGGTAAAGTCCCCTTGTAAATCAACTCCTTCATCAAAGGTGATATCACTATGAACAACTTGTACATTTTTATCGCGAAGCGGCGCAAAGATAAACTCCTCCATGTGAGGTTGAAGTTTTGTTCTGGAATATAACGTTGAGCTTCCTAAATTTAGAATTCGATTTCCTTCAATTGTTTTATCTATGAGTGCTTTTCCTACCCATTGAGCCTCTTCGTAAAGCATATAATTAATTATTTGTTTTAGAGTATATTTCTATAAGTTGATCACAATACGGTACAATATCGTATTTTTTTGCCGTTTCAAATCCATTTTTTTGGATTCTAAAAAAGCAAGAAGGATTTTCAGTCAACTCAATAATTCTATCTACAAATTGATTGACATCACCTTGCGGAATTAAGTAACCATTTACATCGTTTTGAATTAAATCTCTGTTTCCTTTTCCATCTAACGATACTACAGGTAAACCAACCGCCATTGCTTCCAAAAACACCAAGCCGAATGGTTCGTATAATGCTGAATGAACATAGATTTTATTTTCAGCTAAAACACTTGCAACATCATTAGTACGCCCTTGAAATTTGATGTGATTATCAAGATTTAACAATTTAACCTTTTCTTCAACTGCCTTTCTAGTTTCTCCATCACCAACAAAGGT
>JBEAUV010000135.1:0-7717 GCA_041161265.1 Bacteroidota bacterium | reverse complement strand
ATTCGATAGAAAACAACTTCCATTCATTGTCAAATTTCTTGAAAAATAAAATAGTCGAAGATTCATACGTTTCTTGGGTTTCAATGTCGGTGTAGTAGGACATTAAATTAATAATTAACTGAATTTCGCCAGCTTCATTTGAGTGATGGGTTAAATCATTGAATGTTTTCTCGCGTAAAAGTGTTCTCAATTCTTCAGTGAAAATAGATTCAAGATTGTTTATATAATCTTCTTTCGTCCATTCTTCTGGTTCTGTTTCCAAACCAATTGCATAACCCCAAGATCCTTCTAAAGGGAAATTCGTTTGAGTTATGATTTTTGCCGTATCGAAATCAACAATCGCTTTGATGTTGCTTTCCCAAAAAGCCACAACAACGTTGCGTTCTAATTTTTGACTAAAGATTGGTGAAATAGAAATGAGAATGGTAGCAATTAGTAAAAGGCGTTTCATAAGTCTAATTTTTAATAAATATAGGATAATTTCAATTTTGTGTATCTTTCAACTCGAAATAAATTTTCAAGTCCAAAAATGAAAAGCCATTTTTATGCCATAATAGTTGGCTTAATATTATTTACAAGTTGTGATTCAGAAAAGAAGATGAAAATTACAATTGAATCGACCATTTTGTTGGAGCAAATTCCATCTGCTTCGGGAATTGAATTTATCGATAATAAATTTTGGGTTGTTGGTGATAATTCGCCCTGGTTATTTGAATTGAATCAAGATTTTTTCATTCAAAATAAGTACCCAATATTCTCATTGAGTGAAGTTAAAAATGACATTCTCCCGAAGAATAAAAAACACGATTTCGAGGCATCTACTTCAATTATTTGGGAGAACGACTCAGCTCTTTTTGTTTTCGGATCAGGATCAAAATTAGAACAAAGAAATTATGGGAGATTGATCCAATTCGGATTAAAACCTACTGTAACTGAATTTGATTTACTTGATTTTTATAAATTGATAAAAGAAGAAGCAAAACTTGACGATGAAGAATTTAATCTAGAAGCTGCAGCAATAATTGAAGATAAATTATACCTACTCAACCGAGGGAACAACAAAGTTATTTCAATGAAAACAGATGACTTTATCGCCTTCATACAAAAAGACAAGGAAAAGTTAAAAATAAAAGTAACCAACATTGATTTGCCATCAATTGATGGTGTTCAAGCAGGCTTTTCGGGAGCATCAGTAGATGTTTTAAACGGAAATTTAATTTTTACGGCGTCTGTTGAAAATACTTCAGATTGGGTGAAAGATGGTGCTGTTTTAGGGAGTTATATTGGCATTATTGAAATAGATAAACTCCAGGATCATTATATCCCACAATATTCTCTGCTCTCTAAAAATGGTGAAGCAGAACTTTTAAAGGTTGAATCGATTGCCGTTGTGTCTTCTGAGAATAAAACCTTGAACTGCGTTATGGTAACCGATAGCGATGGCGGTAGCTCAGAATTACTCAAAATCACAATCGAATATTAGATAATTATTCATTTACTTTTTCAATTAACTCAGGCGAAACAATATAGTTGCTGTTTCCTTATTTTTTTGTCCACGGATTACACGAATTTCCACAAATTTATTCTCGAAAAGCATTTCTAAATTTAGAGACATATCAAAAAAATAATTCGTGAAAATTCGTGAAATTCGTGGACAATTATTTCTTCTTTCACAAACTTATCTTCTATATTAAATGGAGGAGAAACAAAAAAGTAAAATAAGTTAATCCTTATTCGAAATTTTCCCATGATGCGACATAAGAATCGCAATAGATTTAGTCTTTGGGAATTGTGCCAACAAAATAATCAAAATCACGGTTATCGGAACACTCACAATCATTCCTGGAATCCCCCAAATCGCTCCCCAGAACGCTAATGCAAACAAGGCTACTAGGGGACTAATATTCAAAGAGTCTCCCATTAATTTTGGTTCAAGAATATTACTTATAAGTGTTTGAATAGTCCCCAACACAAAGAATAGAATTAAAGCATAATTGATGTTTCCAAACTGAATCATCGCAAATAAAGTTGGAAGTATCACAGCAAGTAAAGCACCAATTACCGGGATGAAATTCATGATGAAAACTATAAAAGCCCATAATAAAGGAGAAGCTATTCCGAATGAAAGTAGGGCAATGAAGCAAATAACAGATGAAATGAAACTAATGAGTGTTTTTAATCCAATATAATGCGTGATTGAATGTTCAATGTTCGTCAACAATTCTTTGATTTGAGCATGTTTTTCTGGCTTGGAAAAGATTAAAAGCATTTTCTTTTTGTAGTTTGATTCTTCAATAAACAGAAATAACAAGTAAAAAAGTGCCATCATAAAACTGCCCATAAATCCAGTAATAGAATTTAATAAGGGATTAATAATTGTTGAAATTTGAAATTTTTGAAGTGCATTCGTAATATCCTTTGAAATGTCGATTCCAAATAAATCATTTGTTTGTGCAACAATTCCGTCAATGTTTGATTGATAAAATGAGAATGAGTTGACAAGGCTTTTACTATTTAAAATAAGCATTTCACCCATAAAACCAATTAATGAGAAGATAAATAACGATGCAACAAGATTTTTAAACCATGAAGGAATCTTATCCTTCACAATTCTGTTTTTATCAATAAATCTTCTAATTGATCGAATCAAAAAATAAATCAGTAAAGCAAATAGAAATGGAAATAACAACGATTTTCCAAATATCAAAGCTAATACACAGCCAAAGATGATTATTAACGTACTCGCGAAATTGGATAAATTCATACTTCAAATATAATATATTCGTAGTTTTTATAAGTATTTAATAGGAAGAAGTAATAAAACGATAATTTACATTCAATTTAAATCTTCTATTTGTCTCCGAATGAACAAGAATAAAACAATTATCTTGATACCAATCTGACCCTGTTTCAAATTGAATTTTTCCTTCTTTCAACATTATTTGTCGAGACATTTCAGTTGGACTAGTTCCAAATAGCACAATCGTGTTTTCTTCTGTATTACCATCAATTTCAATTTCTAAAGAATATGGAAGATTTTGTTCTGAATGTTTTTTTATTTCAATGATTCGTGAATCTGAATTTTGATCAATTTGAAGTGTTTGTGTTTGATTGTTCCAATAAATATCTTTTAAATAAAAGCGATATGAAATATAACTAACAACAATTAGTAAAAGTATAGGAACGAGTGACTTAAGTAATTTTATTTTTGACATTTGCTGTGACCTGTTAAGCTCGGAGTTTTTAAAAAATGAAAATAAAGTTGTTTAATAGAAAACAAATTTAATACATTTGCATTGTCATTTCCACAAACGGTGGATCTTATACTTATAAAGAAGAGGTGAGAGATAGGCTCGCAGACCCTCTGGCAACCAACTTTAAGTCCGTCAATTGACGGGTTGGAAAACCGGTGCCAATTCCTAATTCCGAACGTTCGGAAGAATATAAATAGAAAAAAATGGAGAAGAAACAGTTTTCAGTTTACCAAATGACAAAAAATCCCAATCAGGAGATTTTAATCCTTAATTCCAACATCGGAAACAATTTGATGCGTTGTATGTGCTGTTGTTGCATGTGCTGCTAATTCCATAATTCTATTAATGGTTTTTATTGCAATCTGAATACTCAGAGGCAATTTCCTTTATCAAATTTTTTCAATTTCAAATTTATCATGAACAAAACAATAATTTATAATACTGAAAATAATTTTCAGCTTGAAAGCGGCGAACAAATCCCACAGCTTTCAATCGCATACAATACTTATGGAACATATGATCCAGCAAAGAACAATGTGATTTGGGTGTGCCACGCACTAACGGCAAATAGCGATGTGTTTGATTGGTGGAAAGGAGTTTTTGGAGAAAATGACTTATTTAATCCTAACGATCATTTCATTGTTTGTGCGAATATTCTAGGTTCACATTATGGTACTAGTGGACCATTAAATACTTTTTCTGAAGACAAACCTCTTTTAGATTTGTTTCCATTTATCACTACCAGAGATATGGCTCGTGCGCATGAATTATTGCGTCAAGAATTGAAAATCGAAAATATTCAGTTGTTAATTGGCGCTTCTTTAGGTGGACAACAAGCAATGGAATGGTCAATTGAACAACCTTCAATCATTGAGAAGTTAATCTTAATAGCAACGAATGCGCGCCATTCTGCTTTTGGAATTGCATTTAATCAAACCCAACGATTGGCATTATTCGCAGATCAAACTTTCGGGAACGGTAACGTTGACGGAGGAAGACATGGTTTAATTTCTGCTCGGGCGATTGCAATGTTGAGCTACCGATCCTATGATGGTTATGCTAAAACGCAAACAAATCCTGGAAATCATACTACGGATGATTTTTTAGCGGCATCGTATCAAGAATATCAAGGGGAGAAATTAGCAAAACGATTCAATGCTTATTCCTATTTGATATTATCGAAAGCGATGGATGCCCACAATGTCGGAAGAAAACGTCCATCAATTGAAATAGCATTGCAACAAATAAAAGCGAAAACATTGGTTATTGGTATTGAATCAGATTTGTTATTTCCGATAAAAGAACAAGAGTTTTTAAGCGAATGGATTCCAAATGCCTATTTCGGAAAAATTGATTCTGATTTTGGTCACGATGGATTTTTAGTCGAAAACACACAATTAACAGCATTAATCTCGGACTTTTTGCACAATGATTTCAAGCAAAATCGACCAACAATATTTAAAACAACATCTAAAAAAGAACTAGCATGAGAAATAAATTAAACATCGGATTATTTGGATTTGGCGTAGTAGGAACTGGCCTTTATGAAGTATTGAATAAAAGTAAATTACTTGAAGCAAGTATTTCTAGAATAGTAGTGAAAGATCCAACCAAAAAGAGGTCGATTGGAACAGAATTGTTCTCCTTCGATAAAAATGACATCTTGAATGATACAGCAATTAATGTGGTTGTTGAGCTTATAAATGATAGTGAGGCGGCTTTTGAAATTGTGAAACAAGCCTTACAAAGTGGGAAGCATGTTGTTTCTGCAAATAAAAAAATGATTGCAGAACACTTTGACGAATTGATTCAATTGGCAAAAGCAAATAATGTTTCTATTTTATATGAAGCAGCAGTTGGTGGTTCAATTCCAATCATTCGAAATCTGGAAGAATATTACAATAATGATTCACTTTCATCAGTTCAGGGAATAGTAAATGGAACGACAAACTATATTTTAACGCAATCTAATTTTGGTGTTTCTTATCAAGATGCTTTAAAGAAAGCTACTGAATTAGGATTTGCGGAAATAGATCCAACATTAGATGTAGATGGTTTTGATTCGAAATTCAAATTGGTTTTATTGATAAAGCATGCATTTGGATTAATTGTAGAGCCGAAAAATGTATTCAATTATGGGATTAGAAATATCAAACCACAAGATGTAAAATACGCTGGTGAAAAAGGATTTAGAATTAAATTGTTTTCTCGTGCCGAAAAGTTGAATGATGCTGTTGTAGGATTTGTGGCACCACATTTTGTTAAAAATGATCATTTTGCGTATCAAGTTGATAACGAGTTTAACGCTGTTGTTGTGGAAGCGTTGTTTTCTGATAAACAATTGTTCATAGGGAAAGGAGCTGGAAGTTATCCTACAGCAAGTGCTGTACTTTCAGATATTTCGGCACTTCAATTTGATTATCAATATGAATACAGAAAAACAACAGATAACAATGTGAGTGAATTAGAAGATGACTTTTTCTTGAAAGTGTATGTCGGTTCTGAATTCATTGAATCGATTAACGAAATTCCGTTTTTTAGAATTGATGAAGTTTATCAAGGAGGAGATTACAATTATCAAATAGGTTGGGTCAGATTTAGTGACATAAAATCATTTAATTTAAATGATTTATTAGATTTATCAATAATTGTTCTTCCTGAACCTTTTGTTGCTTCAAATCAAACGGAAAAATTGAAAAGAGAACGAATTCAATATTTATCAGAAATAGAAAATTTATAATATGAACACACCTTTAGCATGGTATTTTGCAGGTCCATTAATTGGACTCATGGTACCCATTTTACTTATTTTACGCGAAAAGCAATTAGGTATTTCATCAAGTTACCGTTTCATAGGAGCGACATTATTACCGAAAATAAAGTATTTCAACTATTCAAAAAATCAAGATCGCTGGCAAATTCATTTTGCCTTAGGTTTAGTACTTTCTGGATTCGCAGCTTTTCAACTATTTGGAGCGTTTGATCAAGTTGTGATTCAACCTGTTTTGGATTATGAAAAAGTTGCAGTTTCTATCTATGATGTAAAAAATGGATTGCAATTCTTCTTGGGTGGAATTTTAGTTGGATTTGGAGCGCGCTATGCAAATGGTTGTACGGCTGGACATTGTATAATGGGCGTTTCTCAATTTGCTACAAGTTCAATTATTGCCACAATTTCCTTTTTTGTCGGAGGATTAATCGGCTCGTTATTCATCAATCCAATACTATTTTAAGATGTTTAAATTTATACTAACACTAATTTTGGGATTCGCTTTCGGATCAATTCTATTGGCTTCACAGGTATTTTCATGGTTCCGAATTCAAGAAATGTTTCACTTCCAATCGTTTCACATGTTTGGTTTACTTTTTTCTGCTATTGGAACGTCTGCGTTGTTTTTATTTATTATCAAAAAGATGAAAATTAAATCTATTCAAGGAAATCAGATTGAAGTTAAACCAAAGAAATTGGAATTGAAAGCCAATATTATTGGCGGACTTATTTTTGGACTTGGTTGGTCAATTTCTGGTGCGTGTTCAGCTCCAGTTTATATCCTAGTTGGACTTCATTGGCAAATAGGTTTGATTTTATTGGCGGGTGCATTTACTGGAACTGTTATATATGGAGCTTTTATAAATAAACTTCCTCGATAAATGGAGACTCTTTTGAAAACGAATATTGAGTTGTTAAATGATCAATATAGAGAGTTAACACCTGTAGAGAGGATTCAACAATTATATAAAGATTTTCTTCAAAAGGAGGTTATGGTGACATCATCTTTTGCTGCGACATCTGCTTTACTCTTGAGTTTGATTCATGTTGTTAACAAAGCACAAGTGATTCATTTTATTGATACTGGTTATCATTTTAAGGAAACATTAGAATACATGAAAATTCTGTCATCACTGATGGATTTAAAAGTTCAAAACATAAAGGCAGATGAATGGAAACATGATTTCACTACCAATGACGAAACGTGGAGAAAGGATCCAAATTTATGTTGTTCGATAAACAAAGTAGAACCACTCGAAGCAGTTAAAAATGGCCATAAAGTTTGGGTTTCAGGATTAATGAAATGGCAAAGTGATCATAGAGAATCTTTGGATATTTTTGAAGAAAGAAATGGTATAATTAAATTCTATCCATTATTGGATGTGAGCAAGGAGGAAAGAGATAAAATGATTGAATCAAGCGAATTGCCTTTTCATCCTTTAATTGCAAAAGGTTATCAATCAATAGGATGTTTCCATTGTACCTCGCCTGGAGAAGATAGAGCTGGAAGATGGAACAACAATCCTAAAACAGAATGTGGATTACATTTATAAAATATGGAAGTTAAATTAAATAGATTAAACAAGGCTTTTCACTTTGAAGCTACCAATGAAGAAGGTTTGAAAATTCAAATTGATGGATCTCCCGAAATTGGGGGTGAAGGAAATGGCGCTCGTCCGATGGAATTATTGTT
>JBEAUV010000134.1:0-7746 GCA_041161265.1 Bacteroidota bacterium | reverse complement strand
ACAGATTGGTTGTGGCTCTACCCTCTCCTATTTAACTAAAATTGATGTTATTAATGACTTCAGAACAAGGGATGTGATAGCTGGAGGTCAAGGTGCACCATTGGTTCCCGTTGGAGATTTTGGTCTATTCAATTCTCAAGCAGAAGCATTCTTAAACATAGGTGGATTTGCAAATTTCAGTTATAAAAATGGAAAAGATATTATTGCATATGATCTCTGCCCTGGCAATTTACCTTTGAACAAACTTGCCGCAGCAAAAGGACTTTCTTATGATGCAAATGGAGACATGGCAGAATCTGGTGAAATAAATTTCTTTCTTTTAGATTTATTGAATTCCTTAGAATATTATCAATTAGACGGTCCAAAATCACTTGGGACAGAATGGTTGGAGGAATCCTTTTATCCATTATTGAAATTTGACAAAGAAATTGAGAACAATCTGTGCACAGTAGTAGAACATGAAGCAATTCAAATCAGTCAAAAACTCAATGAATCAAATGTGAAAAGCGTTTTAATTACTGGTGGAGGTGCTAAGAATAAATTTCTCATTTCGCGTATTGAACATTATTTCAAAGGAAAAGTTATTTTACCAGAAGAAAAAATCATTGATTTCAAAGAGGCAATAGTATTCGCGTATTTGGGAGCATTGTATCTTGAAAAAAGACCAAATTCGATTGCGACAGTGACAGGAGCAAAACAAAATACGATATGTGGAGTTTTACATATCCCAGGATATTAAAATCAAATCACTTCCATTAATCTTTCATTCCAAAAACTTAAATGCTTAAGTGTAGAAATTAATATGTTTATTACCTTTGCACTCTAAAAACCCCTTTATAGATGAAAGATTTACTAGCAAAATTTGAAAACAAACGACCAGAAATAGTATTTGAATGGAAAGATCCAGAAACAGATGCTGAAGGTTGGGTTGTAATCAATTCTTTAAGAGGTGGTGCAGCTGGTGGTGGAACACGCATGCGTGTTGGATTGGACAAAAGAGAAGTTGAGTCCCTAGCTAAAACAATGGAAGTAAAATTCACCGTTGCAGGGCCAGCAATTGGTGGAGCAAAATCTGGAATTAATTTTGATCCAAAAGACCCTCGAAAAGAAGGTGTTTTGAGAAGATGGTATGCTGCAGTTACTCCATTATTGAAACATTATTATGGAACGGGTGGTGATTTGAACGTTGATGAAATTCATGAAGTTATTCCAATGACTGAAGATTGCGGTGTTTGGCATCCTCAAGAAGGTGTTTTTAACGGTCATTTTCAACCAAGAGAAGCTCAGAAAATAAACAGAATTGGACAATTACGTCAAGGAGTTTTAAAAGTTATAGAAGATGTGAATTTCTCACCTAATGTGGCTCGTAAATATGTTGTTGCAGACATGATAACGGGATACGGTGTAGCGCAATCAATAAAACATTACTACTCAATCTGGGGGGGGTCAGTAGTAGGTAAAAAAGTTATTGTTCAAGGTTGGGGAAATGTTGGTTCAGCAGGTGCTTTTTATCTTGCACAACAAGGTGCTAAGATTGTAGGAATTATTGACAGAGTTGGTGGTTTGATTAATGAAGAAGGGTTTTCTTTAGAAGAAATAACTGAATTATTCCTAAATAAAAACGGAAATGAATTATCTCATCCTAATTTGATTAGCTATGAGGAAATGAATTCACGTATTTGGGATTTAAATGCAGAAGTTTTTATTCCATGCGCTGGTTCAAGAATGATTACGGAGGATCAATTAAATAGAATGATTGCAGGTGGGATCGAAGTTATTTCCTCAGGTGCTAATGTTCCTTTTGCTGATCCACAAATTTTCTTTGGTCCAATTGCAGATAAAGCAGATAATTCAATTTCTATCATTCCTGATTTCATTTCAAATTGTGGAATGGCGCGTGTTTTTGCTTATTTAATGAGTAATGATTTAAAGGTGATATCAGATGAAGGGATTTTTAATGATACATCTGAAATTATCAAAACGGCTTTAGTTAAAACACATATTAAAAACCCCTCAAAAACTGGTATTGCAAAAGCTGCTTTCCAAATTGCTCTCGAACAATTAGTATAAATTCTTTTTTATGATCTTTTTCATCGTTTGTGTTTTCTTTATTGGTTATACAGCTATTACAATTGAGCATACAATTAGAATAGACAAGTTAATTCCAGCCATTTTAATGATGGCCATTTGCTGGACTGTTGTTGCAATGGGGTTAGATTCTTTCACTCATTGGTTTGACCCTCACCTAGTGAAATTAAATGATATTTCTTCTCTCAACCATGAAGCAAGGCAGCATCTTTTAGAAGGCACACTTTTACACCATTTTGGCAAAACAGCAGAGATTTTAATCTTTTTAATGGGAGCAATGGCAATCGTTGAAATGATTGATCACTTCGATGGGTTTGGCGCAATTAAAAAAATAATCAAAACAAATAAAAAAATTACACTTTTATGGATTATTTCATTTTTAGCATTTTTCTTGTCTGCAATCATCGATAACTTGACTGCAACAATTGTTTTGATTACGTTATTGCGAAAAATTGTTCCTGAACAAAAAGATAGAATGTGGTTTTCTGGATTTATTATTATTGCGGCAAACGCAGGTGGAGCATGGACTCCAATTGGAGACGTTACAACTACAATGTTATGGATGGCAGGAAAAGTAACAACTGGGAAATTAATTTTACTTCTCGGAATTCCATCATTGATTAATTTGCTCGTGCCACTATTGATTGGCACATTTCTCCCTGCATTTAAGGGTAAATTGGAAGGTACAACCACTATTGAAAAAGAAAACAAATTTGGCACACCTATGCTTTTAATTGGATTGGGATTAGTTGTTTTTGTTCCTATTTTTAAAACAATCACTCATTTACCACCATACATTGGGATGATGCTTTCGTTATCTATTTTTGCGATAATAGCTGAAATTGTGTCGAATAGATCCATCTCGTTTACAAATCTTGCTGAACAAGAGAAAGACCATGACTTCAGAGGTCCAACAATGGCTTCTTTAGGTAAAATTGAAATGCCATCAATCTTATTTTTTCTAGGAATTTTAATGACAGTTGCCGCAATGGAATCTTTGGGTATAATTTTTAATTTGGGACAATCCGTTAGCGCTTCTATTCCTGAGAATTTATTTATAACCATCCTTGGTATAAGTTCTGCCATCATTGACAATGTACCATTAGTAGCTGCTAGCATAGGTATGTTTCAAAGTGCTCCTGATGCAAATATCTGGCATTTTATCGCTTATGCCGCTGGAACCGGTGGTTCAATTTTAATAATTGGTTCGGCAGCAGGAGTTGTTGCTATGGGAATGGAAAAAATCAGCTTTTTCTGGTATTTAAAAAACATTTCCTTGTTGGCGTTGATAGGCTATTTAGCTGGTACTGGAGTGTTTTTATTACTTACTTCCTTATAAGGAATTGTATCTTTCTAATCCAATTTCGTTTAGATAACATTATACTGTGGATATCTAATTCTTGTCAATTTATTACAGAAGTATAGAATCACTAGTTTTACGGTACTAATTTTATTAAATGACAATGAAAAAGCAATTAAAATACCTTATTTCCTTTGTAATGATCATGATGGCAACTATTACAATTGCCCAAATTGCATCTGAAAAACCAGTTGAACCAGCTAAATTAACTGAAGAAATGTCAGCATTCAGTTTCCTTATTAAAGGAGGTTTTTTCCTGATTCCAATTGCGTTATTGTTGTTTTACACCTTGATTGTGATGGTGGAGAAATTCAGATACATCAGACGAGTTGGTAAATACAATCAAAACCTATTGAGTGAAATCAAATTAAACTTGCAAGCAGGAAATATGACTCCTGTATTAGATACGTTAGAGCGTGATCAAACTGCATTTGGAAGCGTAGTACAAGAAGGTGTATTAACAATTGGAAGACCAATTTCGGAGGTTGAATCCAATATGGAGAAAATGGCAAACATTGAAATCGGTAAGATGGAGAAAAGTTTAGGTCATTTAGGTTTGATTGCAGGTATTGCTCCAACTTTAGGTTTTATCGGTACAATTTCAGGAGTTATTAAAATCTTTTACAGCATTTCTGTTACTGAAAATGTAAGTATTGGAAATATTTCTGGTGGATTATATGAGAAGATGATTAGTTCTGGATCTGGTTTGATTGTAGGTATTATCGCTTTTGCAGGATACCATCTTTTAAATGGAATGATTGACAACTATTCTTTGACCATTCAGAAAGTAAATTTAGAATTTGTTAACCTTATTCAGAGACCAAGCAATGGCAATCAAGAGAAGAAATAGATTTCATGCTGAAGTAGCTACATCAGCATTAAGTGACATCATGTTCTTCTTGCTTTTGTTCTTCTTGATCATCTCTACTTTGGCGAACCCAAATGTTATTAAGGTTCCTTTACCAAAATCCGATGCGAACGAGAAGACTCAAAAAGCGCACATAACATTGACGGTTACACAAGATAAAAAATATTTTGTCGACAAAAAAGAAGTTGCTTTTAACGATATTGAAGGTCTATTAATTACCGAAACAAAGAAAATAGGTGACAACACAGTAATTGTTCGAATACCTTTTGATTTGCAAGTTCAAGATTTAGTCGATTTATTGCAAATTGGCATGAAAAATGACCTCAAGGTAATTATTGCGACAGAAGCAACGAAATAGAATCAATTTCGATTTAAGACAGTCGTAACTTTATCAATCATATTGCGTTTAGGAATTAACATCCAATTTCAAAAAGTAATAATTTAAATAAATTGACATGATGACAATTCAAATTGAAGAATCAAAAGATCGCAAAGTAGGAGTAATTACTTCTGGTTCGACCATGTTACTGATGATAATTGTTTTGTACTTTACGACTTTCTTCGTCAGCCCTCCTATTCCTGCTGATGTACCTCCTTTAAAATCTGATGAAGTAATTGAAGAATTTCAAATTGACAACGTTGAATTGGAATCAGGTGGCGGATCTGGAAGTGGAACACCAAGCAATGATAGAGTCGATGCTCCCAAAGAACAATCACAACAGTATGTGACTCAAGCTTCTTCTAATACACATGTTTTTTCAGGAAGTTCTAACAACAATACAGGTCATAACGCTACAAATACGAGTTCAACAACAACTCAATCCAACAATCCGTTTGGAACAGGTGGAGATGGTGGTGGAAACGGAAGTGGATCGGGAACAGGATTTGGAAATGATAGAGGAGATGGTGGAGAAGGAACTGGTGGAACTGGAAGTGGAAAAGGTAGAACACGTTTGAACAACCTTAATACGGATCATATTCAATCATCTGAAAATGCTACAATTTATTTGACATTAACTATTAATGCAGATGGAAAAGTTGTTTCTGCGAAAAGTATTTCATCAAAAACAACAACAACGGATACACGTTTAATCAACCAGTTTATTAGTGCGGTTAAAGATCAGATTAAATATAATAAAGACCCTGGAGCAGGTTTAGTAAGTGTCTATTTCTCAGCAAAACTCATTGCAAATTAAAACGTATCAAGAAGCAACAGAATGGTTGTTTCAACAATTTCCATCTTATCAAGAAATTGGAGCGAGTGCCTATAAACCTGATTTAGGAAATGTACGCTTGCTATGCGCTTTATTTGATAATCCGCAAAACAATTTAAGATTCATTCATATTGCCGGGACAAATGGAAAAGGGTCCACTTCATCCATGTTGGCATCCATTTTAACTGAATCAAATGAAAAAGTTGGACTCTTTACTTCTCCACACATAATTGATTTCAGAGAACGTATTCGCGTGAATGGTGAAAAAATTGCTGAAGTCGAAGTTATTCAGTTTTGCAATCAGGTAATCGACGCAAAACTATCATTTGAACCTTCTTTTTTTGAAATTACGTTTGTTTTGGCTTTGCTGCACTATCAAAAATGCAATTGCACAATTTGCGTGATTGAAACTGGCTTAGGAGGACGTTTAGACGCAACAAACATCATTACCCCTATTCTTTCCATTATTACGAATATTTCACTTGAACATACGCAATTTTTAGGAACAACAATAACTGAAATTGCAGGTGAAAAAGCTGGAATTATAAAACAAACTATTCCAGTTGTTATTGGTGAAACAAGTGTTGAATCAAAAAATATTTTTCAAAAAACAGCAGCATTAAACAACTCCCCTATTTATTGGGCTGAAGACTTGTCATTTGACACGCAATTTGAAGTTTCACTTTTAGGTGATTATCAAAAAAGAAATTTTAGATCAGTTCAATACGCTGTAGAAATATTAAACAAAAAAGGTTTTGACATATCCAATAAATCCATTTCGAAAGGATTACAAAATCTATCTAAAAACACCGGTTTTTATGGTCGAATGCAGGTTGTCTCTAAAGAACCACTTACAATATTAGACGTTTCACATAATTTGGAAGGAATTCAGCAAACCTTAGAAACTCTAAAAAAGTTGAACCAAGGGAAATTACACATCATATATGGAACCAGTTCAGATAAAAATTACAGTGAAATAATTTCTATTTTCCCAAGAGATGCTGCTATTAGTTTGTGTTCCTTTAAAAACGCAAGAAGTCTTTCCTTTCAGGATTTAGAGAGAATTTCAAAATTAATGAGCCCACACCCTCAATTATTCAACAATGTAAAGGAGGCGTTAACCTCAATTCAATCTATTGCTAACAAGGAAGATACTATTCTTGTTTTTGGTAGTTTCTTTTTGATTAGCGATTATTTTTAATTTTTTTCGTCAAAACCCTTGTTAAAAAGAAAAACACCCTTATATTTGCACTCCCAACAACGAAACAAACGTGTTTCATTATTAGGATTACGGGGGATTAGCTCAGTTGGTTCAGAGCGCCTGCCTTACAAGCAGGATGTCGGCGGTTCGAATCCGTCATTCCCCACCAAAAGCTTCACAGAAATGTGAGGCTTTTTTGTTTAATAGATGTTCCACACTTATATTTTATTTTCCAAAATTCTGATAAATATTATTTTGATCAGGATTCAAACATTAAAGAAAGACTTGAAAAACAAAAAAAGTCTTGAAATCTCGAAAAACGATTTAAAATCTTATAGAAAACCAATAAATTAACTGATAGCGAATCGACTTAAGTCGCGAATATAGGTAGTTCCCCCGATTTCAATCGGCCCCCAACAAAAGCTTCAAAGAAATTTGATTTTTTTTCATTTATGATGCAACTTTATGTTTCATAGTAAAGTCTATAAATTGTATTAAAATTATAAAATGAAAAATCTACTTCTACTATTTACATTAGTATCATCGTTTGCTTTCGGTCAAAACACACCAACTTTTAATTACATAACAGAAGCGCAATACCATTATTTAAAAACACATAATGGACTGACTGGTAATGAGGTGGTTTTATCTCCCGGAATGGTTAATCCAAATGACTACAAGGGAGATGTTTATGTTTCAAGTTTCAATGTTGAAAAAGCAACAGGATGTTCTGGTTATTTTCCGCCTCCAGGTCCTCCATTAACATCAACATCATTAGATGATGGTTGGGCTGCAGCAAGCCCTTTTAATTTACCTTTCCAGTTTTGTTTTTATGGAGCAAATTATAGTCAAGTATGGATGAATAATAATGGTAACATTAGCTTTAACAATGGTATTTCTTCATTTAGTTCTTTAGCCTTCCCTTCAGTTGGAAATAAAATGATCGCTGCCTTTTGGGCAGATTTTTTCCTTACAAGCGGTGGGACAATACATGCCACAATTACTCCAACGGCGG
>JBEAUV010000133.1:0-7791 GCA_041161265.1 Bacteroidota bacterium | reverse complement strand
CTAAGTTCATGTATTGAACATGAAGTAATTCCAGCTCCAGTACCAATGGTTGATTTAAGCTGCCATTTCAATGGAGTAGTTAATGGTTCTAACCTTGAATTAACAGAAAATGTCTTAGGATATTATTGTACAACATCAAAAGCAAAAATACTTTTGCCTAGTCCAAGTTTATCAAGCGCAAGTTATTTTTCTGAAATGTTGTCTTCTTCAACACCAGTGTCAGTTAAGATTGCTTTAGGAAGTGTAATGTGGGATGCCTCAACGGCAATTGATCCAGATATTGCTGCTTTCAATGCGTTTCATGCAAGTAATTTAACTCCTAATTTTTCATTAGGCGGGGCTACTGGGTTTGAGTTTTCATACAGAGATGGTACTGGCGTTACTTGGGTTTCAAAAGCAAATTCTGTTAACTTCCAAGATGTAACTTTCTCAAATATAATTCAAGAGTCTGATACATCTGGAGATTATTCTAAATTCAAATGTAATTTTGAATGTTATGTTTATCATACAGATGCTGTAACATTACTTTTAGATTCAATTCATGTGCAAGCTGCTGAATATGAAGCTTGGTTCAAACGATAAAATTTTTAAAGCCGTACTTTTATAAGACGGTTTTTTTATTTCTTTTTATCTTATATGAGTGAAACGCTGAAAATAGCAATTATTGGGGATTACAATTTCACTTATAATTCACATTTAGCGACCAATATGGCGCTTGATCATTCTGGAAATTTTCTAGAGGTAGATATCAATTATTATTGGATAAAAATTAATGAAGCAGCTCAATATAAGCTTCAAAATTTCGATCAATTCGATGGGATTTTAATTGCTCCTGGTCCGTTTACCAACGCCTTTTTTCTAAATGGTGTTATTAGAGCAATTTCCAACTTGACAATACCGGTATTGATTACAGGTGAAAGTCTCAAAAACTTTATTGAGGTTTTAATAAATTCACATCAACTCAATTCAAATGGCGAAAAGTTGATATCTGATAATTTGGTTGAAGGAAATACATTTGAAAGAATTCAAATTGTTCCTCACTCGAAAGAATTCATTCAATTATATGAAAACCATAGTACTGTTGAATTAACTTCATCGAGATACAGCTTATATCCTCAATTAATTCAAACTTTGATTGCGGAAATAATTGATGTAGAAGCATATAATCAATTTGAGGAACCTGAAATAATAAGTCTTAAGAACCATGACTTCTTTGTTGCTTGTGCTAATTGTCCGCAAATTTCATCTACCAGAGAATTACCTCATCCTTTGATTTATACCTTTATAAAAGCGGCGATGGCAGCAAATATTAAAGCACAGAATAAAACTGCTTAGAGCAATAAATTATCTTCTTTGTTCTTTTCAAAAACATGGTCAATTTCATGTGGTGGATTGTCTGCCGCAGTAACTGCTAACACATCACATCTTTCATTCTCAGGATGACCAGCATGTCCTTTAACCCAATGGAAAGTCAAATTATATTGTGGATGTAAATCGAGATATCTGAGCCATAAATCAGAATTCTTTTTCCCTTTGAATCCTTTTGTTTTCCAACCAAATACCCATCCTTTAACAATTGAATCAATAACGTATTTAGAATCGGAATAAACTTCAACTGGGTATTTGTTTGTTTTAAGATTCTCTAAACCAACTATTAATGCCATTAATTCCATTCGGTTATTTGTTGTCATTCTAAAGCCCCCAGAAATCTCTTTGACTTGGCCATTAAACTTCAAAATCGTACCATATCCTCCTGGACCAGGGTTCCCTTTTGCTGAACCGTCCGTATAAATTTTTATTTTCACAAAACGAAATTAAACATAAAATATGTGATAACTAATCGAGACTGAAAAAGAACTAAATCATTTGTACTGAAACATATCAAAACGTAATCCTTTCAATTTCAATGAATAAACTAAATAAAATATCCCAATTCATCGGACTAATACAGTGATTTGTCGAATAATTATTTTTTATTTTTTATTTAGGATTCCAAGAGTAAAAGATTGTTCTTTTCTATGAAAGTATGAATTTTTACTATGAACGAACTTTAATACCCAATAATCAGAATAATTCGATTTATTATGCAAGCTGAAGAAACAAAATCAATTAAAGGGTGTCTATTTTTTCATTTTGTTGTTCTAAACTTCACCCTTAAATTTGTCTTATAAACGAAGAAAAAATATTAAAACATATATATATAATATTCAAAGCTTTTTCAGTGAATAGTGGTTAGGTTAGGTTAAAAAGTGGTTCGGTTCTCGAACCACTTTTTGTTTTTATACCAATTAATGAATTACACTAGATAACCAGCGTTCCATCTTTTCGAATGAACTATTTTTCCTCGCAGCAATATCGGTAACTTGTTCCTCAGTAATTTTACCTAATCCAAAATATTTTGCTTCTTGATGTCCAAAATACCAACCCGAGACAGAAGAAGCAGGCATCATTGCTAAACTTTCAGTCAATGAAACTCCAGTCAATTCAGTGGCCTTTAATAACTCAAATAAACCAATTTTTTCTGTGTGATCTGGACAAGCAGGGTAACCAGGTGCTGGTCTAATACCAGTGTATTCCTCTTTAATTAAATCTGAATTTGATAATTCTTCATTTTTGGCATAACCCCACAAATCTTTTCGAACAATCTCATGCAGTTTTTCCGCAAATGCCTCTGCCAAACGATCTGCCAATGCTTTAAGTAATATCGAATTGTAATCGTCGTGATCTTTTTCAAAACGTTCAATGTGTTCCTCCATACCAATTCCAGTTGTGACAACAAATCCTCCAATATAATCTGTGATTCCAGAATCTTTTGGTACAATAAAATCTGACAATGCAAGATTTGGTTGACCAGCTGTTTTCTTCGTCTGTTGACGCAATGAATGTTGGATATTTAGAACAGTTGAAGGTGATTCGTTCGAATAAATTTCAATGTCATCGCCAACAGAATTAGCAGGAAACAAGCCAACAACAGCTTTTGCAGTTAACCATTTCTGTTCAATAATTTGTTTGAGCATTTGTTGTGCATCTGCAAATAATTTAGTCGCTTCTTTGCCCACAACCTCGTCTTTCAAGATATTTGGAAAACGTCCGTGTAATTCCCACGTTTGGAAAAAGGGTGTCCAATCAATATAGTCGACTAATTCTGATAACGGGAAATCCTCAAATTTTGTTAAGCCTAATTTTGCTGGCTTGACAAAGTCTTCTTGTTTCCAATTAATAATGAATTTGTTTTTTCTAGCTTCCTCTAGTGATAATAATTGTTTTGCTCCTCTATGTTTTTCATGATGATCACGTACCCTTGCGTATTCATCTTTCAATTCATGAATAAATGCTTCCTTTTTTTGACCTAATAAACTTTCAACAACAGTAACAGCTCGAGAAGCATCCAAAACATGAACGGTTTGACCTTTCGTATAATTTTGTTCGATTTTAACAGCAGTATGAACTTTAGAAGTTGTTGCTCCACCAATCATTAAAGGAATAGTCAAATTGGCACGTTCCATTTCCTTAGCCATAGTAACCATTTCATCCAAAGAAGGCGTAATTAATCCACTGAGTCCAATAACATCAACATTCTCATTAATGGCTGTTTGAATTATTTTATCAAAAGGAACCATCACTCCTAAATCAATAACTTCATAGTTGTTACAACCTAAAACAACACCAACTATATTCTTACCGATATCATGAACATCTCCTTTAACTGTTGCCATTAAAACTTTTCCTGAGAAAGAGCGAACGCCATCCTTTTCAGCTTCAATAAAGGGAAGTAGATACGCCACTGCTTTTTTCATGACTCTAGCCGATTTTACAACTTGAGGCAAGAACATTTTTCCACTTCCAAATAAATCACCTACGATGTTCATTCCATCCATTAAAGGCCCTTCAATTACTTCTATTGGTCTTGAAAATTGTTGTCGACATTCTTCAACATCTTCATCAATAAACTCAACAATTCCTTTTACTAAAGCATGCGCCAATCGCTCGTTTACAGGAACATTTCTCCAAGAAAGATCGATTTCTCTTTTCTTTCCATCTCCTTTAACTGTTTCTGCATATTCTAACAAACGTTCTGTTGCATCTGCTCTCCTATTCAGTAAAACATCTTCAACAAAAACCAACAGTTCTTTATCAATATCAGAATAAACTTCCAGCATTGCCGGATTCACAATACCCATGTCCATTCCATTTTGAATAGCATGATATAGAAAAGCTGAATGCATTGCCTCACGCATTTTGTCATTTCCTCTAAACGAGAAAGAAACATTCGAAACACCTCCACTTACATGCGCTCCTGGCAGATTTTCTCGAATCCATTTTGTTGCTCGGAAAAAATCTACAGCGTTGTTATTATGCTCTTCCATTCCTGTTGCCACAGGGAAAATATTTGGATCAAAAATGATATCTTCTTTCGCAAAATGAACCACATCAACTAGAATGTCATACGATCTTTTACAAATTTCTATTCTTCTTTCATAGCTATCTGCTTGTCCATTTTCATCAAATGCCATAACAATGATAGCTGCTCCATATCTTTTTACTTTTTTCGCTTGAGCGATAAAATTCTCTT
Organism: Bacteroidota bacterium; assembly: GCA_041161265.1. GTDB lineage: Bacteria > Bacteroidota > Bacteroidia > Flavobacteriales_D > Crocinitomicaceae > M0103. The sequence continues at coordinate 3,218 of JBEAUV010000133.1, read as the reverse complement.
CTCCTTCTTTCAAGGAAATGGAATTCACAACACCTTTTCCTTGGATACATTTCAATCCTGCTTCAATGATTTCCCATTTGGAACTATCAATCATGATTGGAACGCGAGAAATATCAGGTTCGGACGCAATTAAATTCAAGAATTGCACCATTGCTTCTTTTCCATCAATCATTCCCTCATCCATATTAATATCGATGATTTGAGCTCCTCCTTCAACTTGATCTCTTGCAACAGCCAATGCAGCTTCAAAATCTCCTTCTTTGATCATTCTGAGAAATGCACGTGAACCAGTAACATTTGTTCGTTCGCCAATATTGACAAAATTACTTTGAGGCGTTACGATTAAAGGTTCTAATCCTGATAATTTTAATGTTGATTGTGTGTTGTCTGACATTTGAAAATCTATAAAATTGTTCTCGGTTGGTAATTTTTCGCCAAATCTGCAATTGCTTTGATATGTTCTGGAGTTGTTCCACAGCATCCACCAATAATATTCACAAGACCTTCGTCTAAGAATTCCCTAATTTGATCTGCCATGATTTCGGGTGTTTCATCGTATTTTCCAAATTCATTTGGTAATCCAGCATTCGGATGAGCACTAACACCAAAACTTGCTTTTTGGTTGAGAATTTGCAAGTAAGGACGCATCATTGAGGCACCTAGTGCGCAATTCAAACCGATTGTCAATAAAGGCATGTGTGACATAGAAATTAAAAAGGCTTCAGTTGTTTGACCTGTTAACGTTCTACCACTCTGATCGGTTATCGTTCCAGATACCATGATTGGGATTTGAACTTTCCGTTCTTCGAAAACAACATCAATTGCATAAAGAGCCGCTTTAGCATTCAGGGTGTCAAAAACAGTTTCGACTAAAAGAATGTCAACTCCACCGTCCATTAGTGCGTTCGCTTGATCTTTATAGGCATCTACCAATTCATCAAAAGAAATTCCTCTAAATCCAGGGTCATTAACATCAGGTGAAATAGATGCTGTTCTATTTGTTGGGCCTATTGATCCAGCTACGAAACGAGGTTTGTCTGGGTTTTGTGCTGTGAATTCATCTGCTACTTCTCGAGCAATTTTTGCAGATTGAAAATTAATATCATACACATATTTCTCTAAACCATAGTCAGCTTGAGCAATCCAAGTTCCAGAGAAGGTATTCGTTTCAGCAATATCAGCCCCTGCTTCAAAATATTTTCGGTGAATTTCCTTTATAATTTCAGGACGTGTCAATGAAAGTAAGTCATTATTCCCTTTCAAGGATTTATCATGGTTTTCAAACCAACCTTTCCGGAAATCCTCTTCTTCCAATTTATGGCGCTGAATCATTGTTCCCATTGCTCCGTCGAGAATAAGGATTCTTGTTTTTAATAATTCTTGAATTGTAATCATAATTTATTTTAATATACAAACTATGAAAAAAGGGAAGTACATTACTGTACAATCGACTTATCTTAACTCAACAATAGATTGAGATTGGATTTGGCACCTATTCCGCTGACGGAGGTTGCCAAGGTTTCAAAGGGCCTAATCCCTCCACCTTTCTTCATAAGTTTATTTGAATGAACGAGAGACAAAATTACTTCGAAATTAGTTCTTAGCCAACATTTTAAGCAATCTCTTTCTTTTTTTGTATCTTCAAACCTCTAATTCATTCAAAAATGAAAAGAATACTACTAATTTTTATTTTACAATCTCAACTAAATATATCCATTTCACAAACCTTTACAGATTCAAACTTACCGATTGTTGTAATAACAACACAGGTAGGTCAGCCAATAAATGATGTTACAAGAGTCCTCTGTAATATGGGAATAATTGATAATGGTTTTGGAATTCAAAATTTGTTAACTGATTCCTATAATAATTACGATGGGAAAATTGCCATTGAAATTCGAGGTTCAACCTCACAACAATATCCCAAAAAAAGTTATGGTTTTGAAACGCAAGATCTATTAGGAGCAAATTCAAATGTTCCTTTAATGGGTATGCCAATTGAAAATGATTGGATTTTATATGGCCCCTATCCAGACAAAACATTGATTCGAGATGTTTTGACATATGATGTTTCGCAAAAAATGGGTCATTACGCCTCCAATTGGCGACATTGTGAATTGATGATTGATAATGAATATCTTGGTGTATATATTTTAATTGAACGTGTAAAAAGAGACAATAATCGAGTTGATGTTGCAAAATTGGATTTAGATGATTTGGGTGGAGACTCACTTACAGGTGGATATATCGTGAAAATAGACAAAATGACTGGAGAAGTAGGATATTCCTGGCCTTCGAATTACAATACAGAAGTTCTTTTTCAATTTCATGACCCTGAGTTCGATCAATTAAACCCAATTCAATCGAGCTATATGGAAACGTTTATTAGTGATTTCGAAGACGCTATTTGGGGGCCACAATTTTCCGATCCATTGGCTGGGTATTCAAATTATATTGAAACAACTTCGTTTTATGACTTTTTCATTTTACAAGAGTTAGGTCGAACCGTTGATGGCTATCGTTCAAGTTCATTCATGCACAAAGATAAAACAAGTGGTGCTTGGAATGGGAAATTGGTAGCAGGACCTATATGGGATTTTAACCTATCATACGGGAACGCTGATTATTGCGATGCTGATTTAACAACAGGGTGGCAATATAATTTTGATGAGATCTGCGATTTCTCAACAGCTATTCCTTTTTGGTGGGAAAAATTATTACAATCTTCTTCTTATAGAAATGGATTAAAATGTAGATGGGAAGATTTGAGACATGGAGCTTTACATACTGACAGTGTAAATTATTTCATTGATTCAATAGCAAATTATCTTCAAGATGCACGCATTCGAAATTTCCAAAAGTGGCCAATAATTGGGGTTTATGTTAATTGGAATGGATTTGTTGGAATGACCTATCAAGAAGATTTAGATTATTTAAAAACGTATATCGAGCAACGTTCTGTATGGATTGACAATAACATTCCAGGAATATGTGATCTTTCCTTTAAGGAAAACACTTTTGTCCCTCAATACCACAAAGTTTGGCCGAATCCGATGAGTGACGATGGGTATATCGGTTTTACCTTGTTCAATGAGGATGAAGTAACCTTTGAGTTAATAGATCTAACTGGAAGAACAGTTTATTCAGACAATTTTGGATTCAAATCAAAAGGTGAACATGCAAACACCCTTCACTTATCGTTTCTTTCTGAAGGAAAT
>JBEAUV010000132.1:0-7834 GCA_041161265.1 Bacteroidota bacterium | reverse complement strand
GAATTGCAGGAATCGCTAATCAATCAAATAGAATGGGAACATAATTTTGGATTGAACGACGACCAAAAAGGTCTTGTTATTGGGAAAATGTTTGGTGTTTTAGTTGTTCAAAATAAGGAAGGATTTATCGGTTATCTGGCTGCTTTTTCTGGGAAATTAGGAGGGGTAAATCATTTGCCAAACTTTGTCCCTCCCGTATTTGATATTTTAGAAGAAACAGGTTTTTTCAGACAAGGTGAAATCATCATCAGTGAGATAAATACTAAAATTGAAGAACTTGAGAATAGGGAAGAACTGATTAGTTTAAAAAAACAACTTACTGAAGAAAAGTTAAGCGCAGAACATAAAAGGGAAGTATTGAGATTGGAAGCACGAAAAGCAAAAACAAACCGAAAAGTACTCCGTGAAAAAGCAAAGATTGAATTAAATGAGACAGAATTTGCTGCACTATTAGTTGAATTAGGAAAAGAAAGTGTAGAGCAACATTATGCAATTAAGGATTTTACAAATCTAACGAAGGTTAAATTAGCTGATTTAGAAGCTCAAATTGAATTCTTTGAAAAGGAAATTAAATCCTTGAAAGAAGAACGAAAACTAAAATCTTCGGCCCTTCAAAATGAAATCTTTGAGCATTACAATTTCTTAAATCAAGCTGGTCAATCAAAGAATTTGACGGATATTTTTAAAAAAAATCTGGAAATCAATCCACCTGCTGGAGCTGGAGAATGTGCAGCCCCGAAACTGTTGCAATATGCTTTTGCTCACGATTTGAAACCCATTTCAATTGCTGAATTCTGGTGGGGTGAATCACCCGATTCTGAAATAAGAAAACACGGAAGTTTTTACCCCGCTTGCCGAGGGAAATGTGAACCGATTTTATCGCACATGCTTCAAGGAATTGAAATGGATGAAAATCCAATGTTGACTAATCCAGCTTTTGGGAAAGAATTAGAAACAATTTTTGAGGACGAATATTTAGTTGTTATCAATAAACCGACAGAATTTTTATCTGTTCCTGGGAAAAATATCCAAGATTCGGTTTATGATCGCATGAAATTAAAATACCCTGAATCAAAAGGGCCGTTGATTGTTCATCGTTTAGACATGTCGACCTCTGGTTTAATGATTATTTCGAAAACAAAGGAAGTGCACAAAACCTTGCAACGACAATTTCTAAATCGAATAGTAAAAAAGCAATACGTGGCACTTTTAGACGGAAACGTTGAACGAGAAGAAGGAGTCATCGAGTTGCCTTTGCGTGTTGATCTAGAAAACCGACCTCAACAATTAGTTTGTTTTGAGCATGGCAAAAGAGCGTATACCAAATGGAAAGTTTTGGACAGGTTGAACGGACAAACACGTATTCAATTCTCTCCAATTACTGGTCGAACCCATCAATTGAGGGTTCATGCCGCTCATATACGTGGATTAAATTGTGCCATTGTTGGAGATGATTTATACGGAATTAAGGCAGACCGTTTATACTTACATGCTGAATCAATTGAATTTCTGCATCCGATTACGAAAGAGAGAATGGTGGTAACTTTTGAGGCGGAGTTTTGAGGGGAAATTTAATTTTTGAAAATAGGTTTAAAAATCCCTAAAAGAACGTTGAATCAACTATTCATCATTCACTTTTAATGCATATTTATATCTTTAACCCATGAATTATTTCAATCAAGAATCGGAACGATTATTATACAGAAAACTCCATGAAGCTGATATTCCGCTGTGGACAGAATTTTTCATTGATAACAATTTACTTCATTTTCTTGGATTGGATATGTCAAAAACTCATTTGGAATTGGCAACAGGTTGGATTACAAGACAATTTCAACGGTACGAAGAAGAAGGATTAGGACATTTAGCTGTTGTTGAAAAAGCTACAGGAAAATTAATAGGAATGTCAGGAATTATACCTCGAGAATTGGAAGGGAAACCCTTTTTTGAAATAGCCTATTCATTTATATCAAATTATTGGGGAAAAGGGTTTGCCTCTGAAGCTTCACAGCAAATGAAGAAATTCGGCTTCGAAAATATGATTTCAAGTCAATTTATTTCTATTGTTGATCTTGAAAATTATGCATCTCAAAACGTTGCTAGAAAAAATAATATGGAAATAATCTTCAATTCTACCTTTGAAGGCATGGAAGTGTTTATTTTTGGCACAGGGAATCTTAAATAAACAACATGAATCTAAAAACTAAATACGGACAATTGCGTCTACTTGCCATCCTCGAAGGTATTTCATACATCTCTTTTGGATTAACAATGCCTTTGAAATATATGATGGATATTAAAGGTCCTAACTATGTTGTAGGAGTTATTCATGGAGGCTTGTTTTTAGCTTATTGTTTATGGGTTGCCTTGAATTATTTTGACCGCAAATATTCTATTAAGACGGCATCCATCCTTTTGATTGCTTCATTAATTCCATTTATGACTTTTTGGGCTGATTGGAAGATTTTGAAGAAATCAACAAAGTGATTAATGTTATAGTCAAAAAATCAATTTGGTTTAATACATTGAAAACATATGAATTATTCAATTTGAAGTATTTGGCTAACACTAAAGAAGCAGAGATGTGTTGATGATTTCTGGAAAAAGTGATTACATATAGCCAAATTACTTTTACCTTTAACCTTCTTCCTTTTCGTCTTTCTTCTCCATCAAATACCTCAAAACATCCGAAGCGCCCATCAATCCAAAAAGAGCAGGCATATAACTGATTGTTCCGTAAAAAGAACGCTTGAAGTTGGAACCATCGGTTAATTTTAAAGAAGATTTTTGTTGTAATTCAGATGAATAAACGGCTCTTACCGATTCAAATTTGACATTTTGTTTTTTGAGACGTTTTTTTAAATGGGATCCAAGTTGGCAATTATGAGTTAAATTTAAGTTGGTAACCTTTACTTTTGAAGGATCTGTTTTTCCACCAGCACCCAAATGTGAAATGATTTTAACTTTCAAGCGTTTACATGCAATAATCCATTCCAATTTTGGAGTCACTGAATCAATGCAATCCATCACATAATCTGGTTTGTATTCTGCTAATAAGGTCCAAACACGTTCTGGTAAAACAAATTCCTGAACGATGTTCAGTTTCAGTTCTGGGTTAATATCTAACAAACGTTCTCCTAAAACAACCGCTTTATTTTTTCCTATTGTCGAATCTAAAGCAGTAAGTTGACGATTTTTATTCGTTGGATCGAAAACATCGCCATCAATAATCGTCATTTCACCTACACCAGCTCGAGCAATAAATTCAGCAGCAAAAGAACCGATGCCTCCTAATCCTACTATTAAAACATGTGCTTTTTTTAGTTTCGCTAATTTATCCGGGCTGATTAATAATTCTGACCTTTCTAACCAATTACTCATATTCTAAAAATGCGTTTAAAGTTGTTTTCAATTATTTCTTCCAATTCCTGCAAAGTTAATTTTTTTAAAGCTGAAACTTTCTCATAGATTTCTATAATGGTGATTTCTGAATCATCAGTTTCTAAAAATAAACGGTCGTTTGGGATTTTTAGAAGTGCCATTTGCAACCTTGTGTTATTCAAAATTGCTGCACCAATACTAATCATTAATCCTTCTGCAAGAACGCTTTCAAGAAGGGCAACTTTATTGAAACCATGAAAAATCCATATTTGTTTGGGCTGAAGCTCGTTTTTTATAGCTTTTATTTCATTCCAAGCTTTCACACAATGTATTATCACTGGACGATTTATTTTTTCAGCCATTAAAACTTGATCAATAAAACACGAATTTTGAATTTCAAGCACCGGTCCTTTAACTTTGTCAAGACCAATTTCTCCAATTGCTAACATGAATTTGTCTTGTGCTTTATTTTCTATTTCCTTAATCTTTAAACTATTAGTATCAGAATCCCATGGGTGAATCCCAAAAGAATAGTAACTAAGCCAATCGAACGTTTCAAATCCATTGACTATTTCAATAGAATCATCTCTTTTAGTATGTGTATGTATGTTTACTAACATTTAACCAATTGTTATCATTCATTCAGCGAATATTTAAATAATTTTTATATTTTCACGGCTTAAACTACAATATTATATGGAAAATTCTGTACAAAAAGGACATCCAAAAGGATTATATCTATTGTTTTTCACAGAAATGTGGGAAAGATTTAGTTACTATGGAATGAGAGCAATCTTCACTTTATTTATGGTGAATGCATTAATGTTCGACAAATCCCTTTCTTCTACAATTTACGGTAATTACACCGGTCTCGTATATTTAACGCCTCTTATTGGTGGTTATGTTGCTGATAGATATTGGGGAAACAGAAGATCGATTTTCATTGGTGGAATCATGATGGCAATTGGTCAATTTTTCATGTTCTTAGCTGGTAGTTTTTATACTGAAGTTGGTTTTGCAACCATGATGATGTTTACAGGACTAGGATTTTTAATTTTTGGAAATGGATTCTTCAAGCCAAATATCTCAACTATGGTAGGTCAATTGTATCCTGAAGGAGATAAAAGAGTCGATTCAGCATTTACCATTTTCTATATGGGAATCAATTTAGGGGCATTTATAGCGCCATTGGTTTGTGGGACATTAGGTGAAGTTTACGATGCTGATGGACTTGTGGTTCCTGCTGCATTTAAGTGGGGATTCTTAGCTGCTTGTATTGGTATGATTATCAGTATTATTTCTTTTGAGCTATTAAAAAATAAATACATCATTTCTCCAACAGGAGAGGCAGTTGGAGCAAAACCAATTAAAGTTGCTAAAGTAAAAGTTGAAGGTAAAAAAATCAATTTTAAGCAAATAATCAACTGGAGTATTATTTCACTTGTCTTGTTTATTTTCTTTAAAGGAATAGTAGCATTGGATTTAATTGGTGCATTTATTTATACTGCTTGTATTATTGCACCAGCTTCGATTATTACTGATAAAAGTTTGACCCCTGTTGAAAAACAAAAAATATGGGTTATTTTCATTATTGCCTTTTTCGTAATTTTCTTTTGGTCAGCGTTCGAACAAGCTGGTGCATCATTAACTTTCTTTGCACAAGAACAAACCGATCGTCACATGTTTGGAACGGAGATACCATCTTCTTATTTCCAAAGTATAAATGCTGTTGCAATTGTTATTTTCGCACCGATTTTCGCTATTCTTTGGACGAGATTAGGTAAGAAAAATAGAGAACCATCTTCACCTGTGAAGCAATCAATGGGATTATTTTTATTAGCTGTTGGATATTTAATTATTGCGATGGGTGTAAAAGATTTAGATCCTAGCCTAAAAGTGAGCATGTATTGGTTAGTAACACTGTATACTGTTCATACTTTTGGTGAATTATGTTTGTCTCCAATTGGATTGTCAATGGTTGTTAAATTGGCTCCGATACGATTTGCTTCTTTATTAATGGGAGTATGGTTCTTATCTACTGCAACGGCTAATAAATTTGCGGGTGATTTAAGTTCTTTGTATCCTGAAGAAGTTCATATGGAAACAAGTGTTCCTGCATCAAGTTTTACGTTTAATACGACTGATTCATTAATGAATAAGAATGTTCAATTAGATAGTAATTTTGTCGTGAAATTAGCTACAATGCACCCGAATTCAGTCGCAAACATTGAGCTAGTTTCAGATAGTTTTGAAGAAGAGAAAGAATTAAGCTTCATAGAAAACTTTAAAGTGAACTTATTTGGTTCAGGACCAAGTAAAGCAGATTCATTAGTTGCTATTACACCTGTTAAAGCATCTAAAAATGAAGTTTCTGAATTCCACTTAAAACAAATCGTTGGTTCAGATCCTAAGTTTGCATATGCGAAATTCTTAAGTGAAGATGCTAATACCTTATATGTTGTAAAAAATGTTGTTGGTAAGAAAGGTAAACCTGATTCAAACACAATTGAAGTTTGGAATCTTAAACCAGAGAAGCCTGTTTTCTTAGGAATTAAAATTGAAAACCTATATAACTTCTTTATGATTTTTGTTTTCATGGCAGGAGGAGCATCTGTAATTTTATTCCTACTTTCTAAAAAGTTATTAAAAATGATGCACGGTGTGCGTTAATTAGATTTTATAGTATTTTTGAAACAGTCCTCTATTTTTGGGGACTGTTTTTTTTTGAATGTTCATCCAAATTAATTGATAATGAAACAACGCAAACACCCAAAAGCTTTACCTTTTTTATTCTTCTCAGAAATGTGGGAACGTTTCGGCTATTATTTAATGATCGGAATTTTTACTTTGTATTTAAAAGATACAGTTGATGGATTTGCAATGACCGAAGCAGAAGCTTCAGATTTATATGGGACGTTTATCGCCTTCGTATTTCTTACTCCCTTTGTTGGCGGTTTATTAGCAGATCGAATTATCGGATACCGACGTTCAATAATTTTTGGAGGTTTTTTGATGGGAGTAGGGTATTGCTTAATGTCAATTCATGACCTAAACATGCTTTACCTTTCAATGTTACTTGTTATTCTTGGCAATGGTTTTTTTAAACCAAATATCTCAACGTTATTGGGTAATTTATACAACAACGAAGAATATAAATCAAGAAAAGATGAGGGATATAATATTTTCTATATGGGAATTAATATCGGTGCATTTGTTTGTAATTTCTTCGCTGCAGCTTTATATAATTCAATAGGTTGGGGTGCAGCATTCATCGCTGCTGGAGTAGGAATGTTTATTGGAATAGTTATTTTTTGGGCAGGAACAAAACATTTCAAACATGTGGACGTAATTAAACCAGCAACAGGAAAAGACATGCCGCTATTACAAATATTCGGCGTAATCTTATTACCAGCAATTGGTTTTGGATTGATAGGATATTTCTTGCCTGAACCACTTGTTGGAAGTCGGTCAACGGATGCATTTTTGTTTGGTTGTATTCCAGTCGTATTCTTTTATGGTAGATTGTTATATAAATCACCTTCAGAAGAAAAACGACCAATTGCAGCAATGTTGGCAATTTTTGGAGTCGTAATCGCTTTTTGGGCTGTGTTTAAGCAAAATGGTTCAACATTAAGTACATGGGCTGACCGTTATACGGATCGTGCAATTCCAGCAGCAATGTTGCCGACGATGAAAACGTTACACCTCGTTGATACGATACCATATAAAAAGGATTCTGTGGTTGTAATGGATCATCAATTTAGAACAGCCGATAAAAATCATAAAGAAATAGGTTATCCGAATTATTATAAAAATTTAAAGGATGAACACAAACCAAAAGAAGGTGAAGCAGTTTATGCCTTCAACACAAACATTTTCCAGTCTGTAAATCCGTTCTGGGTAGTTGCACTCACTCCTTTGATTCTTGCCTTTTTCGCGTTTTTAAAACGAAGAAAAAAAGAACCCTCTACGCCAACTAAAATTGCATTTGGTTTAGTCATATCAGCATTGTCTTGTTTGGTGATGGTAGGAGCAGTTTATGCCAGTGAAAATGGTGCAATTAAATCTTCAGCATGGTGGTTTATTTCATCCTATGCAGTTATTACGATTGGTGAATTGTTCTTGAGCCCGATGGGATTGTCAATGGTGAGTAAACTAAGTCCACCCCGTTTAACGGCTTTGATGATGGGAGGATGGTTTCTTGCAACTTCAATCGGGAATAAACTCTCTGGTGTATTAAGCAGTCTTTGGGATGGTTATGAAAATAAACAGAACTTTTTCTATGTTAACTTTATATTGCTTGGGGCAGCAGCATTATTGATGTTTGCAATGCTCAAATGGTTGAATAAGATTTTCAAGGACTATGCTGGATGATGAAAAAAGTAAGAAGTATGATTCTATTGAACCAAATTACTTTTTCCTTTTTATTTTGTCCCTGAGCTTGCCGAATGGG
>JBEAUV010000131.1:0-7872 GCA_041161265.1 Bacteroidota bacterium | reverse complement strand
GCGGTTTCGATCTGTTCGAATGGCACACCGATCAACTTATTTAGCTCTTTGGGCGGATCACCTACAGCAACAGGAACATGGTCAGGAGGTCTTACAGGAGGAAACTTGGGATCTTATGATCCTGCATTATTAGCTTCTGGAATCTATACTTATACAGTTACAGCAGCAGGTTGTTCAGATGCCGTTGCAACTGTAATAGTTACTGAATCTCTTGCTCCTGTTGCAGGTACAAATGGAAACGCGAATGTTTGTGAAACGGGCTCAACGATCAACTTAATCAACTCATTGGGCGGTATGCCATCAGCAACAGGGACATGGTCTGGTAGCCTTACGGGAGGAAACCTTGGAACTTATGATCCTTCAACTTTTACCCCTGGAACATATACTTACACAGTTACCGCTGCTGGTTGTGCGAATGCAACAGCAACAGTAACAGTAACTGAGACTCCATCTCCGAGTGCCGGAACCAATGGCAATGCGAATGTTTGTGAGAACGGTGCACCGATAGACTTATTCAGCTCATTGGGTGGTTCACCTGCAGCAACAGGAGCCTGGTCAGGCGGCTTGACAGGCGGTAATCTTGGAACCTATAATCCGATTTCAATGAGTCCTGGTACATTTACGTACACAGTTACCGTTCTTGGTTGCGCGGATGCGACGGCAACTGTTGCGATCACAGAGATAGCTGCACCGAATGCCGGATCGAATGGATACTTGACACTTTGTACCGGCACAATACCAACGAATGCTCAGTTGTTCTCTACATTGGGAGGAACACCGGATGCAGGGGGAAGCTGGAGTAATTCAGGATTAGTTTACACCTATACCGTTTCTCCGACTTCACCGTGTGCAATAGCTGCTACATCAACTGTAACTATTACAGAAACATCGTTACCAATTGCACCTGCTGCATTTTCTGATACTTCATATTGTTCAGGAGATGTTATGGTTGATTTGAATGTGGTTGGTGGATCCGGGACATTCACTTGGTATTCTACTAGTGCATTAACGAATGTTATTAGTTCAGGGACAACGATCGCTCCAATAAATATACTTGGAATAACAATATATTATGTGACAGAAACGGTTTCCGGATGTCAGGGACCTGCAGATTCTGTGATGATCACGATCAATGCATGTTCAGAACCAGAAGTGGAGATCGTTATTCCAACGGCATTCACACCTGATGGAGGAGACAACACTAATAATTATTGGCAGATACCAAACATTGATCAAAAGCACCCAAATAATAAAGTATTTATCTATAACAGATGGGGTAGTTTGCTATTTGAATCAACAACAGGTGATTATTTTAATAATCAATGGGATGGGAAATATAAAAATGAATCTTTGCCTGTTGGAAGTTATTATTACATATTGTACACAGATTACGAAATTTCAAACGAGGTATTAAAAGGCATTGTATCCATAATTAAGGATTAATACACAAAGAAATTTTATTAAATGATTTATTAAAACCCCCTATTTTTTTTCAATAAAATAGGGGGTTAATGTGGAAAAACCATTTTAAGTAACATTTGAGTCGTTGTTTTATCGAAGAAAATAGTGCGTTGTTAATACTAAAAGAATAAACAACAATGAGCAATAAAATGTGATTGTTAGTTATGTATCTAACAACACCCACCGCCATCATAAAAATACGTGGAGGTAGAAATGAATATATCTTCTCTTTTTAAATCTGACAGTGCTTGAGCCGTTTTATCACAAATTGCAATTGGTTGATTCAACAAAAGCGTATGTCCTTTTTGATCATCGAAGAAAGCTTCATCACCATAATAAATAGCAGTTTTACCAGTGAAAACACATGGTCCATCAATTGGCATTGGATCTTTAATAGCGCAGACTTCAACACTTTCTAAATAGATTAACTCTGTGGTATCGTAATGCTTTGGATCTAACACCCTATAAGGACGTTTGGCTCTAATTTCTACTGTTCCAAAACCGATATCTGTTATCATTTGGATGTATTCGTTTAATGGAAGTGAACCACTTAAACACAAAGCTCTTAAGCGTTCGTCTTGTTTCAACGATTCTGGCATTTGATCTTCTGTCACAGGATCAGATAAAACCAGTCTACCATTTGGTTTAAGAACCCTGTAAATTTCTGCTAGTGCTTTTTTTAAGTCTTCTTTATCGAAAATATTGAACAAGCAATTTTGAGCGGCAATGTCAATTGAATTGTCTTCAATTGGAAGATCTAAAGCTGATCCTTTTCTGATATCAACAAATTCACTTTTAAACCAAGGATTCGTTGCTTCTGCCTCTTTTAAATTAGCATTGCATGCGTCGATCATTTCATCCACAACGTCGACACCGATAACTCCTTGTTTTTTCCTGCTGAAATAAGCGAATTGAAAAACTTCCATTCCTCCACCAACACCAACGTAAAGAACCGTTGGATCATTTACAAGATCTCTTGGATTTACCGTACTTCCGCAACCGTAATTCATTTCCAACATGATTTTCGGCATCACCAAACCTGGAAGGGCCCAAACAGGAGTAGTTGTACAACACAATCCAACATCTGGTTTCAATGCTGCTTCTTTGTAAACGTTAGCTGTTGTTTCTAAATATGATTTCATTTGTGAGTTTTATTTATTCGACAAAAAGTATCTTTCCAGTTTTTTCTTGGTAGGCTATTAAATCAGTATAATTATCAATGTCACTGAGTTTTTCTAATAGAAATACTGTTTTATTTTCCTTTTTAATAGTATCTATTGCCGTTTGAAATACGCTCTCATTACTCCATTCCTTATTTAAAAATAGAGAATCAGTTAATTCAGTTAGTCCAAGAAGATAATATCCACCATCTGTTGCTGGACCAAGCACATAATCATGTGAACTCAACGTTGCAAATGCCTTGTTAATTATTATACTGGTTAATTCTAAACAATCTGTTCCTATAATTACCACTTGCTCAAAACCAATTGATTTTAATTCCTTAAAAGCGTTGTACATTCGTTCTCCTAAATCTTTGCCATTTTGGAGACGAGTTGGCCAATTTTGAGCTAATGTTGACTCAATGAAATCAGAATAATACAGAAAAATATCTGCTTCAACTTTTAAGAGTTGTTGATGCGTAGATTTTATCATTTCGAAATAACAAGATAAAGCTACTTCTTCTCCAATAGTTTGAGCCAGACGTGTTTTAACATTTCCGAGTATGGCGTTCTTTTGAAATACGATGAGTGCCTTTTTCATTTAGACTAAAGATCCTCCACATCCTGAACCTGAACCAGCAGTGCAACCGTAGCAATGTTGATTGAGAATAATAGCACGATGCTGTAAAATGGATTCATTGAAATCAGTAATATGATTTACAGAAGCTATTTTTAAGTCCAACATTTGATTGAAATCACAATCGTAAAGGAACCCATCCCACCCAATTGATAATGTATTTCTGCACATTAATTCTTCAGGTGCATTTGGATTGAACGTATCAACTAATTTGTGCATATAGTTATCATAGTTCCCAGACTTCACAAGAAAATCTAAGAAACGACTGATTGGCATATTTGTAATCGTAAAAAGTTCATTAAATGAAATGTCAAAATCCTCTTTTAGCTTGTTTTTATAGTCAATTTCTAAAGAATGTTGATTTGGAGGTAAAGAAATGCCTGTTGGATTATAAACCAATTGAAGTTTCAACCCGGTTCCTTCTTTTCCATATCCAACTTCGTTTAACATTTTCAAAGCTTTGATACTTTTTGCAAAAACGCCAGTTCCTCTTTGACTATCGGTATTCTTTTCAGTATAACATGGCAAAGAAGAAATTACTTCAATGTTGTTTGCTTTAAAGAAATCAGGGAGATCATTGTGTTTTTTATTGGCAACAATTATTGTCAAATTACACCGAACAATAATTTTCACGTTTAACTTCGAAAGCTCGGTCACAAACCATCTAAAATTTGGATTCATTTCTGGAGCTCCACCGGTTAAATCAATGGTTTTGGGATTCGAATTTTGAATAGCAGAAAGACAAGCTTTCATCGTTTCTATCGTCATTATTTCTTTACGATCAGGACCTGCATCAACGTGGCAATGATCGCACACTTGATTACACATTTTACCCAAATTGATTTGAATTATCTCTAATTCTTTTGGTTGTAAGGGAAAATAGTTAAGACTTTTTAGTTTTTCAACAAAAGGAATAATCCCATCTTTTTGAAAATAAGTGATTTGATTGATTGATTCACTAAATTGATTTCCTTTTGAATGTAAAGTCTTTAACATATTTAGTGTTTGTACAATAAATTAATTTTGTCAAAGATAATAAACAATGACTTTTGAAGAGGTGTGATTCAAATAGAAAATTAATTCGTCTTCATTAATTTTGTTTGAAACTCTTGGTTTTCAGTTTGAATTTTAAGGATATAAATCCCTTCTGTTAATTCATCTGTTGGGATTGAAATATGTGTTTCAATGTCGATAGATTTTCCTTTTGATTCAAAAACTTTTTCGCCAATAAGTGATGTTAAAATCACAGTAAATTCTCCATTAATTGATGTTGATTTTACTTCCCAATTATTACTGGCTGGATTTGGATAAACATGTAAATCATCATTTCCAGAAAGTGAAATCTCATCAATACCAACGCTGCTGCTAACAATAAATGAACCCATCATTCCATCGTCTTCATGATGTAATAAATGACAGTGGTACATATATGGAACTATGTTGTCTTCAAACGTGATGAATTTTGTAATGAATTTGACACTATCATGAGGCATGACTAAAACAACATCTTTCCATCCTTGTTCACTTATCACTGGAGGAAGTCCATTTTTTTCTATGATGTTGAATTGAATATCATGAATATGGAAAGGGTGAGCAATATGTGTTTTATTGTGTAAGGTCCAAATTTCAGTCGAATTGAAAGGGACATAAATATTATTCACCATCATATCGAAAACTTCTCCGTTAATACCAAAAGGTCCCTCAGATAGGTTTGGGACATCAATTGAAAGTATACGGAAAGTATCAAGTACTAATGATCTATTAATATCAGCATTCGCAGCAAGATATGGTGTATATGGGACTAAAGTTGACGGAATTGT
Organism: Bacteroidota bacterium; assembly: GCA_041161265.1. Lineage (GTDB taxonomy): Bacteria > Bacteroidota > Bacteroidia > Flavobacteriales_D > Crocinitomicaceae > M0103. The sequence goes on along the minus strand of JBEAUV010000131.1, from coordinate 2,794 downwards.
TGTAACTGGGCTAACAGTTGGTGGGATAACGTTTATTGCTAAAAGTTCATAATCAGCACCGTTTAATGGATTGTCATCATACATGTGAATAACATCCGGAGCGGATCCAACAGCAGGAGCACCAAAAATTCCATTTGTCATTTCAGAACCGTAACTCAACAATTGGATTGATTGACCATTCATTGTTGTTAAATCCACTAATATCTCAGCTCTTTCTCCTGGCGCCAAAAGCAATCTTGTCAATGGATTTGGCATTTCGACTAATCCTCCATCAGTTGCAATTTGATAAAATGTCATTCCGTTGGAGAATCCATAATTGAACGAACGCATACTACTTCCATTCAACAATCTAAAGCGAAGCACTTGTGCAGGCGCGTCAAAAAAAGCATCAATAGTTCCATTAACCAATATTGAAGTATCCATATGGTCGGCTATTGCGATTTGTTGCAATACATCAAATGCTTTTGATTGTGTAATTAATGGAATATCATCTACGCCATAAGTTTGAGGCAAACCTAAACTTTGTTCAACTGCATCATGAATAATAAACATTCCAGCTAAACCTTTACCAACATGTAAATCTGTTTTTCCTTCTCCATGTGGATGGTACCAAAAAGTTCCAGCATTATTTAAAATCTCAAACGAAGGACTCCAAGTTGTTCCAGCCGCAATACTTTGATGAGGACCGCCATCATTACTTGGAGAAACATGTAAACCATGCCAATGCATGGTGGTTGCAACTGTTAAACCGTTGTTCACGTTCAATGTAACAATATCACCTTTGTTTACAATAATTGTTGGCGATAAAAATGGGCCATTTATTCCATAAGTTGGAGTTGGGTTTCCAGGATATAAATTTTGAGTTCCTGTTTGAACATCTAAATTAAAGGTAGTTCCAGTTAGCGAAGGAGGAATAAATAATGCATTTTGTCCAGATACTGTTTGAGCAACTAAAAAGACAAATAAGATTTTAGAAAAGATTAAAAGTTTCATTCTGTAAGTTTTATTTTTTGAGAAAAGACGGAATGTTCACCTACTAATTTGATAAAATAAATTGATGGAATCAAAGCGGGTAATTGTATTATGTTTTCATAATTAATTTGCGCATCAAAAGCAATTTGCCCAAGTGAATTATAGATCACTAGAGTACTAAAATTTCCTAAAAGTTCTTCTATATGGAGTTGATTGTTGTTAACCCAAATTTTCGGGAAAGATGAAATAGTTGAATTAATCCCAGCAACCGTTGCATTAATAATCCATGTCAGTGTGTCAATTTGTAATGGTGTATTTTCTTCAGAAATAGTATATCGGATAATTGCAGTTCCTTCTGTTATGTGAGGTGTACAATGAATTAACATTAAACCATCATCACCTGGTAAAACAGGTAAAGTTGTACCGGAATCTACAAGAGACGTATAGCAATAACTATTATCACAAATGTTGGCTTCCCAACCAAATGGCATGATGACATCTAATTTATTCCAATTAAAATGTAACGTGTCATTATTAGGGTGAACTTGAGTAATATTCATGGTCACTTGACCGTCTATAGAAGTATTGGTAATTAAGGTGTCATTTGGCGAATGAAAATAGTTTTGACCATAACAACGTAAAGAAGTTATCGTCAAAACCAATAATATAAAGCAAATTTTATTCACTTAATGAATAATAGAAATTTTTCTAGTTTCAATAATTCCGTTTAATGAAATTTTCAAAAGATAATTTCCATTAGCTAAAGAAGTTGTATTCACCTTACGTTCAATTATTCCTTTATCTAATGATTCAGTATTGCTTGAAACAACTGTTTTTCCTAATAAATCATTGATAGTGTAAGAAAAATCAGAAGAATTGTTGTTTGTGAAGTTTAATGTAACAACATCATTACTTGGATTTGGATATACTGTTAAAGAACTTTCATTTTTGTTCAAATCATTCAATCCTGCAACACAATTCATGTTTAGAATTAAATCTCTCATAGTTGTAGTGTCAGAAGTGACAAAGTTTAGAGTTGACCATAAAATATCGTGATTTGTTCCTCCTAATAAAACTACTGTTGGCATCCCAAATCCACCGTAAAAAGCAACTTGTTCTGCGCCATTTCCGGCCATAGGAATGAATAATGGAAGATTATTCGAAGCTACCCAATTTGCAGTGTAAGTACAAGTTGTACTATTTTGATAAGAGTAGGCATATCCTTTAACCATTCCAGGGCAACTTTGATTTATTTTATCAGCCATTGCCTGAATTTTTTGAGCGGGAGGAGGACAAGAACCACAATTTGACATGTAATAAAATAAAACTACTGCTTGACCTGCATCTAAATCTGCAAAAAGATGTTGTGGATTTCCGTTGCAATCTGTAGCAGTAAAATCCATAGCTTGGGCACGAAGATTTATTGAAAATGTTAATGAAGATGCTACAGTTAAAATAAGGGTGTAAAGTAGTTTCATAATCGAATATTTATTTGGGCTTCTAATTAAACAAATTTAAGGTAAATATTGTTCAATTTTATGTTTGTTTTTAGGGACTCTTGGAATTCTATGTATTCAAAATAAGATTAGATTATAAGGAAAGAATTTGAATACGACTTTTATTTTTTTAATTTGTTTTTTCCCAAAAACGCAACGTATCTCCAAAAAACGATCCTTTTAATTCAAAGGAATCAGGAATTTGATTGTCGGCAGTCCAATAAGTAGCTAATCGTGTTCCAATATCCTTTTTTGCTAATTCTTTGTACACATAATTTCTAAATACATCAAAATCACTTGACTTAATTGAAACACTTTGATCAATT
>JBEAUV010000130.1:0-8001 GCA_041161265.1 Bacteroidota bacterium | reverse complement strand
TTGATTATTCAGTTGTCTCTTTATTGAATTAAACACTATTCGCTTTATATTCAAGCTGTTAATAGGTGGTGATAGTTTTTTGAAATCGATTAAGACTGAATTACATCAAATTTTGACAAAAAAAAAAGTGCTGTATTTTGAATATTAAGTGCCATCTTTTCATTAAGCACTCGCTTTTTCTGTCAGGATGTCCGAATTATAAGAATGGCAACATCTTTGACTACAGCAAGCGACTAAAAAAGTGAACAATGGCAGAGGAAAATGATGTAAACAATCAAGAAAGCGAAAAAGCTAATAAGGAAAACGAAACAGTTGTGGATGAGAATGCACAAGAAACGATTGTTGAGGAGAAAAAAGAAGAAACTCCTGAAGAGAAATATGCAGAATTGAATGACAGATTTCTTCGATTGTATGCTGAGTTTGATAATTTCAGAAAGAGAACGAATAAGGAGAAAATTGATTTGATAAGCAATGCAAATGCTGGTGTTTTATCTGATATGATCCCAGTTTTGGATGATTTTGAAAGAGCAATATTGAACAATGAAAATGATGTTGATATCACTATTGTGAAAGAAGGGTTTCACCTTATTTTTAATAAATTCAAGGGTATCTTAGAGTCAAAAGGATTGAAACCAATGCATGCCAAAGGTTTACCGTTTGATAGTGAATTACATGAAGCAATTGCTAATGTTCCAGCTTCTTCAAACAAAGAAAAAGGAAAAGTAATAGAAGATGTTGAAAAAGGGTATTACTTGAATGATAAAGTAATCCGTTTTGCAAAAGTTGTTGTAGGTCAATAAAAATATTTTGGTCACTGAACTGGACTCTCCTGAGTCTATCGAAGGATCGAAGTGCCAAATCCCAAATAAATTAATCCCTCACGGGCATGAGTAAAAAAAGAGATTATTACGAAATATTAGGTGTTTCCAAAAATGCGGAAGAAGCTGAAATAAAAAAGGCTTACCGCAAATTAGCATTAAAGTACCATCCAGATAAAAATCCTGATGATGCAAGTGCTGAGGATAAGTTTAAAGAAGCAGCAGAAGCATATGAAATATTAAGTAATTCTGAGAAACGCTCTCAATATGATCGTTTTGGTCACGCCGGAATGGGGCAAGGAGGACAAGGTCATGGCGGAATGAACATGGATGACATTTTCTCTCAATTTGGAGATGTTTTCGGTGGAGCTTTTGGCGGTGGTGGAAGTTTTGGCGGAAATCGCGGTGGTGGTGGATCACGTGTCGTTCGTGGTACTAATCTACGTGTGAAAATGAAGTTGACTTTAGAGGAAATTTCTGAAGGTGTCAAGAAAAAAATTAAAGTTACAAAGTTGGTTAATGCCGATGGCGTAACATATAAAAATTGCCAAACATGTAACGGAACTGGACGTATCATGCGTGTTGCTCAAACTTTTTTGGGCGCCATGCAAACACAATCAACGTGTCATACGTGTCAAGGTGCGGGTAAAATGATTGATAAAAGACCTTCCGATGCAGATGCACAAGGTTTAAAACGTCAAGAAGAGGTGATTGAAATTGAGATTCCGGCTGGAGTAGAAGAGGGAATGCAACTGAGTGTTACAGGAAAAGGAAATGCTGGTCCATTCAATGGCGTTCCTGGAGATTTAATCGTTGTTGTAGAAGAAGTTGAACATGCAGAACTGAAGAGAGATGGTGATAACTTGCACTATGAAGCGTATGTGAATTTTGTAGACGCAGTTCTTGGTGAATCAATTGAAATTCCAACGATTAGTGGAAAAGCAAAAATCAAAGTAGAGCCTGGAACACAAAGTGGAAAAGTGCTTCGCCTGAAAGGAAAAGGATTGCCACAATTGCAACGTTATGGACACGGAGATCTTTTCGTTCATATAAACATTTGGACTCCCAAAAAAGTATCGAAAGAAGAAAAAGAAATACTAGAAAAATTACGTGAAAGCGAAAATTTTAAACCTAGCCCTGATAAAAACGATAAAAGTTTTTTCAGCAGGATGAAAGATATGTTTCATTAATTAAAAAAGGCTTTGCATCGCGCAAAGCCTTTTTTGTTATCATTGTAATCAAATCAAAATTATGTCATTTCTCAATAACGCCAGTAAGGGGACAAATTTACTTTCAACGTACATTCTTACGTTATGTTTAGTCATTTTGGCATATGCAATAGTAGGACAAATTCCTCTTTTGGTAGATTTGAAAATGCATGGAGGTTTGGCAGACCTTGAAAACGAAGGAAGTTTGAATTTCGGACAATTATTGGGTCAAAATAAATTGTTAACTTATTTAATCATTCCTTTCATTGTTGTTTTAATTACGCTTATTCTTTCCATAAAGTATTTACACAAACGTTCAATTATTTCCCTTTTTACAAGTCGTACAAGATTTGATTGGAAACGATTTTTTTCAGCAGCGTTCATTTGGGGATTGATAATGGCAATTTTCCTTACAATTTCAATTTATTCAGGAGATAATATAACGTGGAATTTTAACGCTTCAACTTTTTTCCCTTTATTCTTGATTTCAATATTTTTAATTCCAATCCAAACAACGTGTGAAGAAGTTCTTTTTCGAGGCTATTTATTTCAAGGATTTGGACATTTTTATAAAAAAGGAATTATTGCAGTTGTCATAACAGGTATACTTTTCGGCTTGTTACACGGTGCAAATCCAGAAGTAGAAAAGTTGGGCTATATCGTTCTTGTTTATTATATCGTTACAGGTGTTTTTCTTGGGATATTAGCCCTCATGGATGATGGACTGGAATTGTCAATGGGCTACCATGCCATCAACAATATTTTTGCTTCGTTAATTTTAACAAATGAATGGCAAGCCTTTCAAACAGATGCACTTTTCATGGATCATGCAAAACCAACTTTCGGATGGGATGCATTATTGACGATTATTTTAATCCAACCACTTTTACTTTTTATTTTTTCCAAAATGTATAAATGGAAAAATTGGAAAGGTAAGTTTATCGGAAATTCTAAATCCTAAATCCCAAATCCATTCTGTTTCCAACATTTTTATTAGCTTTATCCATCAGCTAAAAATCACCAATGCTCGAAATTCAACATATCTCAAAATCATTCTATCGGAAGGTTGCCCTCGACGATGTTTCCATTCATGTTCAAAAAGGAGAAATACTAGGGTTACTTGGACCTAATGGAGCAGGAAAAACAACCTTAATCCGAATCATCAACCGAATTATTGAACCTGACAAAGGTCATATTCGAATGAACGGTGATTTAATGACCCAACAACATCTTTCTCAAATTGGTTATTTACCAGAAGAGAGAGGATTATATAGAACAATGACTGTTGAAGATCACGCCTTGTTTTTAGGACAATTGCGTGGTTTGTCAAAAAGAGATGTCAAAACACAATTGGAATATTGGTTAGAGAAATTTGAAATTACCGATTGGCGAAAAAAACGAATTGAGGAATTGTCTAAAGGAATGGCGCAAAAGGTTCAGTTTATCTGTACTGTTTTACATGAGCCGAAATTATTGATTTTAGATGAACCTTTAAGTGGTTTTGATCCAGTCAACGTTGAATTAATCAAACAAGAATTAATTGAAATGAGAGCGAAAGGCAAAACAATCATTTTGTCAACGCATAACATGAAAAGTGTTGAAGAAATATGCGATAGAGCTGTTCTAATTCACCAATCAAAAAAAATCATGGAAGGTCGCATTTCAGAAATTCAAGAAGAACGTAAAACTGGTGAATATGCCATAAAATTCAGAGGAAGTATGATTGCTTTTGTGAACGCATTATGGACAAGTTTTGAGTTGATTGACAAAGAAATATTAGGCGACGATAAATTTATTGCACGTGTAAAAATGAGAGGAGATAATACCTTCGAAGATTTATTGAGAGCCTTATTAGGTCAAATTAAAATTGAAGCTGCTTGGGAAGTATTGCCTTCCATGCAAGATGTTTTTATTGATTTAGTTCAAGTGAAGAAGGAGGTAAGCAATGCGTAATAGTTGGTTAATCGCAATGCGCGAATTAAAAGAACGCATTGGAGCAAGGTCTTTTATTGTGATGTCCATTCTTGGCCCACTTATTATCTTAGGAGTAATCTATATGCTTTTTGCTCTTGGAGGAGAAGGAAAACAACATTGGAATGTGTTGATTACTGATCCTGCTAATATCATGGACAATAAAATCCTTGTAACGCAAGATAAATCTGTCAATTATTCTTTTGCAAATGATTATGTCGAAATGGAAGATTTCCGCGATAGTAAGCAATTCCAGCAATTTGATGCGATGATCGAAATCAATGAAAAAGTATTAGCGAATAAAACAGCTTTTGTCTTTTTTAGAGAAAAACCGTCTGTTCGAATGCAAACGAACCTGCAATTCCATATAGAACGTCGCTTAGAAGAGGTGATGGTTGGAAGGTTTACAAATCTATCTGTAAGAGAATTCCGGAAAATCAAACAACCGTTAAATGTCGCTTTTAGAAATGCGTATGATCCTTTTGATAAATCAGCTGATTTGCGAGCTTGGGTAGGATTCTTTTATGGAGCTATCATTTTTGTCTTTATCTTCCTATTCGGAATGACAATTTTACGAAGTGTAACACGCGAAAAAAGCAATAGAATAGTGGAAGTAATGTTGGCATCTGTTCACCCCAACCAATTGATGCTTGGTAAAATTATGGGTATCGGAATTGCAGCTTTTATACAATTTACGATTTGGACGTTAATTGTTGGTGCCGGTTTGTTCTTTATGCGCGAAACATTATTCCCTGACATGTTAGAAGCCTCTAATCTCGTTCAGATGACACAAGAGTTAAAGGATCAAACCGCAATGGATCAATTTCTTGGTGGAATAGAATACAATCAGTTTGTGGATTTAGTATATGAACGCATTCAGTTTGGCACTATGACAACCTATTTCCTTTTGTTCTTTATTGTTGGTTATTTGTTCTACGGGGCATTTTTTGCTGCAATTGGTGCAACTTCTGGTTCTGAAAGCGATGGACAACAATTTGTATTGCCAATTATCTTTTTATTATGCTTTGCGCTGTATGCAGGATATTATTCATTGCAAAACCCAGAAAGTACAATGGCAACAGTTTTCCATTATTTACCTTTTACTTCTCCAGTAGTTGTAATGGTGAAACTAGCGCAAGGATATGAACCTGGACAAGTGTATCAATTGTATTTATCGTTTATTGTATTGATTTTAAGTGCCATTTTTATTCTGTTAATTGCTGGACGCTTATACAAAAATGGAATCTTACAATTCGGACATCGAATCAAAATTGGGTTATTGTTGAAGTGGCTTAAAAAATCATAAATGAGGAAAGCCGTTATAGATCTTGGAACAAATACATTTAATCTTTTAATTGCGGAAGTTTTTGACGAGCGTTTTGAAATTATTCATTCTGAAAAGGAAGGAGTTGCACTTGGAATGGGTGGGATTAATCAAAATATCATAGCGTCAGAGGCCTATTTGCGTGGAATAAATACCTTGATTCATTTTAAAGAAAGATGTGATCATTTCAACGTTGAAGAGATCAAAGGAATTGGAACTTCTGCATTAAGGGATGCATCGAATGCTCAATATTTTATTGATGAGGTGTTAAAAGTTTGTGGAATCAAAATAGAAATCGTTACTGGATTAAGAGAAGCAAAACTTATTTATGAAGGCGTAAAATGGTCGTACCGTTTTATTGAGCCAGCGGTAATTATGGATATCGGAGGTGGTAGTACGGAATTTGTTTTTGCTGATAAAGATGGGATATACGATTTAATAAGTTTGAATATTGGTGTTTCCAGAATTTACCAACATTTTCAGTGTTCAGATCCATTAACTAAACAAAACGTAAAAGATATTGAGGATTGGTTAGAAGAGAAATCCGACGGTTTTTTTGACGGAAAAGAAGAACATATATTAATTGGAGCGTCAGGAAGTTTTGAAACTTTTTATGAATTGATTCACAACGAACCATTTCCCGAAAAAATCAAAGCTGTTGAAATTTCAGTTCACTATCTTTTTGAATGCTTGGATGAAATTATTGCTTCAACATTAGCTGAAAGAGATTCCAATGAATGGATTATTCCAATTCGAAAAAAAATGGCGCCAATTGCTGCTGTAAAAACGAGATGGGTATTAAATAAATTAAACATCAAAAAAGTTTATATCTCACCTTGTTCGTTGAAGGAAGGTGCCCTAGCGTAGATACAAGTTATTAATTACAAATTACGAATTACAAATCCCGAATTGGAAATCCATTCGTATCTTTAACCCAAACAAATAAATCATGGGAAAAATATTAATCATTGACGATGAAAGAGCAATCCGCAGAGCAATGCGTGAAATCCTTGAATTTGAAGACTTTGAAGTCGAAGAAGCTGAGAATGGAAAAGATGGGTTGGATAAAGCTATTTCAAAAGCATATGATATTATTTTTTGTGATATAAAAATGCCGTTGATGGATGGGATGGAAGTTTTGGATGAATTAATAAAAGCCAAAATTGAAACTCCGGTTATCATGATCAGTGGACATGGAAACATTGATACTGCCGTTCAAGCAATTAAAAAAGGCGCGTTTGATTTTATCGAAAAACCATTGGATTTGAATCGTATTTTGGTAACAATTCGCAATGCAAAAGAAAAGGTTGGACTTGTTGAAGAAACAAAACAGTTGAAAACTACTGTTAAACGTTTCAAAGGAAGTTCAATTATTGGTGAAATGGATTCTGTTACCAAGATCAAAGAAATGATTGAAAAAGTTGCTCCATCCGATGCGCGAGTGCTTATCACCGGTGAAAACGGAACTGGTAAAGAGTTGGTTGCTCGTTCATTACACGATAATTCGAACCGTCGTAAAATGCAATTCATTGAAGTGAATTGTGCTGCAATTCCATCTGAATTAATCGAAAGCGAATTATTTGGACACGAAAAAGGCGCATTTACTTCTGCGGTGAAAGACAAAAAAGGAAAATTCGAATTAGCTTCAGGAGGAACTCTTTTCCTAGATGAAATTGGTGATATGTCCGCGAGCGCTCAAGCGAAAGTGTTACGTGCATTACAAGAAAATGTTATTCAACGAGTAGGAGGAGAGCGTGACATAAAAGTGGATTGCCGTGTAGTTGCTGCAACCAATAAAGATTTACGAAAGGAAATCGAAGAAGGACGATTTAGAGAAGATTTATACCATCGTTTAGCAGTAATTCTTATTCATGTTCCTTCACTGAATGATAGACGAGATGATATTCCATTATTAGCAGAGCACTTTATGACAATGGTTTGTGCAGAACACGGAATTCCTCGTAAATCATATTCTGAAGATGCTTTATTTGCATTACAGCAAACTGATTGGACAGGAAATATAAGAGAATTAAGAAATATAGTGGAACGTTTAGTAATTCTTTGTGATAATACTATTTCAGGAGAAGATGTAAGAATGTTTGCTAATCCAAGAGCAAAAGCTTAATTATTCTAGTTTAAATTGGAGGAAATGCCAATCAAGTTTGAAAATAGTTCAAGATAAATCGAACTATTTTCAAACAATAATTATTACCCAAACATTGCTCCGAATTGCCCTCCTGAATGTGTAGCTTCTTCGTCCATTGTTAATAGTGGTATATGTAATTCATTATTTGCCAGTGTTCTAACGAAAGAATCAGTGAAAATGTGAACGTGTTGCTGGTAATAAGTTGCTGCTAACATGTCAGCATTGTGTTCCTTACAAAGGTTGAAAATATTGTCAACGAAATGTTTTCCGTCAACATATTCAAATGAATGAGGAACTTTGTGTTCAGTTAAATATTTATTACAAACCATTAAATTCACATCTCTTTTACTTTTGAAATACGGATCCGTTTGTTCAGCTGCAACAAGTATTATTTCAGAATTAAATAAATGACTCATTTGAGCCGCCATTCTTAGAATTTGAATACTTCCACGATCCAAATCAATTGTCATAACAATCTTCTTAATCTGTTGAAAGGAGGTTTCTTCTTGAACAATTAGAAGAGGAGTTGGACTT
>JBEAUV010000129.1:0-8261 GCA_041161265.1 Bacteroidota bacterium | reverse complement strand
CGTTTTATGTTCAAAGCACTTTCTTTTCCTCAAGCTGAATTGAAACTTACCAGGAAAGAAGGCCAAGTGTTTGTTTGGTGCATCATTCGCAAAAAATCATTGGTCTTAACGCCAGAAGAGTGGGTGAGACAGCATTTGATTCATTTCTTAATACAAGAAAAGCAAATTCCAATCGGACTTATCGCTGCTGAAATGGCAATTGAAATCAATCAACTATCAAGACGCTGTGATGTTGTTGTTTTTGGAATCGATGGCAAACCAAGACTTATTGTGGAATGCAAAGCGCCAGAAATTAATCTAACCGAAAAAACATTTAATCAAATTGCACAATACAATGCGGCATTAAATGTCGATTTATTAATGGTGACAAATGGAATACAACACATCGTTTGTCAAATAGACCGAGAAAATACGCAATTGAATTATTTGGAGGATCTACCACAATGGCATTAGGTTGCATTCATTTGATCAATTAAAATAATTTTCTATCAGTTTCGTTTATTGCCAAGTCGTTTATACTTGCAAATCGTTTACGCATTAAGCCATTTTCGTCAAATTCCCAATTTTCGTTGCCATAAGCTCTCCACCATTGGCCATTTACATCTTGGTATTCATATTCAAATCTAACTGCCATTCTGTTTTCACGAAATCCCCAAAGTTCTTTTTTGAGTTTGTAGTTCAATTCTTTTGCCCATTTACGATTAAGAAAATCAATAACTTCGTTTCTTCCATTGATGAATTCTGTTCTATTTCGCCATTCGGTATCAACAGTATATGCTTTTGAAATACGTTCAGAATCTTTGCTGTTCCACGCATCTTCAGCCATTTGTACTTTCAATAATGCTTTTTCAAGATCAAATGGTGGTAATGGAGGTTTTTGCTCTAAAGTCATATTTTTAAGAATTAATATATCCCATTAAATTTGAGACGAATAACAAAATAAAAATTAGCGAAAATGTTATAAAAAGGGTATTCATAAAATATTCACCAATTTTAAATTTAAGCTTTTTAGGAATATCGTACATTGGATAATAGGAGAATTGAGTAATTACTTTTCCTGTCCAATAAGCCGCAATTAATCCTGTTAATGCAACAGCTAAACCAGTTTGATTTTTAAGATCATCGGTAAATAAAATTGAAATTAACCCAAAAGAGAAGTTTAAACCTTGGATGTATCTTCCATAAGTTTTTGCTATTTCTTGATTTAGTGGTTTTAACTTTTTAATGTCGTTATACCAATCAAAAACGACGTGTCGAATATATGGATAAATAAGAGCCGTAAACATTTGTCCAATTGCTCCTACAATTATTAGCCAGTTAGGGATTTCAAATTTCATATAACATTAAATTTAGTAAAAAATATTCAACTAAATTTAAATGTTGACGACTGATTAAATATCAAGTTTAAACTCAGAAGTCGTATGAAAAGTTAAATCTGGATAGTCTTTTTCTGCCATTGCTAATAAGAAAGTTGTTTCCGCTAAGAAAACCAAGTTGTCGTCTTTGTCTTTTGCTAAATAACTCGTTTTTGCACGCATGAAATCAGCTAATTGTTCTTTGTTATCCGTCGTAATCCAGCAGGCTTTATAATAGTTTTTAGGAACGAAGCGGCAATTTGCACCATATTCATTCAATAAACGGTGCGCAATAACTTCAAATTGTAATTGTCCAACTGTACCAACAATCTTTCGTTTACCCGGCTGCATGATGAACATTTGTGCAACTCCTTCGTCGGTTAATTGGTGAATTCCTTTTTCCAATTGTTTTGATTTCATTGGATCCAAATTCTCTAATTCCATGAAGATTTCTGGAGAGAAAGAAGGAATACCTTTGAACATTAGTTTTTCACCTTCGGTTAAAGTGTCACCAATTTTGAAATTTCCTGTATCATATAAACCGATTACATCACCAGGAAATGCTTCATCAATAACACTTTTGTCTTGTGCCATGAAAGAAGTTGGATTGGAGAATTTGAAATTTTTATTCAAACGAACGTGGTTGTAAAAGTGATTTCGCTCAAATTTTCCAGAAACAATTCGCAAGAAGGCAATTCTATCGCGGTGTTTTGGATCTAGATTCGCATGAATTTTAAATACAAAACCAGTAAATTTTGGTTCGCTCGGTTCAATAAATCGAACATCTGTTTCACGTCCAATTGGTGAAGGGGAGATTTCAATAAATGAATCCAATAATTCTTGAACACCAAAGTTGTTTACAGCTGAACCGAAATAAACGGGTGCTATTTCTCCTGATAAGTATTTTTCTCGGTCAAACGTATCGTAAACACCATCAATGATTTCAATTTCTTCTCTTAATTCATTCGCGAAAGCTTCACCAACAAGTGTGTCTAATTGAGGGTCATTCAAGTCTTTTATAGAAACAATTTCTTCTTCACGTTTGGTTTTATTGGCTTGAAAAAGATTCAGATTATTATCATAAATGTTATAAACACCTTTAAAACGGTCACCTATTCCAATAGGCCAAGTCAAAGGTCGAACTTTAATGTCCAGTTTTTCTTCTAATTCATCCAATAAAGTGAACGCATCTTTTCCTTCACGGTCCATTTTATTTACGAATATGATAACAGGCGTTTTCCGCATGCGACAAACTTCCATTAACTTTTCCGTTTGTGATTCAACACCATTCGCACAGTCGATAACGAGTATTACACTATCAACAGCAGTTAACGTTCTATAGGTATCTTCAGCAAAATCCTTATGACCAGGAGTATCAAGAATGTTTATTTGTTTGCCGCCGTATTCAAATGCCATAACAGAAGTAGCAACGGAAATCCCACGTTGTTTCTCAATTTCCATGAAATCGGAAGTCGCAGTTTTCTTGATTTTATTATTTTTCACAGCACCAGCAGTTTGAATTGCTCCTCCAAAAAGAAGTAATTTTTCTGTCAAGGTAGTTTTTCCAGCATCCGGGTGAGCGATGATACCGAAAGTTCTTCTTTTTTCTATTGCTGCTTGATTCTTCATGTTATTTTATGTTCACCTTTCGTTGGGTCAAAGGTCCGTTTCTTGCTTCAACAAATTGTTGTAAATAAAAAAAAAGGAATCCATTTCTGAACTCCTTTTTTGTTGGGAGGAAGATGGGGCTCGAACCCACGACCCTCGGTACCACAAACCGATGCTCTAACCAACTGAGCTACAACCTCCATTTTTGTTGGTGCAAATATAGTCAAATTCTGTTTTTAACAAACAAGGAAACAAGGTTTTTTTATTTTTTAAAAGATCTTTTGTCTTATTTACTTGGCGAATGGACTTGAATAACCTGCCATTAATATGTTTAGACTGCCATCAAAACGTTAGTTATCAGAGATAAAACGCAATCATTTTCTATTGGTTCGGTGTTCGTTTCTCAAACTTCGACTGCATCTCCAAACGATAAAAATATCTTCCCCAAGTAAACGGAAACTCTCGCGAAGTCAACGGAAGCTCTTGCGCAGTAAAGTGAAACTCTTGCGAAGTAGTTGGAAACTCTTGCGAAGCAAACGGAAACTCTTGCGAAGCAAACGGAAGCTCTTGCGCAGTAAAGTGAAACTCTTGCGAAGTAGTTGGAAACTCTTGCGAAGCAAACGGAAGCTCTTGCGCAGCAAAGTGAAACTCTTGCGAAGTAGTTGGAAACTCTTGCGAAGCAAACTGAAACTCTTGCGAAGTAAACTGAAACTCTTGCGGAGTAAAGTGAAACTCTTGCGAAGTAAACTGAAACTCTTGCGAAGTAAACGGAGGTAGTTTACCATGAAGTGTGTAAACAGATATATAGCTTACAACTACCAAGTTTACAGTTGATTAATTTGATTTGAGTGTTTATCAACGATATCACTTCGAATAACGTTCAATAAATAAGTCGGAATTGTTGATAATTCTACCGTATTAAAGGGAATAAGTAAGTTGCTAGAATTACCTTTGTAAAAAATCGCGAATATGTTAAAAATTGGAGTTTTAGGCGCTGGACATTTAGGAAAAATCCACATTCGATTAATTTTAGAATTGAAAGAAGAATTTGAATTAGTTGGATTTTTTGATTCAAGTGATCAAACAGCAGAAGATGTAAAAAATCAATTTAACATTAAAAGATTCGCGACTGTTCAAGAGCTTTTGGAAGAAGTAGATTGTGTGGACATTGTTACACCTACCATTTCACATTGTGAATTAGCATCTCAGGTTTTGCGTAAAAGCAAACATGTTTTTATTGAGAAACCAGTAACTGAAACGGTTGAAGAAGCGCGTATTTTGATGGGATTAGCAAGAGAAGCAAATGTTAAAGTGCAAGTTGGACATGTTGAACGATTTAATCCGGCTTTTCAAGCTGCTTTGCCTTATTTCAATAAACCAATGTTCATCGAGACCCATCGTTTAGCGCAATTTAATCCAAGAGGAACGGATGTGCCCGTGGTTTTAGATTTGATGATTCATGATTTGGATATAATTTTGAGTGTTGTGAAGTCAGATATAAAACGCGTTTCAGCTTCTGGAGTAGCAGTTGTGAGTGATACTCCTGATATTACAAATGCGCGAATAGAGTTTGATAATGGGTGTGTTGCTAATTTAACAGCTTCTAGAATTTCAATGAAAAACATGCGTAAGTCGCGCTTTTTTCAAAAAGATGCCTATATCAGTGTTGATTTTTTGACAAAAGAATTGGAAGTTGTACGAATGGAAACTGTCGACGGGGAACCAAATCCATTGGATATCATTTTTGACTTGGGAGAAGGAAAACCTGTGAAGAAAATCTACTTCGACAAACCGGAAATCGATGAAATTAATGCAATTAAAGAGGAATTGAGAACTTTTGCGGTTTCAATAAATGAAGATTCTGTTCCTTTAGTTTCGTTAGAAGATGGATTTAGAGCCTTGGATGTGGCCCATAAAATATTGGATAAATTAAAATTGTCATCTACTATTTTAGTAGACAATATCTAGGATATTTTAACGTTTGAATAAACGAAAACTAACTATGAGATATTTATTATTTTCCTTTTTTGGACTTTTTCTTCTTTCATCTTGTGTGAAGAATAATCCTGATCCCGCATGGTTGGAGGTTAATAATTGGACCTTAGAGACAAATGCCAATTCTCAAAATCCAACTGGGGAATTAACACACAATTTTACAGATGCATGGGTTTACATTAATGGTAAAGTAATTGGAGTTTTTGAAGTTCCTTTTAAAATACCGGTTCTAATGAGCGGAAATGTGAATATAAAAATTTATCCGACCGTTAGAAATAATGGAATTTCTGCAACGAAAAAAATATATCCTTTTGTTGAGGTTTATGAAATAAATGCCGATTTAGTTGCCAATCAAACACTAACATTAAACCCAATAACGCGTTATTTTGAAGCGCTACAATTTTGGGTTGAAGACTTTGAGAATGCAGCAATTAAATTAGATGACGATCCAAATTCTTTAGCACTAATAGGTACGGGAAGTGCACCAGAAATTTTACAATGGGGAAATTTTTATGGACAAGTTAATTTAAATTCAATTGATTCTACTTGGATTGGTTATACCGCAGGGGAGATGTACCTTCCAACATTTAAAGAAGTTTATTTAGAAATTGATTATTACAATACAAATTCTCTTACAACTGGTTTATTAGCCATTTCTTCATCGTCAATTAAAAACAACGATAATATTCAATTGAATTCTCAAGAACCATCTGAAGTAAAATGGAAAAAAATCTATATTGATTTGAAAGAATTGGTATCAAGTTCTACAACTGCCGAATATTTCAAACAATCCTTTAAAGCGGGTCTTGATAGCGGTGATAGTGAAGGAACAATTATCATGGATAACATAAAAGTCGTTTATTTCTAATTATGCAACAACGACTTCTCGTCTTATTGTTTATGTTAATGGATTGGATTACAGCTGTCTCTGCATGGGTAGTTTTCTATTATTTTCGCAAAACAACAATCGAAGAAGTTGAATTTACAGTGAATGATTCTTTCTATTTAGGAATAGTTTTAATACCTATATTATGGTTGATATTATATTATTTGCAAGGAACGTATCATGATGTAAAACGTCTATACCGTTTCAAATTGTTTAATCTCAGTTTTATTGGAACACTTTTAGGTTCTGTTTTCATCTTTTTCACTTTATTATTAGACGATGAGATTTCTGGGTATCAGCAGTATTATAAATCAATGTTTTTGTTATTCGGAATTCATTTTTTGATGGTTTTCATACCACGATTAATCTTCATAAGTGTAATTGTAAGCCGCATTCATTCAGGAAAAAATGGTTTTAAAACACTACTCATTGGAGGAAGTGATAAGGCGGTTGAAATCTATAATGAAATTGTCAATTTACCACGTGGAATTAATCAATTCATAGGTTTTGTAAACATCAATGGAGTAGATAGACAGTTAGAAAATCAATTGAATTATTTAGGTCATGCGAAAGATTTAGAAAAGGTTTTAAGAGAGAACGAAGTTGAAGAAGTGATAATTGCGCTTGAAAGTGTTGAACATGATAAATTAAAAGCTATAATAGGTCAAATTGAAGGAGGCAGTGTGACGATAAAAATACTTCCTGATATGTACGATATATTATCTGGATCAGTTAAAATGACTAATATTTTTGGAGCATTATTAATTGAAGTTAATGCGGAAACGATGCCAATATTGCAACAAGCAATTA
The DNA here is from genome assembly GCA_041161265.1 of Bacteroidota bacterium. Classification (GTDB taxonomy): domain Bacteria; phylum Bacteroidota; class Bacteroidia; order Flavobacteriales_D; family Crocinitomicaceae; genus M0103. The sequence goes on along the minus strand of JBEAUV010000129.1, from coordinate 1,607 downwards.
AACGTTTCATGGATGTTGTTTTTTCTCTAATTGCGATAATTTTATTAATCCCATTTTACATCTTCTTCGCAATTGGAGTAAAAATGTCATCACCAGGTCCTATTTTCTTTTTGCAAGAACGTATTGGTTTAAAAGGATTGCCTTTTAAAATTATTAAATTCAGGACAATGTACATGGATGCTGAAAAAAATGGACCTCAATTATCATCATCAAATGACCCAAGAATAACGAAGATTGGAAAGTTTATGCGGAAGTTAAGATTAGATGAATTTCCACAGTTTTTCAATGTTTTAAAAGGAGAAATGTCACTGGTAGGGCCAAGACCTGAACGACAGTTTTTTATAGATCAAATAGTTCAAATTGAACCGCAATTTTTACAATTAACGAAAGTAAGACCAGGAATAACATCTTGGGGACAAGTAAAGTACGGTTATGCAGAAAACGTAGATCAGATGCTACAACGAATGAAATTTGACTTACTTTATCTCAAAAATCGAACATTAGCTTTGGATATAAAAATTATGCTCTATACGGTTTTGATTATTGTTAAAGCGAAAGGAAAGTAACGGACGCCGACATCTCGACTGCCGCTCGATGTTCGTCGAGGTCTGACGCCGAGCTTTAGTCGCGGTCTGACGCCGAGCTTTAGTCGAGGTGGGAGTTACTTCACTTTAAATTCAAACATTTTCTGTTGATTCAAAAAGCCTTCTAAATTATCACCAATAACTACAGGGCCAACGCCTGCTGGAGTTCCGGTGAAAATTAAATCACCCGTTTTTAATGTCATGAATTTCGATAGATATACGATGATTTGATTAATAGTAAAAATCATTTCTTTTGTATTGCCAACTTGAACTGTTTCACCATTTTTTTTCAATTCAAAACTTAAATTATTGAGATCGATAGAACTAACATCAATTGTTTTATTGGAAAGGGGAGCGCTGTGCTGAAATGATTTTGCAATTTCCCATGGCAATCCTTTTTCTTTACAAATTTGCTGTAAATCACGTGCAGTGAAATCAATTCCTAACGTTAATTCCTTATAATAGTTAGGCGCAAATTTTTCTGTAATATTTTTACCTACTTTGCATATTTTCACAACCAATTCACATTCATAATGTAAATCTCGTGTGAAATCAGGATAGTAGAAATGATTACCATCCTTTAAAATAGCAATATCTGGTTTCATAAAGAAAATAGGCACTGTTGGAACATCGGCCTTCATTTCTTTGGCGTGGTCAGAGTAATTTCGTCCTATACAAATGATTTTCATCTTATTTGAATTTGTTTTTTAATGCATCTAATTTACTTGCAATATCTTCAGATGGGTTCGCTTCTTTTTTTAAATCTTCTCGTTCCTTTTTAATTTTATCCATTTCAATACGCAAACATTTTTTCGTGTACAAAGGAAAATCAGCATCCAGCATCCAACCATAGTAACCAGGTTCTATTTTAGCAACTTCCTTAATTGTTTTTCCTTTATGTTTACCGAAATTATAAATCGATTCGTTTTTTTCATTGATAGCCAATCGCCCTGCAAAATCTAACAAATTGTAATTTCCAGCTTTGGAAAATTCTGATAGGGAAGGTATATCATTTGATAATTC
>JBEAUV010000128.1:0-8327 GCA_041161265.1 Bacteroidota bacterium | reverse complement strand
AGCAAACATGACATAATCTGGACGGTAACGCAGCATGTATATACGGCCGTATGTTTCTAATTCATTTAAAAAATCTTCGATTAATTCAGCATGTTGCTCCTTTGGGAAATAACGCAAGGCATTTCTTAGCGCCAATTTTTTCTCATCTGGACTTAGAATCGCTTTACGCTTTGGTGCGTGATTGATTGAAAGTTCGTATTCTTTTTTTGCGGGAATAGCTTTAGGAATTCCTTGTAAAATATCCTGATGAAATGCTTCGATTGACATGCTTATAATTTTTTGTAAAGTTAATACATTCTACAAAAAACTATCGATTTCAAAAGTTAGTATATTGATGCAATTTATCTTATAACATTAACATGACCATTGAAATCATACATTTCGTCGTTTAAAACATCTTTTGTTTTGATTGTCCATGTGTATGTCCCAATTTCAACCGGCTTTCCGTTATAAGATCCATCCCACTTTTCTGTGGGATCATGAGATTCCCAAATAATTTCGCCCCATCTATTATAAAGGCGCAATTCAAAATTATAAACATCAATTCCTTCAATATAAATACCCCAAGATTGATTGTACTCATCACCGTCAGGAGTGAATGAATTAGGAACATAAAACACCAATTCAGGATATACTATAACAATTTGACTTGTAGTATCAATACAACCAAATTCTGAAGTTGCAATCAAAATAACTTCATAATTGCCCTCTAAACCATCAGGAAAAATAGTTTTCAAATGTTTCAATTCAGAATAAGAAGGTGTTCCAGATTCAATATACCATTGATATGTATCGCCATGGACAGTGTAATTTGTCAACTGAACTTCAGCATCATAGATGTAAACTGGATCTGGACTATGGTTGAAATTTGCAATTGGTTTAGGATAAACTGTTAAATAATTATAAAATGTAGTTGAATCAACACATCCTTGAGGAGATGTTATAACCAACTGAACATCATATAAGTTTGACATCATATTTTCTGGTCTAATTGTATCCACATTTTGAAAAATTTCACCGTCTGATAATTCCCAATACACCAAATCAACCATTGTTGGATCTGTTTCATTAACGATTACAAAATTTGCAGGTTCGCATTCCTTGTCATTATCCAATGAGATTAACGGAACTGGTAAAGGCGCTAAAATCACATTTGTAGTTAAAACTAGAGGTGTGGTTTCACACCCATCATTCACTATTACTGAATAAAGGGTAGTTATCGGAGGGTTTGCAGATATTGAATCTATTGACCCATTTCCAATTTCAGCTGAACTCCAAGTAAATGTGTAAGGAGAGCCTATTCCGCCTAATACTGTTGCTGTTAAAGTCGTTGGATAACCTGGGCAAATCGTAACATCTGGTGTAATTGTACCAGTCAAACCACTTCTAACTGTTACAGATATTGTTTCCGAAGCAGAAATACATCCATTTTGATTTTCAGCAAAAACTGAATAAATTGTATTGACTATTGGGCTTTCTTGCTGTGATGCCGATGTATCAGAAGTTTGATCCCAATGAAATAAATAAGAAATTCCTCCGCTAGCAGAAGCCGATAATGCAGCAGTTCCGTTTTGACAAATCAGTGTATCATTTGAAGCAGAAATTGTTACCAAAGCGGGATTAGTAACTATGACATTTGAACAAGTCTGACAACCCATTGCATTTCTAGAACAAACAGAATAAGTTCCTGCAGCAAATCCAACGGCAAAAGAATCTATTTGCCAAGTAATTCCATTATCAAAACTATACTCATTTGCTAATGGGCTTGTAATATGAATTTCTCCATCGGCTGCTCCAAAACATGAAGGCCTAATCGAACTTGTTGACTGAGAAATTTGGAAAACAAGTACGCGAACTGTATCACTTCTTATTCCACAAACGGTATTGTTTTCACGCAAAACAAACTGATATAAACCAACTTGATTAACTGTAACTGTTGGTGTTAAAGAACTAAAATTAGGAGCAAAATTCACAGTTGGTATTGGTATAATACCAGCTGTAATCGTTTGCCATGAAGGTGTATTTGTGGTAGAACTTATTACCCCATTTAATAAAATTGGTTGACCTAAACAGACGGTATAATCAATTCCAGCATTTGGAACAGGCGGAGGAACAACAGTGATCGTAAAAACAGCAGTATCAATAAACAAAGGCGATGTTGCAGTTGCAGGCTGAATTACTTGAACTTGATAAGTAGTTGTAACGGCTGGAGTAACAATAACATTTGATCCTCCAGATGTATTTGAGACACCGTTTGTAACTAACCATGTAAATTGTGGCGATGCCAAACCTGGTGTTGCAATATTTACTGTCGCAGATGCACCTTGACATATTGATTGATCTGGCGCTGAAACACTGCATGAAACACCTGCTGTTCCAAAGAAATTCAAATTAACACTTTGACTTGTTCCACTGTAATTTGAAAGGCATAACAAATACTGTTGCCCAGCAATAACATTTAATGGTGCTTCATAACTGGAAGGTGATCCTAGTGGGGGTAATTGACCAGCTGGAGCCATCCCTGTATTTCCGTTACAAGAGCCATTCCAATTACATGCAACCGGAGAAATTGTATTACCTGTAATACCAGCGCAAGTTATCCCTGGATTAACATAAGGCCACATTATCCAATCAAAACATCCACCACTTGGGCCAATAATTGACCAAGCCAAAGTTCCATTAGATGTAACCGAAATCGTAATAAATGTAGAACTTGTTTCACCACTCAGTAAGCACCCTGAATTACCAGAAGAACCTGGGTTAGTTGAAGGATTTGAAATACTACCAGATGTGAAATCCACAATATTTGTTACTGGATTATTCGAAGCAATAGCAAATGAAGGAGTTGTGCAACCTGGAATAGCATCAACACAATCATTCGGTTGTGTTAAACTATAAAAACTAACACAAACAAAAAATAAACTCAGTATTTTCATTTAACTATTTTTCACACCCTTCAAAAGGGAAAGATTTAACAATATCAATACCTTGACGACCTATTTGTATACATCTTACTCTATCAGAAAATTGGTTAAACCAAGAAATAAAATTTGTTTCAGAAAGTTCATCTAAATTTTTAGTCAAAACAAAACATCTTTGTGTATTGTAATCTAAACGTACAATTTTAATATAAGGATTTGAACGCATTTCTACTTCTAATGCTCTCATTTCTTCAGCATTTTCAATATCAACTATTGACTGAGCAAATAAAACAGTTTCTGAATTCGTTACCTGTGAAATACCATTGAAAAACAAAAAAAGAATAATACTTACAAATAGTATATTTTTCATCATAAAGATTTATTTGTAGACGCAAAAGAAAAATGAATAGTTGCTTTATCTATTCACCAAAGATAAATTTATCCCAAAAAAAATCAACGAAAAAGTATAATTAACATGCTAAATGTTAGTTATTTAACAGATTGAGTAGTTTGTTATAAAAACTTGAAATTTTTCCCTAGATACACTGCAGCGTCACCTAATTCTTCTTCAATTCTCAATAATTGATTATATTTTGCCATTCTATCACTTCGAGATGCAGAGCCAGTTTTAATTTGACCTGTATTTAAAGCAACAGCTAAATCAGCAATAATACTATCTTCAGTTTCACCACTTCTATGACTCATTACAGAAGAATAACCATTTTTTGTAGCCAATTGAACGGCTTCAATAGTTTCTGTTAAAGTTCCTATTTGATTAACTTTTACCAAAATAGAATTAGCAATTCCTTCATTAATTCCTTTTGTTAATCTTTTTGTATTAGTAACAAACAAATCATCTCCTACTAATTGTACTTTATCACCCAATTCATCTGTGGCTAATCTCCATCCTTCCCAATCATCTTCGGCTAAACCATCTTCTATAGAAACAATTGGATATTTTGAACACCAATTTTTCCAAAACGCTACCATTTCTGTAGAGGACATTTCTTCGCCCGTAGATTCAAATATGTATTTCTTTTTATCTGCATTATAAAACTCAGAAGACGCGGCATCTAAGGCAATGTAAACATCTTCACCAGCAATAAAACCTGCTTTTTGAATTGCTTCCATAACATATTGTAAAGCCTCTTCGTTAGACCCTAAATTTGGTGCAAAACCACCTTCATCACCAACATTTGTTGACATCCCTTTTTCCTTCAAAACATTCTTTAAATGGTGAAAAATCTCAGTTCCCCATCTCAATCCTTCTGAAAAAGAAGAAGCCCCAAATGGCATTACCATAAATTCTTGAATATCAATCAAATTATCGGCATGTGACCCTCCATTCAAAATATTCATCATCGGAACTGGCATTGTAACAGCACCAACTCCACCAATATATCGATACAAACTCAACCCTGATTCTTGAGCAGCAGCTTTTGCAACAGCCAAAGAAACTCCAAGAATAGCATTTGCTCCCAACTTCGATTTATTCTCTGTATTATCCAAACGGATCATTAATGTATCAATTCCTTTTTGATCAAAAATGTCCATTCCTTGAATCGCATCATTAATTAATGTATTCACATTTGAGACTGCCTTTAAAACGCCTTTCCCTAGATAGATGTTTTTATCGCCATCTCTCAATTCAACAGCTTCATGAATTCCGGTTGAGGCCCCAGAAGGAACTGCTGCTCTTCCAACAATTCCATTTGCTGTAATAACATCTACTTCAATAGTTGGATTTCCTCGAGAATCTAATATTTGTCTTCCAATGACTTTAGCTATATAACTCATTATTTGGATTGTTTCATATTGTTAATAAACTGGTCAAAAAGGTAACGTGAATCATGCGGTCCTGCCGATGCTTCAGGATGAAATTGTACAGAAAAAATAGGTTTCCCAACAATTTCTATTCCAGCGATCGTATCATCATTCAAATGTTTATGTGTAATGGCTACTTTATCATTTCCTGAAAAACTTTCTTTTGATATTACAAAGCCGTGATTTTGAGAAGTAATTTCTCCTTTTCCAGTTTTAAGATTTATAACAGGGTGATTAATTCCTCTGTGTCCATTAAACATTTTCTCTGTTTTTAATCCTTGGCTCAATCCTAAAATTTGATGTCCTAGACAAATTCCAAATACTGGCTTATTTGAATTTACAATTTCTTTCACCAATTCTATTGACCCTGGCATAGCTGAAGGATCTCCAGGCCCATTGGATAACATGTATCCGTCAGGATTGAATTTGTCAATTTCGAATTTCGGAGTGTTTAACGGAAAGACTTTTACATGACATCCTCTGTCAGTCAGACATTTAATTATATTTTTCTTTACTCCAAAATCTATCAAAGCGACTTTATATTCTGATAATTCAGGTAAAACTTCATATTCAACTTTTGTTGCAACTTGTGAAGACAATTCTAAGCCATCCATTGACGGTGCTTTTTCTAAAATCGTTTTCAATTCTGAAATAGATAAATTTTCTGAAGAAATTATTGCGTTCATCGCTCCTTTACTTCTAATGTGTCTGACTAAAGCACGTGTGTCAACATCTGAAATACCTACAGTCTGACTTTCGACCATATAATCTTCCAAAGAACCATTGGCTGATTCACGTGAATATATTTCCGAGAATTTTTTCGTGACAAGTCCGGCAATTTTAATAGAATTTGATTCAATTTCATCATTCTGAACGCCATAATTACCAATATGTGCAGTTGTCATTATTAGAATTTGACCAAAGTAAGAAGGATCTGTAAAAACTTCTTGATAACCTGTCATTCCTGTATTGAATGCAATTTCACCAGTTTTTGTGCCAATTTTGCCTATTCCAACACCTTGAAATACTGTTCCATCGGCTAAAACTAAAACAGCAGGTCTTCTATCTTCCATTTAAAATATTTTGTGCAAAGTTAGGGTTTCATCTTGAAATTTGGAAACTGTTTTACATAAAAAAAGGGTAATGTTTCCATTACCCTTAATTTTTATGAATTGAAATGATTTATTTCTCTTCTGTGCTTTCTTCTGAAGTCGTTTCATCAGTTGATTCTGGAGCAGATTCTTCAGCCGGAGCCGCAGCCTCTTCAACAGTTTCAGCTTCAGCAACAGGCTCTTCTGCTGCAACTTCTGCAACTGGTTTATCAGTAGACTCAACAACAGTTGTTGCTTCATCACCTTTAGATCCAGGTCTTCTTGAACGTCTTGTTGTCTTTTTCGCTTTTTCGTTTGTATAGATATCGTTGAAATCAACTAATTCTATTATACACATTTCAGCGTTATCACCTAAACGATATCCAGTACGAATGATACGTGTATATCCTCCTGGTCTGTCTGCAATTTTAGGAGCAACATCTCTGAATAATTCAGAAACTATCTCTTTACTTTGCAAATATTTAAAAACAGTTCTTCTTGAATGTGTTGAATCTGTTTTTGATTTAGTTAACAATGGTTCAACATATCCCCTTAAAGCTTTCGCTTTTGCAACAGTCGTATTAATACGTTTGTGTTGAATAAGAGAACAAGCCATATTAGATAGCATCGCTTTTCTATGTGGTGCAGTTCTTCCTAAATTATTTACTTTATTACCGTGTCTCATTTTATTAAATTTCGTAAGTAACGGTTAACTGAGTCTTTTCCAAGGTATCGCCTAAAGCTCAGTCACCTATTACGCCATTATTAATTTATTGCGATTCCTAATCTTTATCCAATTTGTACTTAGATACATTCATTCCGAAAGAAAGCCCCTTGTTATCAACTAAGTCTTCAAGTTCAGTAAGAGATTTCTTGCCAAAATTACGGAATTTCAAAAGGTCATTTTTGTTGTAAGAAACTAAATCACCTAATGTTTCAACATCTGCTGCTTTCAAACAATTTAACGCTCGTACAGATAAATCCATATCAACTAATTTTGTTTTAAGCAATTGACGCATGTGTAAAGAAGTTTCATCAAATTCTTCAGTCTCAGCTTTTACTTCACTATCCAACGTTATTCTCTCATCTGAGAATAACATGAAATGATGAATTAAAATCTTCGCTGCTTCTTTCAAAGCTTCTTTTGGGTGAACTGAACCATCAGTTGTTATATCAAAAACTAATTTTTCATAATCCGTTTTTTGTTCAACACGGAAATTTTCAACCGTATATTTTACATTTTTTATAGGAGTATAAATTGAGTCGATGAAAATTGTACCGAAAGGAACACCACTGATTTTATTTTCTTCTGCAGGAACGTATCCACGACCCTTAGTAATAGTCAATTCAATTTCCAATTTAACTGAAGGTTCCATGTTACAGATAACCAAATCAGAATTTAAAACTTGAAAAGCCGAAGTAAATTTTCCTAAATCACCAGCTGTTAATTTATCTTGTCCAGAAACAGAGATAACAACAGTTTCAGAGTCAGTCCCTTCAATTTGCTGTTTGAAACGAACTTGTTTCAAATTCAATATTATTTCAGTAACGTCTTCTACTACACCTTTAATTGTAGAGAATTCATGATCTGCACCATCAATACGTATAGACGAAATTGCAAATCCTTCTAAAGAAGAAAGCAAAATACGACGTAATGAATTACCTACAGTAATACCATAACCCGGTTCAAGAGGACGAAATTCAAATTGTCCTTGATGTTCATCGGACTGAATCATGATAACCTTGTCAGGCTTTTGGAAGTCTAGAATAGCCATATTAATACTTTATTTATTATTTAGAATATAATTCGACAATTAGTTGTTCTTTGATGTTTTCAGGAATCATGTCACGTGCAGGAATACCTAACACTTTACCAGACATATCTGAATTATTCCAATCCAACCAGTCATATTTTTTATTACTAGATGACAAAGAAGCAGTAATAGCTTCTAAAGACTTCGATTTTTCGCGAACTCCTACAACATCACCAACTTTCAATGTGTATGAAGGGATGTTAACTAATTCTCCGTTTACAGTAATGTGTCTGTGAGAAACTAATTGGCGCGCTCCACGACGACTAGGAGAAACACCTAATCTATAAACAGTATTGTCTAAACGTGATTCACATAGTTGTAACAAGATTTCACCTGTAATACCTTTCATTCTTTGAGCACGCTCAAACATGTTAGAGAATTGGCGTTCTAATATACCATAAGTATATTTCGCTTTTTGCTTTTCAGTTAACTGAATAGAGTACTCTGACTGCTTACCGCCACGTCTTTTAGAAGGACCATGTTGTCCTGGACCGTAAGCTCTTCTTTCTAGCGACTTGTCTGGACCAAAGATTGGATCTCTGAAACGACGCGCGATTTTGGATTTTGGACCTGTATATCTTGCCATTTTTATAAATTTAAAAGTACGATTATGAATTAAGGCTTTCCTTCGATAATCTTATTGCACTTTAGTTAATTAATATTAAACTCTACGTCTT
>JBEAUV010000127.1:0-8392 GCA_041161265.1 Bacteroidota bacterium | reverse complement strand
CCTACAATCCATGGTCGTGACGGTCCTAAACAGGCTAGTAAAACTGTAAACAATACAGCCAAAGAAAATAATTTCTTATAGGGGTTTAAGTACGAAATTAATCGTTTAAAAATAGAGATATTTATAGTCGCCTTTTCGGACATGGGTGCAAATTTACCTAAATTTAAGGGCAAGATGAAGTTGGAAATAAATTCTTTTTTGTATTAAATACAATTAAGAAGAATGATTGTTTTTAAAATTGAATTACTTTTATGGAAAAGCACACAATATGATTCACGATCTTTCAAAAACAAATTCAATTTTCGCAACATTTCTAGGTGAAATCAGAGATTCCTCCATTCAAAAAGATGCAATGCGTTTCAGAAGAAACATGGAACGTATTTCTGAAATATTGGCATACGAATTATCCAAAAAACTAGAATACAAATCAATATCTGTTACAACATCTCTTGGTGAAGCAGAAATCAATGTATTATCAGAACAACCGGTTTTGGCAACTATTCTTCGTGCTGGACTTTCAATGCATCAAGGATTATTAAATTATTTTGATAAATCTGACAGTGCTTTCATCTCAGCTTATAGAAAGCATTCGACGGCTGAAGAATTCGAGATCCATGTTGAATATTTGGCTTCACCTCAACTAGATAATCGTGTTGTAATAATAAGTGATCCCATGTTGGCGACAGGAAGTTCAATGGTAATGGTTTATAAAGCACTTTTAAAACAAGGTAAGCCTTCAAAAATAATTATTGTATCTGCAATCGCGACGCCAACGGCAATTGACTATGTAAAAAGACATTTGCCTGATACAACAGAAATTTGGGTTGGAGCAATTGATGAAGAATTGACAGCTCAATCTTATATTGTCCCAGGTCTTGGTGACGCTGGGGATTTGGCTTATGGGATTAAGTGTTAATTCTTAAAAGATGAATTGGGGACTTTTATCGACCGTATTTCTTTTAGCTACTGTTAAATTCATGTTTGCGCCTTCCACTGGCTGTGGGATGGGACTTCCATTTTGGGAAACCTATTTAACTGCTGCTGCTGGAGGAACGTTTGGCGCTGCTGTTTTTTATTATTCAAGCGAGTTATTACTCCAATATTCTCATAAAAAGAAGGTTGCAAAAAGAGAAGAAATGGAGAAAAATGGTATTCCTTTTATTCCAAAGAAAAAATTCACTAAAACCAATAGATTTATTATTCGTTTGAAACGAACATTAGGAATTTACGGCATCTGTTTTTGGGCTCCATTTTTTCTTTCAGTTCCAATTGGAAGTATTATCGTTGCTAAATTTTACGGACATCTTAAAAAGACATTTCCATTAATTGTAATTGGAATGTTTTTAAATGCGTTAATCATGACAAGTTTATCTTATCTGATTTACTAAATGAAATCCAAACATTTATTTTTTGATTTAGACAGAACACTTTGGGACTTTGAAAAAAACTCAGAAATTGCATTAAACAAATTATTCTTTGATTTAGATTTACATAAATCCATTGGAGATTTTAAACAATTTCACGAACTATATAAGTCACACAATTCACGTTTATGGAAATTGTATGGTTCTGGAAAACTTTCAAAAGAAATTTTAAGAAATGAACGATTTCGTGCAACTTTAGATGAATTCAATCTTGTTGATCCACTTTTAATTCAAAATATAAGTGATGGTTACGTTGAGATTTCGCCGCAACAAACGACACTTTTTCCAAATACAATTTCGACGTTGAAAGATCTTCAAAAAGAAGGTTTCAATATGCATATCATTACAAATGGATTTAAAGAAGTTCAATATATAAAACTTCAAAAATCAGGATTAGAAGATTATTTCGATATCATTGTTTGTTCAGAAGATGTAGGTAAAAACAAACCTGCACCAGCCATTTTTAACCATTCGATGAATCACGCGAAAGCAAAACCTGAAGATTCTGTCATGATAGGTGATGATTTTGAAGTTGATATTTTGGGTGCTATTAGTGTTGGAATGCAAGGTGTACTTTTTGACCCCTATAAGGAGCACAAGCATTTTCAAGAAAATTTCATCATACAACAATTGGATGAACTACCCGCACTCTTACCATGGGTTTTAAAAAAGAATTTGTAAAAGTATTTAGGTGAAATTTAAAAGGTATAAGTCTTATTCTTTTTCGGAGATTACGTAAAATTGTAAATCTGAAATTCGCACTTTACCTTTTTCTGGATTCCAACAATATATAACCATTTTATCAGTAGGCAAAGCAATTTCTGGTAATGTAAAGGCTTGAATAAATTCTTGTTCCTTTCCAATTTCATTGAGTTGTCCTTGATCGTATGCTACATAAAAAACTGGGGTACCATCATCCTTTTTCAACATCTCATTATTTCTTTCAAGAAGTACAACTATATAAAAAGGAATTGAATCTTCAATCTGTCCTTTTGATTTAATTAAAAAATAGGAATTTTTAGATTTCAATTTCGGAAGTTCATCAATTCCCAATTTCATATCATTAAAGAATTCATCTGAAGTGAAATTTGAGTTTACAACCTTTCCAACAAAAAATGGATTGCCTATTTTTCTTTTCTTTAAATTATTGAAGAGGTAATAGTAACTATACCTTGTCACCATCGATTTTTCAAATCCAGAATAATATTTCCTAATTACTTCAAGAAACATCGGTGTATGATATCTATTACTAAAACTATAGCAGAAGTAAGGGGTATTAGCATTTTTCGCGCGTGTTTTAAGTGAATACAGTGATTCTTGAAGTTCCCACTGATCAATTGTTTCTGCTAACGGTTTATTTAAATAGAAATTGATGTAACTCACATTATTATAATTCGAAGCAAATGTTATTTTACTTCTACCAAGTCTTTTGTCTGTTTCATTTATTTCTTTGCCTATTTCTTTGAATATTCCATAATGAACAGGTTCTAAAAGTTGATTTCTTAAAAAACTATCAGCTAACGGAAGAAATGTAATCAAGGCAATTAAAATAATTGACCATTTTTTAGATACAAAATTGAAACTTGACACGATAGGCAACAAAATAAAAGGCAAGAGAAATAGCATGACCACTTCTCTTAAGATAGGCGTAAAAAGATGAGACAAAACAAAAGCACCAATGAAACTTGCGAGAAAAACACTAATTGAAAAAATTGACACTCCGTTCCACTTTTTAAAACCGAAATAGAAAATTGAAGAAAGAAATGCAATCATAAGGACTCCAAATAACATCCATGATTCATTAAAGAACAAATAAATGAAATCTAATGGCCAACTAAATTCTGGAGCGGCAAGCCATCCCAGCCCTCCTCTACCGACTTGAAACAACGTAATAGGAAGATGGGGAAGAAAACCAACAACTGCTATCACACCTGCCGAAATCAGATACTTCAGATTCTTCTTTCCGATATAAAACAAAGCGCAAAAGCAAAGAATAACAGCAACTAAAAAAGCAAAATAATGAGAGATCATTGCTCCCCAAAGACCAAGAGCAAGAATAAAAGTCCATTTCCATTTTTTCAAACTTTCTCCTTTTAATTCCAAAATTGCCCAAAAAGCAAGTAACAAGAAAAAAGTCCCAGAATTATAAGGTCTGGCAAAAACGGTATTCAGAATTGTAAAGGTGAGACCAACATATAATCCTTGAACAAGTAATGCTCCCAATTGAGTAAAATAATTACTCCCAATGCGATAAATTAAAAAGGAATTGAAAATATAAAACAATAAACTTGTGGAACGAATAGCCCATTCTGAATCACCAAAAATCCTGACCCAAATCCACAATAAAACTTGATAAAAAGCAGGATGCATATCTCCTGTTTTTATGCCTAAAGTCCAAAAAGTATCCCAATCCGAAAATCGTGTTCGATACCATGCACTAAGTTCATCATTCGACATTCCTTGTTCGGACATGAATATCATGCGAACAATTAATCCAATGATTAAAAGTGTAACAAATACCCAGTGCTTTTTGAGTTTTTGCATTTAGAATTTATCCATGTAATTCTTGACGTGTTTTTTCGTACAAAACTATTCCTGCAGAAACTCCAACATTCATCGATTCAATTTCACCTCTCATTGGAATTCTAGCTTTAATATCAGCTAAATTCAACAAATCAGAAGTGATACCATCCTCCTCAGAACCCAATATCACAGCAACTGAACCACGAAGGTTCACTTCATATAATGGAATTTTAGTTTTCTCCGTACACGCTACGATTCTCATTCCCAACTGTTGTAAATAGAACAATGAATCTTTCAAACTTGTCGTTTTACAAACTGGAATTCTATTTAAAGCACCAGCTGAAGTTTTTACTGCATCTGGAGTTACTAAAGCAGAACCTTTTGAAGGAATTAGAATTGCATGAACACCTTGACATTCTGCACTTCTAGCAATTGCACCAAAATTTCTAACATCCGTAATTCTATCCAAAACAAGAATAAAAGGTTTTTCGCCTCTTTCCATCATTTCTTCAACCAAAGGTTCAATTACTTTATATTCAATTGGCGAAACCATGGCAATCACACCTTGATGATTCCCATCTATTAAAGCATCTAACTTTTCAATAGGAACAAATTGCAATTGAAAATCCTTACCCGCTAAAGCATCCTTTAATTCAGAGAAAAGCTCTTTATGCATTCCTTTCTGAATCATAATTTTATTGATTTCACGTTCAGCTTTAATTGCTTCTATAACTGAACGAACTCCAAAGATTAAATCTTCTGAAGACTTCTTCGTTTCGTATTTTCTTGGTTCGTATTTTCTGTGTTCCATTTTTTATTTATTTATAGACAATTGAAAATTCAACTTCTACATTATCACCTAATGTTTTTGCAACTGGACAAGTTTTTCCTGCTCTCAATGCTTTTTCAGCTTCTAATTCTGTCCAATTATTACCTTTGAAATCCATGTGAATAACGATCCTCCCAATTCTTCGAGGATCAGCAAACATTATTTTTTGAACTGAAGCTTTCGCATGATCAAATCGTATTGAATGTTCCCGACAATAAATTCCAATTATCGTAATCATACAAGATGCATATGCTGTTGCAACCAAATCAGTTGGAGAAAAAGCATCACCTCTCCCCTGATTATCAATTGGAGCATCTGTCAAAATCTCCGTTCCAGAAGAAAAATGTATACATTTTGTTCTAAGATTTCCCAGATATTCTACTTCAGATGTAATCATAGCATTTCAATGATTAAATTGTAACTTTGTGTTGAAAATTAAGAGTTGACTAATATATTTGGTAAAAATAGGCTTTTTATTCAAGTCTACGATACCAAATAGAACAATAGTTGTATTAGGTTTGTTTATGTTTTAAATGAATCCTATTGCATTTTTATCTTGTGTGAAATGAGTGAAATTATAGAAAAAGACGATTCAGGAATTCGAATCAAAAAACCAAAATGGCTTCGTGTGAAATTGCCTACTGGTGAGAACTATAAAAAGGTTCGGTCATTAGTAGATCAGTACAAACTTCATACTATATGCGAAAGTGGAAGTTGTCCAAATATGGGAGAATGTTGGGGAGAAGGAACAGCAACATTCATGATTCTTGGAAATATTTGCACGCGTTCGTGTGGTTTTTGCGCTGTAAAAACTGGCAGACCAGAAGATGTTGATATTTATGAACCAGGAAAAATTGCTCATAGTGTAAAAACGATGGGAGTGAAACACGCAGTAATTACCTCAGTTGACCGTGACGATTTGAAAGATGGTGGGGGAAACATATGGGCACAAACAGTTACGGCAATTAGAAATCAATCTCCAGGAACGACATTAGAAACTTTAATTCCTGATTTTGCAGGTAATTGGGATAATTTGCAACTGATTATTGATGTAGCTCCTGAAATTGTTTCTCATAATTTAGAAACTGTTAGACGATTGACAAAACAAGTTCGAATTCAAGCAAAATACGACAGAAGCTTAGAAGTATTATTTCGTCTTAAAAAAGGTGGAATGAAAACTAAGTCAGGTATAATGTTAGGACTTGGCGAAACGGACGAAGAAATAATCGAAACAATGACAGACCTTAGAAGTGTAAATGTTGACATACTAACTATTGGGCAATATTTGCAACCTACAGCTAAGCATTTGCCAATTTCAGAATTTGTTACTCCGGAAAGATTCGATAAATACAAAGAGATTGGACTTGAAATGGGATTTAAATATGTTGAAAGTGGTCCATTAGTAAGATCTTCCTATCATGCCGAAAAACATCTTTTCTAAATTTTTGACCTGTATATTTTTTAGAAAAAATCTTACATAATACTTGACATAGGCTTTTTAATAGATTAACTTTGTGAATAATAAATTTTCGATTGATAGATAGAACTTGAATAATAATTAAATTTTTATTTTATCTTGGCAGTCGCTTAAAACAAAACTCGTATATAACACAACATTATGGAACGAAAAAAAATCATCATTGGTTCATCTAGTCTGGTTGCAATTGCAGTAATCTGTACAATTTCACTTTGGAATCAAAATAGTTTCAATCAACTAAATAAGAAGAAAGTTGAAGCAACTCATATTGCATCAATTAAAAATGTAAAAAATTCAACGATCAATGAATCCAAAACTTCAAATTCAATGCTAAAAGCAAGTTCTGAAAATGAAATTTTGGAAGACTTTGTTGGTCCAATTGACATGAATCAATACAAAAAGAAGTCTGCTTTAGACGCTATGAAATGGATTGAAGCAAGATATTTCGACCAAGAAACTGGAGCAACTATCACAAAAGAAAAGTTGGCTTTAATTCGTAAAGAAGTTGCTAAACTTCCGAAAAGCAAAGCTATGTCAATGACTGAGCTTGGCCCAGACAATATTGGTGGACGTACAAGAGCAATTCTTCCAGACAAAACAAATATTAATAGAGTTTGGGCAGGTGGAGTATCAGGCAGTCTATTTGTAACAACTAACGGAGCTTCAACATGGACACGAGTTGATTCATATCACAATGCAGGTGGTTCTCCTAACATTTCAAGCATGACTCAAACCAGCAATGGGACAATTTATGTAGCATCAGGTTCTTTTGATGAATCTTGGAATGGAAATGGTGTTTGGTACTCTACTGATTTTGGCGTTACTTGGGCTGCTGTACCAGGTACTTCTAGCTTTACTTTAATAAATGAAGTTGTTTCTTCTTCTGTTAGTGGTGACAACACAATCTGGATGGCAACAACTAGCGGAGTTAAAAAGTGGACTTTTGGTGATGCTTCTTTAACTTCAGTTACCACAGGGTCAGGCACATGCAGTGCTTTACAAATCTCAAAAGATGGGACAGTTTTAGTCGCTGCAATTGGGAGTAATAAAACATATGTTTCTCAAGATGGAGGTACTACATGGGCAGATAAATCAGGTTCAGGATCAGATGTTGTGCCAGTAGGAGGAATTAGAATAGAATATGCTATTTCACCAACATTAAACAGTTCTAATAAATATTCAATCTACGCTACTCGAACAAACTCTAACTTATTGAGTATGCATGTTTCTCATGATAATGGAACAACTTGGAGTCAATTTGTAGGAGCTTCTGGCCCACCACCTAGTAACTTAAACATATACAACGATCAAGGTTGGTACAATACTATAGTTTCTGTAATGCCAAATAATCCAGAGAAAATATTAATTGGTGGACTTGATGTATGGAAATGGGAACAAACCTCTAACAATCCTCCTACAGGTGGTTTTGATCATTTAACTTCATGGAATGCTCCACCTTTTACACCAGTTTATAATCACGCAGATAACCATGAAATGAAATGGGATGCAAACAACAGATTATATGTTGGAAATGATGGTGGTGTTTCTATCACAAATAATTATGGAGAGACTTGGTATCCTTCGAATAGAGGATACAATGTTGCGCAATTTTACGGAATCGGTTTTGATAGAGATGGCGCTGTAATAGGTGGTACTCAAGATAACGGAACACTTTATAATAATTTTTCATTATCAACTAACCAAGAATTTAGAGAAGTAAATGGTGGTGATGGATTTGAAAGTGAAATTTCATTTTTCAATCCTGAAGTGATGTTTTCAAGTGTTTACAATAATTCAATCAGTAGATCTGGTGACAAAGGTGCTACATTTGGTAGTTTTGTACCATCTTTCCCTTCAACATACTCTGCTGCAGGTGATGCAACGGGTGGTTACCATCCTTTCCATACTGAATTTGTTTTAGCCGAAAACTATGATTTAAATTCAGAAGACTCAGTTACATATATGCCGCTAATGAATTATGCTGCAAATTCTTCAATACGAATCCCAAGTGCGTCTACAGGAGATACTATGGATTACATCACTCCAGTAGCTTTGTATTTTGACGATACCTTATACTACAATCCAAGTGAAACAGTTGTAGACGTTTCTGTTGTAAATCAAATTAACGGACAAACAGTT
>JBEAUV010000126.1:0-8395 GCA_041161265.1 Bacteroidota bacterium | reverse complement strand
TAATTGTACCTCAAAGTGGTACGCCGAAAACAATTCCAGGATATTTAAGTATGAAAGGATATGGGTCTTCCTTTTCACATACTGATGAAGCTGCTTCCCCAGGATATTATGAGGTGAATTTAATTGATCAAAAAATACTTGCTCGATTAACTGTTTCTGAAAGAGCTGGAATGCACGAATATACTTTTCTAAATAAAAAAGGTAAAAAGTTCATTTTAATCGACTTAGATCATCGGGATAAATTGCTGGGTTATTATTTAAATATAATCGACAAAAAAACCATCTCAGGCTCTCGTATTTCTCAAGCTTGGGCAAATAACCAGCATTTTTATTTTCATCTTGAGACATCAATTCCTTATCAAAAAGCAAAACTCTTCAATAAAAAAGGACAACATAAGCTTTTGTTGACTTTTCCTGAAACGACAGAACAAATTCTCATTAAAGTTGGTATGTCTGCTGTAGATGAAAATGGAGCTCAACAAAATTTAGAAAAGGAAATCCCACATTGGAACTTTGAATTATTAAAGTCTTTAACTGAAAAAAAGTGGAATGAGGAGTTAAACCTTATCAAAGTTGAAAAAGAATCAGACCAAAATGTAATGACTAATTTTTATACAGCGTTGTATCATACTTTTTTACAGCCAAATATCTTTAGTGATGTCGATGGACGATACAGAGGTCGTGACAATCAAATTCATACCATCACCGATAACATTCCTCAATATACCGTTTTCTCTCTTTGGGATACTTATCGCGCGGCGAATCCTCTGTATACGATTGTTCAACCAAAACGAACCAATGATTTTATTCATACATTTTTACGCCAATTTGACCAAGGAGGAGATTTACCTGTTTGGGAGTTAGCTGGTAATGAAACAGATTGTATGATTGGATATCATAGCACCTCTGTTATTGCCGATGCTTACAGTAAAAACATTCGTGGATTTGATGCTGAAAAAGCACTAAACGCAATGGTTTTTACCTCTAAAATAGATGAACTTGGTAAGAAACAATTTAGAGAAAAAGGATTTATTAGTTCTGGGGATGAACCAGAATCAGTTTCAAAAACCTTGGAATATTCATATAATGATTTCTGTATTGCCAAAATGGCAACAGATATGGGAAAGATGGATATTTACAAGGAATATTATAATAGCAGTTTGAATTTTATTAATTTGTTTGATCCTCAGTCAAAATTTATGCGTGCACGTAGAGATGGCATGTGGTATTCTCCTTTTGAACCATCGGAAGTTAACTTTAATTATACTGAAGCAAACAGTTGGCAATATTCATTATATGCACCGCATGCAGTTGATCTTTTAGGAGAAATGATTGGAGGAAAAGATTCGTTAGAACATTGGTTGGACCGTTTATTCACAACTGAATCCCATTTATCAGGAAGAGATCAGGCTGACATAACAGGATTGATTGGTCAATATGCTCACGGAAACGAACCTTCACATCACATGGCTTATTTGTATAATTATACAAATACTCAGCATAAAACTGCTGATTACGTTGATCAAATTCTTACAACTTTATACTCTAACAATCCTGATGGATTATCAGGAAATGAAGATTGTGGTCAAATGTCTGCTTGGTACGTTATGAGCTCAATGGGATTATATCAAATTGCACCAGGTAATGCTTGGTACGATTTCGGCCGACCTCTATTAGGTGAAGTAACAATTCAATTAGAAAACAATAAATCATTCACTATTAAGGCATTAAATAATTCAAAAGAAAACAAATATATCCAATCAATTACATTAAACGGCAAAGATTGGACGTCAAACGCTATTCATCATTCAACCATGATGGAAGGCGGAGAATTGATTTTCAAAATGGGACCAAAACCAAGTTCTAAAAAGTTCAATACAGCAGTAAGTCCAGTTACGAAGGAAATTGCGCTGAATTTTAGATTTACTCCTTCCCCATTTTTCATTGTAGAAAATAGAATTTTCGATGATTCCATTAAAGTTGAAATTGGGCATCAAAAAACAATCAATTGGGAAGAAATAAAAATTGAATACCGTTACTTGAATGATACTTCGAAAACCTTTATTTATTCTAAACCTTTTGCAATCAATGCCACATCAACAATTGAGGCTAGACAAGTTTCGGCAATTGGCCCAAGAGATATCAATACTATGCCGGGGATTTCATACTCTAACAGCCCTTGGGTAAAAGCGAATTACATCAAACGTGATAAAAGTGTTACATTAAATTTAAAAAGCACTTATGCTAATCAATATGCAGCATCAGGTCCAAACACATTAATTGATGGTGTTTTTGGAACAAAGGAATTTAGAACTGGCGATTGGCAAGGGTTTGACAATCAAGATTTAATTTCTGAAATCGCCTTTGAAAAGCCTCGAGTTTTATCTGAAATTGGAATTTCTTGTTTACAAGATATGAAATCGTGGATCTTTTTCCCTTCCTCTATTCTAATTGAAATTTCATACGATGGTATTACATTTGAAAAGCTTCAATCTATTGAAACAAATTCTACCTGGGCGTCAAATGGCCCTATGAATAATTTCATACCTTCATTTACTTCGTATGTAGGCCCAATGAACAAAGAATTCTTTTTGAAATTAAATTCCACTAAAGCAATTTCAGCAATACGAGTAACCGCTAAAAACTATGGAAAATGTCCAGATTGGCACTTAGGAGCTGGGAATAATACCTGGTTGTTCGCTGATGAATTGATTTTTCGTTAAACGGTAGGATTCGCTCGTCCAATAGAAGTGTTAATTGTAAAATTCTTGGTATTTTTACCACGCAAGTTTTTAAACCAAAAGCAAATAAAATGAAACAAATTAAAATTAGTTTAGTTGCCTTTTTAGTATTGTTAGGCTCTTTTGCCCGTGCTGACGAAGGAATGTGGTTTTTGATGTTCATTGATCGTTTGAATCAACGTGACATGCAAAAATTAGGTCTTCAGCTTACTGCAGAAGAAATATATTCAATCAACAACCATTCTTTAAAGGATGCTGTAGTCCAGTTTAACGGTGGTTGTACAGCAGAAGTAATATCAAAAGAAGGTTTATTGTTAACGAATCACCATTGTGGTTATGATGCAATTGCTGAATTATCAACTGCTGAGAATAACTATTTGAAAAATGGTTATTGGGCTGCTTCGAAAAAAGAAGAATTAAAACCAAGTAGTCTTTTTGTTAGATTTTTCGTGAGAATGGATGATGTATCTAAGAGAATTTTAGGCAAACTAACTCCGACGATGACTGAAGCGGAAAGAGAGAAAGCAGTGAATCAAGAAATTGCTTTAATCGAAAAAGAAAATAATGAAGGCGGAAAATACACTGTTTCTGTTCGTTCTTTTTTCCAAGGAAATGAGTATTATTTCTTCGTTTATCAAGACTTTAAAGATGTTCGTTTAGTTGGAACACCACCAGAAAACATTGGTAAATTCGGTGGTGATACTGATAACTGGGAATGGCCACGTCACACGGGAGATTTCTCTATGTTCCGCGTTTATACAGATGCAAATGGAAACCCTGCTGAATATTCGGAAAGTAATATTCCAATGAAGCCAAAACAACATTTGAACGTGAACATTGGTGGAGTTAAAGAGAATGATTTTGCAATGATTTTAGGTTATCCAGGAAGAACAAACCGTTGGATGCCAGCTGGTGGAATTGAACAAAATGTTAAGTTTTCTTATCCTGCTTGGGTTGAAGGATCTAAAGTTGCTATGGACGAGATGAAAAAATACATGGACCAAAGTGATGCTTTGAATTTGATTTACGCTTCTAAATATGCTGGAATTGCTAACTACTGGAAAAATCGTCAGGGTATGATTGATGCGCTTTCTAAATTCGGAACTGCTAAATCGAAGGCAGCGCAAGAAGCAAAATTCAATAAGTGGGCAAATAAACCTGAAAATAAAGAAAAATACGGTACTGTTGTTACGAACATTAATACGTTCTATGGCTTAACGAATGAAAAAGCACGTCACGATAATTACTTACAACAATTATTAAGAACATCCTCTTATGGAACCATTTCAAGAACGTTAGGAAAACAACTTATTGCTTATGCTGGAGCTGACGCAACAACTCAAACTCAAATGCGCCCTGAATTAGAAAGTACAATTAAAGGTTTTTTCGCTGAAATACACCTTCCAGCTGAGAAAGACATTTTAAGAGCTGAATTAGCTTTATACGCAACAAAATCAACAGGTTATGCTATTGCGCCGTCTGTTGTTAAAATCAACGGTGAATATGAGAAATATGTAAATTCACTTTTCTTATTGAGCATCTTTACTTCTGAAGAAAAGTTGATGGCCTTTTTAGATCTGCCTTCTGAAGGCATGATTACAAATGATCCTATGTATATTTTATCTGATGACCTAATTGTTCATATTGGTAAAAGATCTGATGAGATTACAAAAGCTCAAAATGATTTCACAACTTCTTTCCGTTTATTGGTTCAAGGATTAAGAGACTCTAAACTTGCTCCTATTCAATATCCAGACGCAAATTCAACAATGCGTTTGACTTATGGAAAAGTTAAATCTTTGCCAGCAGACAAGAGAAATGATGCTAAAGTAAACTATTACACAACAATGGATGGATTAATCAAAAAATACAAAGCAGGAGATGCTGAATTTGATTTACCAACTAAAATGTTAGAGTTACACAAGAAAAAAGATTACGGTCAATATGCAGATGCAAAAGGATATATGCCAGTTTGTTTCTTATCTGACAATGATATTACTGGTGGGAATTCTGGATCACCGGTCTTGAATGGTAAAGGAGAATTAATCGGACTTGCATTTGATGGAAACATTGAAGCAATGGCAGGCGATGTTATTTTTGATCCTAAATTACAACGTACAATTAATGTTGATATACGTTATGTTCTTTGGATTATTGATAAATTCTCTGGAGCAAAACATATTGTTGATGAAATGGATCTTACAAAATAAGCAAGGGAAAATCATATTGAAAATCCTGTCAGCAATGGCAGGATTTTTTTTTGTACCATAAACCATATTGATTAGCTGCAACTTATTTAAATAACCTTTATAAAACAGTTTAATAACCTAAAGTTATGCTCAACCTAACATTTAATTAACCTTTGAGGTGTTATTTTGTAGTAAGAAATTTAAACACTTAGATTATGTCAGTTCAAACGGTTACAAAAAGTACAACAGATTTATTGTTTTATCTTGAAATGGGCAATCTTGTTGGAAGTGAAGGCAATGATCAAGAAGCGATTGATTATTATATTAAAGGATTGCAGATTGCAAGGGAACTTGAAGACAAAGCTAGAGTCCAACAATTTTCAAATTTGATCTTGACTTATCTTTAGGATATTAAGCAAAGAAAGATAGTTGTTTGTTTTAAGTTCTTGACTTTTCTTCAAGAGAATTTTCGAATTCGAGAATTGCCTTCGACTCAGCTTTATTGTCTTAATAAATCAAACGTAATTTGATTTTAATGCGGTTCAGTTGCTCTTAATTTATTTTTCATATCCCTAAATATTGCAAATTCGCTATATTACTTAGATAGTCCGGATTTATTGAGTTTTAGAGTCTCGTTATTTTAACCCATACTGAAAAATCTTTTATTTTGACTTATTAAGCAAATTCGCTATATTACTTAGATAGTCCGGATTTATTGAGTTTTAGAGTCTCGTTATTTTAACCCATACTGAAAAATCTTTTATTTTGACTTATTAATAACTACTATTATACCTTATTTCAACGGCTGTGGCTCCCTTCCCGTAATCGCTGTAATTTGCATCATAATATTCAACGCCATTTTTGGTAGAGAGAAACAGACGAACATCATCTTTCAAAACACCTTCGCCTACTCCATGGATGACAATCAATTTACGGATGTGGCGATCGCGTGCACGCTTGTAAAAGTTTTTAAATTCCTTCATTTGAATCGCTAAAATTTCGGAATTGCTCATTCCCCTATTCGAATCGATTAATGATTCAATGTGCAAATCAATTTCCCAAACATCAATTGGCTTTTTGGAGCCTGTCTGCGTTTCTTTGTGTGAGGTGTGTCGAACAGTTGAAATGGTATCATCCTCATTGATCTGAGCAATGCTATTTTCCGGTAAATTGTATTCGGAACCGTATATTTTCACTAATTCATTCGCACGAAAAGGGCGCTCAAATCCAGATTCATCTTCCACCAACAAAAAGCCTTTTTCATCAATTCGTCTAACAATTCCACCACCTGTTTCAAAGAGAAAACCTACTTTCTCATTGATTTGAAAGGAGCTTGAGGTACCACTCATAATTTTCTCGAATATTATCATTAAACACAAAAAGCAAGATGAATGGCAAAACCAACGAGGTAATCCAAAGACAAATCAAACAGATTTTGAAGAATAAACTTGCGTCATTTTGCACTGGGCTCAATAATACACTGTTCACTTGACTAGCAATTAAAGGGTCTGATTCTTCAGGTGAAACAGTATCAATATATGTTCTTAAAGCTGGTGTTCGCGAAATAATATGAGCTTTAATTCTGGAGAAATCTTTGTTAGACAGAAGTTTGTATGTCGTTTTATACTCTATCTCATCTTCCTTCAATTCCTTTCTTAATTGGTATTGACTTTGAATTGTACGAACTCTGAAACCCATAAAAAAGCCAAAAAGCATTAATACGTAACTATCAATATACCAACCAACTCCAATCAAAACCAAAGATGAAACAAAAGAAAACACAAGAATAAACAAATCTTGATTTTTCTTTACCAAAAGTTTGAAAAGCTGACCACCATCCAAGGGGTCAAGTGGAACGAGGTTCAAAATATTCAAAAACAAGAACAGTAAACCTAAATCCACCATCCAAGCTGCTTGGTAATTACTTGCTAAAAGAATTAGGACAATTCCTATAATAACTCCGGGAAACGGCCCAGCGCCTATCACTAACAAGCTTTGTTTCTGAGAATATTCCTCTTTACTTCCTTGAACAAAGGCTCCCATTAATGGGATGAATAACATGCGTACATTTTTGTATTTGAAAAACTTCATCAATACAAAATGTCCCATTTCATGGATCAATAAAACAATCAGAAGATGAAAAATGAATGTTACTTCATCCGTAAAAACAAATAAAAAGGTCATTACAAATAAAACAATTGAGAAAATAGTCAATGCTAAATTCCCTTTGGCTTTTGGTTCTGCTAACTCTGGTTTTTGGGGATAAAAATCGTATTCTTCCATGTACGTAAAGATAGAAAATGATTGCTATTATTTCATTCTACTTTTTAAAACTTCTAAAACATCCTTTAATTCATAACCTTTCGCTTTCAATAAAACTAAATAATGAAACAACAAGTCGGCATTTTCTTCCAAAAATAACTTATCATCTGAGCGCAATGCCTCAATAACTACTTCAACAGCTTCCTCTCCTACTTTCTGCGCAATTTTGTGGGTTCCTGCAGCTTTTAAACTAGCTACATACGAGGTATTATCTTCATTTTCCCAACGATTAGTAATTGTTTCTTCCAAAGTTGACAATACACCAAAATTTGTTATTTTATCTTGTCCCCAGCACGTAAATGAACCTGTATGACATGTTGGGCCTTCTGGAATTACGTGAATTAATAAGGTATCGTTGTCGCAGTCATTTTTGATTGAAATTACGTTCAGAAAATTACCGCTTTCTTCACCTTTTGTCCATAAACGCTGTTTTGAACGTGAGAAAAAAGTGACCCTTCCTTCAATTAGCGTTTTTTGAACTGCTTCTTCATTCATATATCCCAGCATTAAAACAAGAAGTGTATTATTGTCTTGAATAATTACAGGTATTAATCCATTCGATTTATTAAAATCAATCATTTCTATATCTATCATCTTATTTCGATATTATTTGTTTTTAAATAGTTTTTTAAGGCTGGAATCTCAATTTCACCGAAGTGAAAGACACTAGCAGCCAATGCAGCATCGACATTTGTTTGTTCGAATACCTCCTTGAAATGTTCTATTTTACCACAGCCGCCAGAAGCAATTATTGGAACATTCACACATTTAGCCAGTTTGGATAAAGGATTGATTGCAAATCCGCTTTTCGTTCCATCATTATCCATAGAGGTAAACAATATTTCTCCAGCACCAAGACTTACTCCTTTTTTCGCCCATTCATACAATTCCAAATCGGTTTGGATTCTTCCTCCCGCTTGAAAAATAATCCATTTTCCATTAATAAATTTTGCATCAATAGCCAAAACAACACATTGATTTCCAAATCGTTTGGCTAAATCCTGAATCAACTTAGGGTTTTTTATTGCAGATGAGTTTACGCTTATTTTATCTGCTCCATTGTTCAGTAAATTAAAAGCATCTTCAACCGATGAAATGCCGCCACCTACAGTAAATGGAATGTTGATTTCGCTTGCTACTTTC
>JBEAUV010000125.1:0-8466 GCA_041161265.1 Bacteroidota bacterium | reverse complement strand
TTATTATAATCTCAAACAATAGTGAATATCAAAAATTTGGGTTTCCTGTCTTCCCCGATATTATAGAAGATAAAGGTCCTCTTGGTGGAATTTACACAGGCCTTTCGAAATCTAAAACTTCCAAAAATTTAATGCTTAGTTGTGACATCCCTTATATCGATGAAACTATTATTGACTGTTTGATTCGGGAATCTGGACAGGAGCAAGTATCAATTGTTAAATTTCAAAATCAATTACACCCGTTAATCGGTATTTACGATTCATGTTTATTGAAAGCATTAGGCGAACATTTGATTTTGAATATGTTAAAAGTGGAACAATTCATTAATGGGTGTGATTTTAAAATTTTAGATATAGAAAAATTATTGCCGCAAATAAAGAATAAGTCGTTCGCAAATATTAACACACCTGAAGAATTACGAAAAAGTGAGTTATGAAGTGTGAAATACGATTTTTTGGAATGATAGCAGAAAAATTGAGCCTTCAAATAGAAGAGATTAATTTGGATACAGATATTATCGATAAATTGGATATTAAAAAATCAATCATTACAAAATACCCAGCTCTAGAAGGAATGACTTTTACAACAGCAGTTGATGGAGTTTTAACGAATTCAATTAATAATAAAGAAGTAAAAACAATTGCAATTTTACCTCCTTTTGCGGGAGGTTGAAAAAATATGCTTACAGAAAACGAAATAGCTTATTATTCTCGTCAATTATTGGTTGATGAAATTGGTATGTCAGGTCAATTAAAACTGAAACAATTCAAAGTATTAGTTGTTGGAGCTGGTGGATTGGGATGCCCACTATTGCAATACATTGCAGCAGCAGGTGTGGGACAAATTGGGATTGTGGATGGTGATTCTGTAGATATATCAAACTTACACCGCCAAATTTTGTTCGATTTTGAATCAATTGGGAAGAACAAAGCAATCGAAAGTAAAAACAAATTAAAAAGCTTAAATCCTTATATTGATATTGAAGCTTTTCCATTTTCTCTAGAATCTGAAAACGCTTTGGAGATAATCCAAAACTATGATATTGTAGTCGATTGCTCAGACAATTATGCAACACGTTTTCTTGTAAATGATGCGTGTGTTTTATTACAAAAAATATTGGTTTATGGATCCATCTACAGATTTGAAGGACAAGTAAGTGTTTTTAATTTTCAAAATGGACCAACATATCGATGCCTGTTCCCACAATTACCAACAGAGGAATCAACGACTAATTGTTCATTATCAGGAGTTATTGGTGTTTTACCTGGAATTATTGGTGTTCTGCAAGCAAACGAAGTGATAAAATTGATTACTGGAATCGGAGAAGTGTTGTCGGGTAAATTACTTGTTTATAATGCACTAAAAAACACAACAGATTACTTTTCGATTCATAAAAATCAAGAGTTCGATTATGAATCCTTGTTCAAAGACAATCAATTAAACAAAAAGAATTATTCGACTATTTGTTCGAATTTAGTCATAAACGAAATAAGGTATCAGGAATTATTAAATGAGAGCGATCAATATATTTTATTAGACGTTCGAGAAGTCGGTGAATTGCCCTTTTTTGAAGGAGAAAATATATTGAAAATTCCCTTGGGTGAACTTAAAAATCAGGTGAATTTAATTTCGAAATCAAAGAAAATTGTTGTTTTTTGTAAATCAGGTAGTAGAAGTAAAAAAGCTATAGAAATCCTTCAAGAGGAATATGAATATAGTAATCTGATCAATTTATTTAATGGAATTTCAACACAATTTATAGAAGAATGGGAAAGGAAGACAAAGCGCTAAAAAATTGCTTTAAACAAGGAGCTATTTCTGCACAGTTCATTGGAGATTCAATTGCTAAACATCAATCAAAAAAAACGATTGGTGCCCATCAGATTTTTTTGGGTCAAGTAAGAGCAGATGAAATTGATGGAAAAGATGTTTTGGCTATCGAGTATTCTGCCTATGAAGAAATGGCAAATAAAGTGTTTGATGAAATTCGTGAAGCTGCATTTGAAAAATTTGAACTTGTCTGTATGCATATTTATCATAGTATTGGTGTAGTTGAAGCTGGAGAAATTTGTCTGTTTGTTTTCGTCTCTTCCAAACATCGAAAAATGGCACAAAAAGCTATTGAATTTATTGTTGAAGAAATCAAAGAAAAAGTACCTGTTTTTGGCAAAGAATTGTTTGCTGATTCATCGCATGTTTGGAAAGTCAATATTTAAAAGAAAATGGTAGAAATCACACATAAAAATAAATCACTTAGAATTGCAATTGCTCAAGCAACTGTGACTGTTAGTAAGCAAGAAACAATCGATGCATTAGTCAATAAACTAGTTCCAAAGGGAGATGTTTTTGAAATGGCAAAAACAGCTGGATTATTTGCTGTTAAAAAAACAGCTGATATGATTCCCGATTGTCATCCATTACCTATTGAATACACTGCCGTTAGTTACCGAATCGAAGGGTTAAATATTTTTGTCGAGATAGAAGTGAAATGTATTTACCGCACTGGGGTTGAAGTAGAAGCAATGCATGGCGCTAGTGTAATAGCTTTAACCATGTATGATATGTTGAAACCTATTGACAAAGGAATTGAAATCAACAATATTAAACTTTTAGAGAAAAAAGGTGGTAAATCAGATTGGAAAATTCAGTTTGAAAATCTTGGATTGAAAGCAGCAGTTGTTGTTTGTTCAGACACCATACATGCTGGCGTAAAAGAAGATAAAGCAGGGAAAGCTATTATTGCCAAATTGAACACCTGTTCAGTGAACGTAATTGATTACGTTGTAGTGCCAGATGAACTAATTGATATTCAAAATGTTTTAAATAAACACGTTGCTGAGTGCACTGATATTTTGATTTATACTGGCGGAACCGGTTTATCTGTGCGTGATATTACCCCTGAAGCAATTCTTCCGCTTCTCGACAGAAGAATTCCTGGAATAGAAGAGGCAATTAGAAGTTATGGACAAGAAAGAACGCCGTTATCAATGCTTTCTAGAAGTGTAGCTGGCGTGAAAGGTAAGACATTTATTGTGGCATTGCCTGGCTCAACTAAAGGAGCAACAGAATCGATGGAGTCAATCTTCCCATTTGTGTTGCATTTATTTAAAATATTTAAAGGTGCTCGACACGATTGATTTTTTTCATATATTAGATTTTTAAAACTTACTACATGACTCCTGACCAACAAATTGAAGAACCAATTTCTTTGAGCATGGTTCCTTATACAGGTACTTGGACAAAAGCAGAAGCTGCACATTTACTTCGAAGAACTATGTTTGGAGCTACTAACCAACAAATATTGGATGCAGTAGCAAATGGAATGGCAACAACCGTTACAGCTTTGTTGCAAATTCCTGCGGTTTCAGATCCAATTACATATGATCCAAATGACACAATCTCAACAGTAGGTGCAACTTGGATTAATAGTGTTTATCCTGCAAATGTTACAGATGCACAATTAACAGAAAATGCACGAATTAAATCACTTGGTGCATGGATGATGAAGAGAATCAATACTGAGCAACTCAACATATCTGAAAAAATGTGCCTTTTTTGGCAAAATCATTTTTCGGCAACTGCAACACAAGATTCAAGAGCAACATACAATTATCACATGTTATTGCGCTCACATGCACTAGGGAATTTTAAACAACTTGTAAAAGATGTAACTATTGACCCATGTATGATGTTGTTTTTGAATGGTGCGAGTAACAATGTGTTTAGCCCAAATGAAAACTACGCTAGAGAAATTTTAGAGCTTTTTACAATTGGCAAAGGCCCACAAATTGGACCTGGTGACTACACAAATTATACAGAAGATGATGTCGCTGCTGGGGCAAAAATTTTTACCGGATTTCTAGTTGAAGGTCTTAGGAGCGACACTTTAACAAGTCCTGTCTCAACATTTTATCCAATTTTGCATGACGCAACAACAAAACAATTGTCAGCTCATTTTGGAAGTGTCACAATTCCTGATGGTGGTGCAACAGAATATTCAAATTACATTGACATTATTTTCCAACAACCACAAGTAGCAACTTATATCTGTACAAAATTGTACCGTTATTTTGTTAATTATGATCTTACACCTACTGTTCAAACTTCTGTTATTGCAGAAATGGCAGCAACAATGATTGCCAATAATTACAATGTTTTACCTGTCATGCAAGAATTATTGTCAAGTGAACATTTTTATGATGTTGCGCTAAGAGGTTCTATGATTCGTAGTCCATTGGAAGTTGTTTATGGAATGTTTAATGCAACCTCTTCTGCACCGAATTTCAATTTAGCAACTGATTCAGATATGTATTTGAGCATTTATTGGTTTGCTGAAAATATGGGTCAAGCTTATGCAACTCCTCCAAGTGTAGCCGGTTGGATTGAATATTACCAAGCACCAGCCTTTTCTAAATTATGGGTTAATTCAACACATATTAAATCACGCTTTGATCTTGCAAGTTATATTACTGTTTTTACAGGAATACCTGTGAATGGAGATAACCTAAAATTAAATGCTTTGACTTTTGTTGATGGCTTGTCTCTTCCTTCCGATGCAATAACTGTAATTGATGACATGTGTGATGTGTTTTGTCCTAAACCAATTTCAGTAGCACAAAAATTAACGCTGAAATTAATACTTACAAACGGTCAGCCAGATTTTGAATGGACCCTTCAATACAATGATTATCTGGTAAATACAGGAAATACAGCGTTTTCAAATCCCGTAAAACAAAGGGTTGAATTAGTATTGATGAGAATATTTCAAATTCCACAATTCCAAACAATTTAAGGAGAAAAAGTAGCGTTATGAAAAGAAGAAATTTTGTAAAAAATATATCATTAGCCTCTTTAGCAACTCCGTTTGTATTAAAAGGGATTAATTACCAAGCAATTTCAAAAAAATTATTTAATTATTCGAAAACTGCTGAAGATAGAGTGTTGGTGCTTATTAGATTGAACGGAGGTAATGACGGATTGAATACGGTTATCCCCGTTGATCAATATTCAAATCTTACACTCCAAAGATCCAATATTGTTATCCCTGAACCATCAATATTAGCAATTACACCTGAGGTTGGATTTCACCCTGTTATGACAGGAATGCAAAGCATGTTCAATTCTGGTCAATTAACGGTGGTGCAAAATGTAGGTTATCCAGAACAAAATCGATCTCATTTTAGATCAATGGATATCTGGTCAACAGGAATGTTGGATCAGAATGAAACACGGGGTTGGTTGGGTCGCCAGTTTGATAACGATTATCCAAATTATCCTGCGGATTATCCGAATATAACGTATCCAGATCCTTTTGCAATAAGCATGGGGTATGAAGTATCTTCAACTTGTCAAGGACTAATGGCGAACTTTTCTCAAGCGTTGGAAGATCCTTTTGCAACGGTTAATTTATTGGCTAGTAATGTTACAAATGATGGGACTTATTACGGATCACACATGGAATATTTATCCACGTTAATAGATCAAACAAATGCATATGGAGGTCAAATAAATACAGCCGCCAATGCAGGAAACACGCTTTCAACATTATACGATGCAAATAATCCATTAGCAATGCATCTTAAGAACGTTGCACAAATGATTTCTGGTGGATTGAAGACGAAAGTTTACATTTTGAATATCAATGGTTTTGATACGCACGATGCACAAGTTAGTTCTACAGATGTGATGGCAGGAACGCATGCTGATTTAATTAATACATTATCAGATGCAATCAATGCTTTTCAAGATGATTTGAATTTACTTGGAATTTCAAATAGAGTTGCAGGAATGACTTTCTCTGAGTTCGGTCGACAAATTGCTTCAAATGCAAGTCTTGGGACAGATCACGGTGACGCAGCTCCGTTATTTTTGTTTGGATCATGTGTGAATGCCGGAATTATTGGGCCAAATCCAACGATTGGAAATGTAATCAATGATCAAGAAGGTGTAAGTATGCAAATTGATTTCAGAGATATTTATGCTTCAGTACTAAAAGACTGGTTTGAAGTTCCAGTAGCAGATATACAGCCTTTATTTGAACAAACAGTTACGTATTATTCAGTTCTTGGCGCATGTAATGTTGGAATTGAAGAAGAGGAATTTGCTAAAAACAAAATCTTATTGTTCCCTAATCCTGCTGTTTCAAACACTTCTATTCGTTTTGAAGCACAAAGTGAATGGGTGAAAATTGAAGTAGTTGATTTCAATGGTCGATCTGTTAAAACTGTTTTCGATAGTAATATAAATCAAGGAACACATGCCATTTCTTTTGAAATTGGAGAGTTGAGTCCGGGAGAATATTTCGTTTCAATTCGGAAATCTTCAGGCGATCACACAGCGAAATTTATTAAGCTAAAATAAATGACACAAAAAAGGAGATACAAATTTGTATCTCCTTTTTAAATATTTCTATTAGGGTTTACATTCCCATCCCCATTTTCTTTAAATCATCTAAAGTCATTTCCTTATATCCTTCAGGCACTGTCATTTTGAATAAATCAGCAGTTTTTTTGTCTAATTTTTGTTCTAAAGTTTGAACTGTCATAGCCATTTTCATCCCTCCATTATTAATTTCAAATTGCATTGGAAAACCTGGTACATCCTCGTTTAAATAACTCTGACCTTTTTTAGAAACTTTGATGTCCTCTGTGTACCAAAAAACTGTTTCTCCACCATCTTCATCAGTTAATGTTGCCTTTTTACAAACATATCCTTCAATTGTTTTTGTCTCATTTCCTAAAACGACTTCATATTTTGGTTTCTCAGGTTGATTTTTTTGCATTTCTTCAGTAGTTGTTTTAATGGCATTGTTTCCCATCATTCCACCCATAAGCATTAATAACTCACCAGATTTTTCATCTGTAATTGTTGTCATTGTCATCATTGTTCCCATTTTCATTTCTGAACGAGTCACATTTTCCTTGAAAAGGATATCCAAAGTTGAGCCTTGCATCATGCTAACTGCCATTTCCATTTCAGGATCATCTGAAGACATATCAATTTTATAAGTAATATGACCTTCTGTAAGCTGCGCAACCAATGATAAAGTTGTCGTAGCAATAAAAGCGAGTGATAAAATAATTTTTTTCATGAGTCTAATTTTTAAGCAATTTACAATTTAAGCTTCTTTTAAAAAGCACTTTTTATTTAGAGAAGTAAAATCCTCAGTTAAAAGATTAAATAACCTTATAAACGGTTAAGAACCAAATAGCCAACGGTACAAATCATTTCCATTTGCGTATAACAGAAGTCCCATTAAAAGGAAAAAACCAATATATTGAGCCACTTCTAATACTTTTTGCGGAGCTTCTCTTCCCGTTACAATTTCATACAATAAGAACACAACGTGTCCACCATCCAAGGCTGGAATTGGAAGAATATTCATAAACGCAAGAATGATCGAAATCAACGCTGTATTCATCCAGAATATTTGCCAATTCCATGTCGAAGGAAACATTCCGCCAATTGCCCCAAATCCACCAATTGATGTTGCGCCTTTCTTCGTGAAAATGAATTTCAATTGAGAAGCATAATCACTCAACGTGTGAAACCCTTTATCAATTCCTTCTCCGATACTAGCTCCAAAACTGTAATCAACATGTTTGATACTTTTCTCATCAAAATACTTGGTTGTTTTAACAGCAAATCCAATTGTTCCTTCAGGTTTAACTTGAGTCGTTAATGTTTTTTCTATGCCATTACGAACAATCGTTAATTCAGCTTTTTTGTTTTTTGAAGCATACAACAAACGTTGAATATCATCATAATAGACAACGGTTTCTTTGTTGATTTCAATGATTTTATCACCTTTTAACAAACCTGCTGCTAATGCTGGAGTTTTCGCCATAACAGAGTCAACTTCATTTGATTTATGGCGCAAAGCAATCGCTGGAAAAGCACCATTTTGAAACAATTCGTAATCAATTCCTTCTGGTAAAGTGATAATTTCTTTTTTACCATCAGCATGTTGAACATTCAATTTTCTACCATCACGCAACATGATGATGTTATTGATATCATTGACATGCGTAATCTTTTGACCATCAATTGATAAAATATTATCCCCCGATTGAAGGTTATATTTCTCCAAATAAGGATTGATAGCAACACCAGCTTTTAAATCAGTAGGTTTAATTTGCTCTTCGCCATAAGCGAACATCACGCAGATGTAGATGAAAATCCCTAATAATAAATTGACAGTTACACCACCAACCATAATAATCAAACGCTGCCATGCTGGCTTCGCTCTAAATTCCCAAGGTTGAGGAGGCAAAGCCAATTGCTCTTTGTCCATAGATTCATCAACCATCCCAGAAATTTTCACATATCCGCCCAATGGTAACCATCCAATTCCCCATTCAGTATCACCTACTTTTTTCTTAAAAAGAGAAAACCAAGGATTAAAGAATAGATAGAATTTTTCTACTCTTGTTTTGAAGATTCTCGCTGGAATAAAATGTCCGAAT
>JBEAUV010000124.1:0-8497 GCA_041161265.1 Bacteroidota bacterium | reverse complement strand
TCTCAAGGTGGTGCAACAGCAATAAGATGGTTTTATAATAACCAATTTAAAATCGATCAATTAATAATTTGGGCAGCTGTTTTTCCACCTGATTTAAACATTGAAAATGAATTGGGAAATTCAAATTCTCAAAATAAATTTTTCGTAATTGGAAATGAAGATGAATTTCACTCTGTAAATCAAAGAACTGAAATTATTGATTATTACAAATCGGCGGGTTTTAAAACTTTAATTTACAATGGTAAACATGATATTAATTCTGATACATTAAATTTACTACTCAATACAACTAATTAAGTTGATTTAAATATTTTTTATTTGGCACAATTTCTGATATTTGCACAGAAAACAAACGAACATGAAATTATTTCTTACACTTTTAGTATTATTATCTTTTAACAGCTTTGGTCAAGACGCAAAATCTCAGGGGATTTTAGACAAGCTTTCAACAAAAATGAAAAGTCAAAAATCCTTTTATATTGAATTCACAGCAAATATAAAAAACGCAACAAACGGTTCAAACGAAAGTGAAACAGGAAAAGGTTGGGTAAAAGGTGATAAATTCTATGCTTCTTATGGCGATAATACTATTATTTCAAATGGTATTAAATCGTGGACTATCGTAAAAGAAGAAAAATCTGTTTATGAAACAGATGCCAATGAAGCGGGTGATGAAGGAATGAATCCAAAGAAATTAATGACAATTTGGGAAAGTGGTTTTAAAAATAAATACGAAAAAGAAGACAAATTAAACAACGAAGCAGTACACGTAATTTATTTATATCCAAAGAATCCTGCTAAAGTTGATTACCATACAATCATTTTGTATATCTCTAAAACATCCAACGAATTGAAAAAAGCAATTATGAAAGCGAAAGATGGAACTGTAATGACCTATACTTTAACGAAATTTCAATCGAATCCTGCAATTGAAGACACAAAGTTTGTATTTGATATTAAGAAATATCCTGGATATACGTTGATTAAGGACTAAGACCGTAATTAATAAAAAAAGCCCCTTCAAACATAGTTTGAAGGGGCTTTTTTTATTTCTTCTTTTTTAGTTTCTGACCTTTTGTCTTAGGTCTACCATATTTTTCCATTTTGGTTTTTTTCCAATCTTTTCTGACATTCACTTTTTGATTTTTCGCAGACTTTTCATGAAAAGCATCACCAACATTTTCTCTTTTAGGAATTTTAATATCAACATTCGGCATATTGATTTTCGGTTCCTCATCGTAGATTAACTCTGTTGAGATTTCTAGATCCGCAGGTAATTTCAAATACTTGATTTTTATTTTACCTAAACCTTCATCAATTCTCTCATTCAATGTTTTCTCATATTCAGAGAACAAACTAATTGCCTCTCCTTCTTGGTCAGCTCTACCTGTTCTACCAACTCTATGAATGAAATTCTCAAAATCATCAGGCGCATCAAAATTGATAACATGAGTCACTTTTGAAATATCCATTCCTCTCGAAATAATATCAGTTGCTATCAAAATTGTTGTTTCACCACTGTGAAATTTATTTACAGCATTGAACCTGAAATTTTGTGACTTATTTGAATGGATTACACCTAAACGATCTTCAAATTTCTGCGACAATCTCTCGTAAACAACGTCAGCATAAGATTTACTTGAAACGAAAACCAATACTTTTTCCATTTCTTTGGTTGTCGAAAGTAACTGTTCAAGCAGGTTCAATTTTGTATTGAAATTCGGAACTTTATAACCGGTTAAAAGAATATTTTCTAAAGGTGTTCCTGCTGGAGCCGCCTCAATTTTCACTGGTGAAATAAAGTAATCTTCTAACAAAGCTTCAACTTCTTCATTCATTGTTGCCGAAAATAACATACTTTGTTTTTTTTCTGGTAAAAGTTCCAAAACATTTTTCAATTGGTGTCTAAATCCAAGATTAAACATTTCATCAACTTCATCAACCACTAATTTTTTTATCCCTTTTAATGCCAAATCGCCTCTTAGAACTAAATCAAGTAATCTACCTGGTGTAGCTACCAAAACATCCAAGCCTAAACTAACTTGTTCAGCTTGTGTTCTAATATTCACTCCACCGTATACCCCTACAACTGTTAAAGTCATATGAGTGGTAAGCTTCTCTACAGTTTCAACAACTTGAGCCACTAATTCTCTTGTTGGAACAATGATCAATATTTGAGGAAGTCTGTCTTTTGAAAAATTCCATTGTCTTAAGCACGGTAATAAAAATGCTAATGTTTTTCCTGTTCCAGTTTGAGCTATCCCCAACATATCTTTTCCTGACATGATAACTGGAAATGCTTTCACTTGTATCGTTGTAGGATGGATATATCCCAATTCATCTAATGCATTGATTAATTGCTTATTGAGATTTAAATCCTTAAAAGTTATTTCGTCCATATTTTTTATCAAACGATATTCCCATCGTTCATTTATTCTTACTTAATAATTAAGTAATTCGTTAATTGCGTTTTTCAAGCGTTCTTTTGGTAAAAATTGGTTTTCCAACGTTTCAGCAAATGGAATTGGTGTATCTAATGATGCAACTCTTTTTACTGGAGCATCTAAATTATTAAAACAATTCTCATTGATTAGTGCAACCAACTCACCTCCTATTCCACCTGTCATACAGTCTTCATGTAATACAATTACTTTTCCAGTTTTATTTACTGCATTATAAATCGCATTTGTATCTAAAGGTAAAAGTGTTCTTAAATCAACTATTTCAGCTGTAATATTAGGTAACATTTCAATTGCTTCAGTTGCCCAATGAACTCCCATTCCATAGGTGATAATTGTCAAGTCTGAACCTTCGGTAACAGTTCTTGCTTTACCAATTTCAACGGTATAATAGTCATTTGGAATTTCTTCCTTCAAACTTCTATATAAATTTTTGTGTTCAAAGATCATTACTGGATTTGGATCTTCAATAGCTGCATTCATTAATCCTTTTGCATCGTATGGAGTTGATGGATATACAACTTTCAATCCTGGTGTATGTGTAAACCACGCTTCATTACTTTGAGAATGAAATGGTCCTGCTGCTGAACCTGCGCCAGTTGGCATTCGAACAACAACGTCTGCATTTTGTGCCCAACGCCAATGCATTTTAGCTAAATTATTAATAATCTGATTAAAACCACATGTTACGAAATCAGCAAATTGCATTTCAACAATTGCTTTCATTCCTGAAATGGACAACCCTAAACCTGCACCAACGATTGCAGATTCACAAATTGGCGTATTTCGAACACGGTCTTTGCCAAATTGATCCACAAAACCCTCAGTCACTTTAAATGCACCACCGTATTCTGCAATATCCTGACCCATAATGACTAATTCTGGGTATTTTTCCATTGACTGGCGCAATCCATCTTGAATTGCATCAATAAATCGTTTTTCAGTTTTGTCACCTTTTCCTTCAACTACATTTTGTACAAAAGGAGCGTAAACATCTTCTATCTCTTCTTCGATTGATGTATTTATAGGACTTTCTGCTTGAGCAATATCAAATCCTGCTTGAATATCATCCTTAATTTCTTTTCGAACTTTTTCGATTTCTTCTTCATTCAAAATCCCCAACTCTTTCAAATATAATTCGAAATTCATTATAGGATCTTGTTTTGACCATTCATCTTGTAATCCTTCAGGATAATACTTTGTTCCCGATGCTTCTTCATGTCCACGCATTCTGAAGGTCATTAATTCCAATAAATAAGGTTTAGGATTTTCTCTAATGTCCTCGTTTATTTTTCTGACTGCACGAATAACATCCAAAATATTGTTACCATTCACTTGCACAGCTTCCATTCCATAACCAATTCCTTTGTCTATGAATTGTTTACAACGAAATTGTTCAGATGAAGGAGTTGATAAACCCCAACAATTATTCTCTATTGCAAAAATGACTGGTAAATCCCAAACTGATGCAACATTTAATGATTCATGAAAATCTCCTTCAGAAGCACCACCATCACCTGTGAAAACAATAGTAGATTTCTTTTCTTTTCTTAATTTAGTAGCCAATGCAATTCCATCTGCAATTCCCAATTGTGGTCCAAGATGCGAAATCATTCCAACTAATTTATATTCTTGCGTTCCGAAATGAAATGAACGATCTCTGCCTTTTGTGAAACCAGATATTTTACCTTGAAATTGAGAGAATAATCTATTCATAGGAATTCCACGTGTTGTAAAAACCCCTAAATTTCTGTGCATCGGCAAAATATACTCATCGTCATTCATTGCATATGCACAACCTACTGATATTCCTTCTTGACCCCAACCAGAAAACCATTTAGTAATTTTCCCTTGACGTAATAAGATTAGCATTTTTTCCTCAATTAAACGAGGCTTAATTAATGTCTTGTATATGACCAAAAGTTCTTGATCATCAAATCCTTCACGGCTAAATTCAATATGTCTTTGTTCTAAAACTTCCATGGTTCAAATAAATTGGAATTGAGAGTGCAAAATTAACCTAATTTGTTGCAGGAAATAATAATTTCTTTTAATTATTTAATGATTCGCAAGCTTATATTGTAAAAAAAAACAAATAGTTACTGCAGGCTGAAAAACTACTTCGAAGGAGAATTAGAAAGGGACTTGGTGAAGTTATACAAATTAGAAAAGGAAAAGGAATGAAAATCTCTCATTTGGCAGCTATTTTAACAGAAAATGATAGTGGATCAAAAATATATGTTGAAGTAAAAGTTAAAGCATTTGAGCAAATTAGTTTTGAAAGTTCTTTGATTCAGTAGATGAAATAGTATCTGAGAAAGAACTGTTAGATAAGGTTCTTACATTATATATAGGCAATGATATCGATGGATTTATTGTTTAATTGCCAATTCCTAAGCATATCAATGATGACAATCATCTCATTAATGATTAATACTTTAAGAACCTTGCAGCTTAAAGAAATATAAATTTGTAACCACTTCTAAGATTCTCAACTTCCTTTTGGAGTGTACATTGTAACACCATTCGTTTTGTATTCTTCAATCAAAACTTTCATCATTTCTTTTGCATACACAAGCAGTGAATCAGCATTTCCAATTTTAACCTTCACTAAAACATCTTTTTCTTCCAAAAGCGGAATCAGTCCATCACATTTTCTTTTTTTACTTTGTTCGGGATTATGAACCATCGTTTTCATTTCGTCCATCGCCCCGTCAGCAAACTTAATCTTAGCAACAAACTCTTTAGGATAATATACATTGAATTTAAAATCGTCGACTGCATCTTCAACACAATGCAAACTGGTTCCAGCATTATCGAATGTCACACCTAAATAAAGAATTTTACCTCCTTTTTCTGCTACTTTAAAAAATGGACTGTTCTCATTGTAAGGCGTCAAATTCCCAAAATGATTTCCAACAAAATAAGCAGCATCAGGACCAATACAAGAAACTGGTTCAGTTGGATGAGCGCTTCTTATCGCATCTGGCAGTTTTCTGAAATACTCACTTATTGCACCTAATTTAGAAGGAGAATTCAAAACATCAAAATAATCCAATTGTTGAATATAATCTAGTTGGTATTGAGCGTTGGGAGAATTCGGCATTAATATATTTCCAGATTTGCCAACAGATTCTAATAAAGCCTCAACTACGTCTTTTGCGCCGTTTTCAATATATCCGATTTGAGATAAACTAGCATGCACAAGAACTGTATCACCTGATGCGATTCCAATTTTCTTAAAGGCTTTAATTAAAGATATTTTTGAAATAATTTCGCCTGTAGATTTATCCGAAAGAAGTTGGTTTGATCGCTTTTGTTTCTTTGCTTTTCGATAATAATTAAGCAAAAAACCTGGAACTAACTTACGTAACAAATTTCTCATTTCACTGTGCTTCGAAGGTGTAAATTATCGTTCCTTCTTGCGTTTTTGCAGCTGTTCCCGAATAATTGAATCGAGAAAGTTTAGCATATTTCACAGCCTGTTCAATCATACATGAATTTGATCCAGCTGACCCAGTTGGTATTGCTTCGATAACATCTCCATTTTGATTTACTTTAATTTTAACGGAAACTCTTCCAGTCGAACCATATCCGCAAGTATAACCTGGATTTCGAATATACCAGTTATTATTTTGGTGTGGATTTCTACCGGACAAAGACCAATCAACCATTACATTTCCAGAAAACGCTGTATTTCCTCCATTTTGACTAGATGATGACTTTTCTTTTGACGCAGAATTCGTGGTCGTTTTTTGATTGTTTCTTGCATCCATTTCCTTTTTGATGCTTTGTCTTTTAGCGTCTCCCCCAGCCTCTTGAAAGAGCTTTTTCTCGTAATCTTTAACGGATTGTTCTGCTTGACCTACTGATTTGTTTTGCGACCAATTTTCATCTGAACGTTTTCTCGTGTCATTTTGATCTCTCGCGATATTTTTTGCTTTTCCCGTATTTTGATTTTTAAAAATTTCAAGATTCTCAGGTGTAACTTCTATTAATTTCTCTTCAATGGTCACTTCTGGAGCTGCATAAAAAGGAACTATTGGGAAATATTGATTATATGTTTTCATTTGCAAATACATGAAAATTGCAATATAAGTAGCGAATGCAGCTAATATCCCAAATTTGTATTTGTCGAAAATGTTAAAAAACTTACTCACCTTTTACCTTAGATTGAATGATTCTTTTTTCAGGAACAAACAAATAGTGTACCTCATTACTATTAATTAAAACTAAGAAATCTTTGTCAATTACCCTAATTTGTTGATACTCTAATGGCACAACCATTTCTCCTTTCGTTGTGAATACCCCAAATTGAGCACCATTTGAAACAAGAAACAGCTCTTTTGTTAGTCGATCAATAGAGGTATAAGAAATAGGAATCAGAACTTTTCCTTTAACATCAATAACTCCTTGTAATGTCAATTTCTCAACAATTGCAGTTCCATCTTTAAAACTTTCTGCATAATCATACGCTGGTTGTAAAATAGTTTTTCCAGTGAGATCCATAAAACCCCAGCCATTACCTTTTGTAAAAGCAGTTAAGGAACTTAATTCACCTATATTATTATAGGTAATTGGAACAATTATTTTTCCATTATTATCGATAATACCAAACTTTCCTTTTTGATATACGACAGCTAGATTTGAAAGAAATTGTGACCGCTTGAAATAATTTGGAAATGTTTCATAGTTTGGAGGAAGGATAATTTTACCTGCACCATCAACAAATCCAATCATGTCATCTTTAACAAATAATGCCCTATTGCTAGATAATTGACCAATTTCTTGAAATTGAGCAGGAACAGCAACTTGACAATTTTTCTTCATTAATCCAATTAACTCTTCATCTTTAAATTGTAATAATGAATCATTGAAAAAAGAAATCTCTGGATAGCCTGGAGGAACGACAAATGTTCCGAACTCATCAATATATCCCTGATTACCATTTTGTTGAACCTTTGCAATCCCGCCGATAAAAGCATAAGCTTCTTCAAACTTTTCAGTGATTCTTAGGTTACTGTTTTTGTCGTAATAAGCATATAGACTATCTTTAGAACCGTAAGCTAAATTCTCCGAAAGTTGACCGAGATCTTTAAATACAGGTTGAAACACAAGATTTCCGCCACGATCAATCATTCCTTGTTTACCTTCAACCTCAATTAACGCTCTTCCATTTTCAAAATCAGTTCCAGATGAATATTGAAAAGGAATTACAACACGATTTGCTTTGTCAATATAACCAAATGACCCATTTTTCATTGCCAATGCCAAACCTTCTTTGAAAAAGCTCAATTGCTCATAATCGGCTTGAATAATAATTTCACCTGAATAATCCATAAAACCGTAATAACTTTGGTCTTTATATGGAAGCAGATTGAGTTTCATATATATTAAATCATCTTCCAATTCTTGAAGAAAGGGATAATTCGGATAGTCAATCTTAAACTGATTGATTCTTTCATCCGAATATTCAGCCATGTATAGCTGATAGATATTTCGCCAAGCAACATTAATGTTTCTGTTATTTGGATACGTTTGTATAAACCAAAAATAGGATTCAATTAAATTTGATTCAGTTGAAATTTCATAGATTCGATCTTCCGCTTCTAAAACATAAGGATTATTGGGACATTTGGCAATGAACTCTAAATAAGAAAGTAAGTTATTTGAAATTGTCATCTCACGGTATTGAGCAAGATTAAATTCTCCTTGTACAATTGTAAGAAGCCCACTTAGAGGATAATTATCTAAAAAATACTGAAAAGCAGCTGAAGTATTTTCCTTTTTAGCGAGATTATAAGCTAATGAATCTCTCGTATTTGTTGCATCAAAAATTTCATTTGCCCATGGGTGCAACTGAATAAAGTTCGTGTATGACTGAATTGAATTTTCAGTTTTTGCAATTGCATAAAATGCTGAACTAATTTTGGAGCGAACATCTAATATTGCATTGTAATCAAAATTGTATTCTTTATAGTGAACTTTTTTCTTTTCACTAATCCCTCCATAAGTAATTTCAGCTTTTAGAATAAAGT
>JBEAUV010000123.1:0-8524 GCA_041161265.1 Bacteroidota bacterium | reverse complement strand
TTCAGCATTAGCAGCTGGAGCGTATACAGTAACAGTTACAGATCAAAACGGATGTATTACAACCAGTTCTGCGACATTACTTGCACCAAATGGCATGACTCAAACAATTACGTCACCAACCTACCCAAGTGGAACAAATATCAGTTGTTTTGGATTTGATGATGGCTCAATTGATTTGACAATTATTGGCGGAACATTACCTTATTCTTATGCTTGGGCTGGGCCTAATGGATTTACTACAGGAGCTGAAGACCCTACAAATTTATTAGTTGGAACTTATAATGTGACTGTAACAGACTTGAATGGATGTACTATAACATCAACAATCATTTTAACAGAACCAATAGCATTGACTCAGGTAATCACATCTCCTGTTTTCCCAAGTGGTGACAATATTAGTTGTTTTGGGTTCAATGATGGCGGAATTGATTACGTTCCAACTGGAGGATCACCAGTTTATTCTTACACTTGGACTACAGTTGATGGAAGTGGATTAACACCAGGGCTAGAAGATCAACTAAACCTTACTGAAGGAACGTACAATGTTACAATGACTGATATAAATGGATGTGTTCAAAATACAACAATAACATTAACTGAACCGACAATA
Source organism: Bacteroidota bacterium (assembly GCA_041161265.1). GTDB lineage: Bacteria > Bacteroidota > Bacteroidia > Flavobacteriales_D > Crocinitomicaceae > M0103. The sequence continues at coordinate 7,914 of JBEAUV010000123.1, read as the reverse complement.
TTGACACAAACGATCACTTCCCCATTATTCCCAAGTGGAGATAATATTAGTTGTTTTGGTTTCAATGATGGAGGGATTGATTATGTCCCGGCCGGAGGGTCCCCAATTTACACATATACATGGACAACGTTAGATGGAAGTGGATTGACACCTGGAATTGAAGACCAAACGAATCTTACTGCGGGAACATACGACATCTCAATGGTCGATATCAATGGTTGTATTCAAAACACGACAATAGTGTTAATTCAACCTACTCCTCTAACTCAAACAATAACAGCTGGAATTTTCCCTAGTGGGGATAATATTAGTTGCTTTGGAGAAAATGATGGTTCAATAACATATGGACCAGGAGGAGGATCTCCAATATATACGTATGCTTGGACTTCAATAGATGGAAGTGGTTTAACTGGAGGAGCTCAAAACCAGTCTAATTTAACTTCTGGTACATATGATGTTCAGATTGTAGACATTAATGGGTGTTTATTAGATACTACAATAATTCTTATTGAACCAACTCCATTAGCGCAATCGGGTGTAAGCTTTACTTATCCAAGTGGCACGAACATAAGTTGTTTTGGCGAGGACGATGGAAGTATAGATATGACGATTTTAGGAGGCTCTCCTCTACCTGATTATACTTATAATTGGACCGTAGTTACTCCTGGATCTATTCCAGCTGGCCAAAATACACTTGTTGATCCTTCTGGATTAACAGCCGGAACTTATGGATTACTTGTAACTGATATCAACGGCTGTACAATTGATACAACTATTACCTTAATAGAGCCACCAGTTTTGAATATAAGCGCAGTACTGTCGGTTTATGCTGGTGGTTATAACTTATCTGGTTGTGCGCCTGACGGATGGATTGATCTTTCAGTAGGAGGAGGAAATGGAGGATACAACTATTCTTGGTCAAATACCGATATAATTGAAGACATTGCTAATTTACCAGCTGGACCATATGATGTAATTGTAACGGATATGAATGGCTGTCAAATTGCGCTTGATACTTTATTAACACAACCGCTTTTAATCACCACTACAACAGCTGTGACATCCAATTATAATGGAGAAGACATAAGCTGTACAGGCGTTTCTGATGGAGCTGTTACAGTTAATATTGTAGGAGGGACTCCATTATTTACGTTTGAATGGATTAATTCTGCGGGCACGGTAGTTAGTAATGTTCAATCACCAAGCGGGCTGCCAGCTGGAGTCTATACTGTTGATCTAATCGATTTAAATGGCTGTACGGCAACTAATACAGTTACACTAGTTGATCCAGCACCATTTGTTTATGATGTTATCGTTTCAACTGATTATAATGGCCAGGATATATCATGTTTTGGTTTTTCTGATGGCGGTATTGATTTAACGGTATCAGGGGGAACTCCTGGATATACTTATAATTGGACCAATAGTTCAGGAGCATCTATAAGTTTGGTTGAAGATCCATCAAACTTACCTGCAGGACCATATGATGTTCTAGTTACTGATGTAAATGGGTGTGTTTTTGACACTACAATTACTCTTGTTGAACCTGATTTATTAGTTGGTCCCGCAACAGTGACTAGTGATTATAATGGTCAGGACGTAAGTTGTTTTCAATCTACAAATGGTTCTATAACAGTTGATCCTACTGGTGGGACTCCAGGGTATACGTATACTTGGTCAATTGGAGGAGTATCAATTGGTACAGGTCAAGACCAAATAAATGTAGGAGCAGGAACATATGACGTTGAAGTAATTGATGTTAACGGATGTATACATACAACAAATGTTCTAGTAACTCAACCAACATTAGTTACATCTGGCACAACTATTATCTCTAATTATTTTGGACAAGCTGTTAGTTGTGAAGGAGCAACAGATGGCATTGTTGATGCAAGTTCAGCAGGTGGAACACCAGGATATACTTATTCATGGAATTCAATACCTGTCCAAACAACATTACAAGCAACAAATCTTGGAGTTGGAACATATACTGTGACAGTGACAGATTTGAACGGTTGTATATCAAACAGTGAAGTTGTTTTAACAGCCAACCCGATGCCAGAAATTGTTTTGCCTCCAAATATTTATGGTTGCATGGGTAATGGAGTTCTACTGGATTCTCAGGCTGAACCGGGTAGCTCTTGTACTTGGACCTTCTCTGATGGTCAAGTTTTCAATGAATGTGGACCTTTTGTAGCAAACTTCGCTAATCAAGATTGTTATGACATGCAACTAACAGTAATTAGTGCACTAGGTTGTATTTCTGCAGCTTCTGTAAATGATTTTGTTTGTATTATGCCTAATCCACTCGCAGATTTTTACCCAAGTGAATATGACCTGACGAATATAGAAAATGGAACTAACTTCTGGAATACATCGACTGGAGCAGACTCATATATATGGAACTTCGGCGATGGTAGCCCTGAAGAAACTGGAGAAAATCCATTTCATGAATTTTTATTAGGGGATGATTTTGCAACTACGGATTACGCCGTTACGTTATATGCTATTTCCGAATATGGTTGTACTGATACGGTAGTCAAATATATTAAACTTTCTCCAGAAGTGATTGTGTATGTACCTAATACATTTACACCTGATGATGATGCTCACAATCCAGTCTTTTTGCCTGTTTTCACAGCGGGATATGATTTAGATAGTTATACATTATTAATTTTTAATCGGTGGGGCGAAATTGTTTTTGAATCTCACAACACCCAGGTTGGATGGGATGGTTCCTACGGAGAAAATAATGAAATTAGTATAGTTCAAGACGGAACATATACTTGGAAAATAGAATTTAAGCAATCCTTTAATGACAAGAAAGTCATGATGGTAGGGCATGTGAACGTTCTTCGTTAAAAAAGACTATTATTTGAATTTGAAGAAATCTCTTTATGATAAATTATCATAAAGAGATTTCTAAATTACCATTTATGAAGTTCGAAATGTACTTATGTTAGGAGCATTAATCATGCAGTTTGGAATAGGAATTTTAGTTTGGAAACATCGCTATTTCAAAATACAACGAGGGAATTGAACAAAAAAATTTCAAAATTGAATTGGTGAAATGTGGAAAAATGATAAAGTGGTGAGGGCGTTTATTGGGTGAAAAGACAAAACTCCCACCTCGACTATCGCTCGGCGTCCGTTCTAACTTTTTACACAAAATAAGAAATTCCAATAACCATCATTGAAGCATCTATTAAAGCGTAATAACCTTCTTTTCGTTGATTATTGATTCCAAGAATTAAAAGAATTGAAGATAGGCTTCCACCGTAAAAAACAAGGTTATAGCGCATATTTTCATTGACTATTGCGATAATCATAACAAAAAGTGAAATTAACACATATGAAAACACTTTCGATCGTTTAATTCCAACTACTTGAGGAGTTGTTTTTTGAATAGGAAAATCATGTTTCAAATCACGGATATCGAAAGCAATTGTCAAGGCGACGAAATAATAAAAGTACGCTAGCAGTTCTGGAAAAATTGTTGAACTAATTCCGTATTCATTAACCCATGGAAAAGCGATTATGATTGAGGTCCAAACAAAAGCAATTACCGGAGATTTTAAATAGGCGATTTCTCGTAAGCTTTTTTTTCGAAAAGGAACAACATAAATCAAACTTACAAAACCGGCTAAAAGTATTAAAGGAATAATTTCCAATTTTCCAATTAACAATACAAAAGAGATGAGCCCAATAATACCAGAAATTCCAATCAAGCTCTTCAAATAAGATTGATGTTCATTCACCCAAATTAACCAAGGTGTGAGATGGGCATTTTTTTTTGCTTTATATAAACGTTGAAAATTGTAAACGGAAAGAATTGCACAAAAACAGGTTATTCCATATAACCACCATTTTTCAATTCCATAATTATATGCTGTACCTGCCGATAGTGAAAATGCCGACAACCCAATTAAAAAATTTGAATAAACGATATGTTGAAAAAGCGGTTTAATAGCCCAATTACTCAATTTCTGCTAAAACACTATCAACAGTTATTTCTTGAATGCATTGACAGCTTTTTTTCTTTTTACAGATCGGGCAGTTTGGATCAAATACCAAAACACGCACATTTGTTCCTAGTGGTTGCCATCTTCCTGGATGAATTGGTTTTCTTGGTGAAAAAAGTCCAATTGCTCTTACACCCAAAAACCCTGCAATATGCAACGGTCCAGTAGAGCAAGCTACCAAATTCTTCACTTGAGAAATAAAGTAAATCAATTCTTTGAGGGATAATTTACCGGTTAAATCAATTATATTATCATTGACCGGCAAACTCGATCGAAACAAATCACCTTCTTGTTCGGTTCCAGTAAAATAAACAGTATAACCTTTTTCAACCAATTCATTTGCTAATTGCAAATACGATTCTAAAGGCCATTCCAACGCGCTTCCTTGCGATTTAGGATGCAAGACAACCGTTTTTTCGTTCCTTTCCAACAAATCGACAAGAGTGATGGGTAAAGTACAATGTTCCACGTTAAATGCGCTTGTCATGCTCATTACCTCTTCTAATAAAGGAATTTCTGTCAAACCCAATGGCTTGAGCAACTCAAAATTCAATTGTGATTCGTGCAGTGCTGAATTTTTTCTTGAAAAATTTAAACGATGTGAGCACGATAACAAATGAAAGCTTCGATGAGAAGTTCCAATTCTCATAGGTATTCTCGCTTTTTTAGCTAAAGCGGCAATATCTTTATTTGGAAAGACATGAATAATTACATCCGCCTTTAATTCCTTTAAAGCTTCTGATCTTTGAGATGTTGGTAAATTCTCAATCGATTTCCAATCAACAAACTCATCAACAACTGAAAAGCAATCTACAATTGCATGAGTATATCCTCTTCCTAAATAGATGAGCGTAGCATTTGGGACATGTTTTTTCAGCCAAACACACATAGGCAAAGTCAACATAACATCTCCAATGCTATCCGTTCTCGATATAATAATTCTCATTTTCTAATCTTTTCTGCGTTTAATCGTCTCACTTCTTTGTATTTGAACTGATTGGATAAACCACTAATTTGAGCGATTTTAAATCCGGCGTAACCGTCTAAAAAACCTTTCTTAATAACATACATGGAAAAAAACCGTGCTAAACATGACAAATATGGCGATAATACACCAACTTTTTTTCCTTGATTCACATATTTTTGGGCTGTCAAACTCGAATAATGATCGGCTCGTTTCCTATGTTGCTCATAATTCACGTATGAATAATGAAATAAATCTCCGTTCAGTTCTAATTCTTCAAGCTCTTCTGGAACTTCTAATTCTTCGTGAACAATATCTCCTACCCATTGACATTGCTCTTTAGGGAATAGTCTAATCTTCCAATCAGGATACCAACCAGAATGATGAATCCATTTTCCGCAATAGTTTGTTAAACGGTTAATTTTACCCAAACCTTTGAAATCAGTAGCTTTTATTTTTAGAATGCTCGATCTTAATTCTTCACTAATTTCCTCATCTGCATCCAACGAAAGAATATATTCAAATTTTGCTTGTTGATTGAGATAATTCTTTGAAGCTGCATAACCTTCCCATTCTCTTTGCATAAAAACAACGTCAAGATTCTTACAAATTTCAGCCGTTTTATCAGTAGAAAATGAATCCAAAACAATAATTTCATCAGACACATCTTGAAGAGAACGGATACATCTTTCAATATTTCGTTCTTCATTGAAAGTAATGATGACTGCTGAAATTGAAATTGCCATGATTGGAGATATTCTTCTGGTTAATGAGTTAAAGAACCTACGTTATTTCACTCTTAATCTTTGACCGACAGTTAATCTATTGATGTTCACCCCAGGATTTAACTTCGACAATTGTGCTTGTGTTAAACCATGTCGTTGAGAGATTTTCGAAAATGTATCACCTGATTTAACAGAATAATATTTCTTAACTGGTGCTGTTTGCGTAACTGGAGTTTGAGTTTGTGTTGTTCCTCCAGGACCGCTTTTCAATTGCAAACGTTGTCCAACATAGATGTTTGTTGTTCGAAGTGCATTCCACTCCATAATTTGCTCAACTGTAACACCGTATTTTGTTGCAACGGTACCAAGCGTTTCTCCTGTTTTTACTTTATGATAAATGTAAGATTGTAAAACAGGTGGTTTTCCTCCGAGAGAATCTTGAGTTTCAACAACTACTTCTTCAAGGATTAATGGTTTAGGACTAACTACTGTAGCTGTAGCGTATGTTTTTTTCTCTAATTCATACAAATCATCTTCTAAACTTACCAAAAGTCCAATTTTTTCAAGTGGCCCTGAAATACATTGGTTTGGCTTTGTATAAGGAATATACGTTGTTTTATATACTGGATTTAACGTTTTAATATCCTCAACTGGCCAATTCACTAACTTTGAAATACTTGCCATGTGAACACCACCAGACAAACACATCGTATCTAATTGCGCATAATGAACTTGTACGTCCATTGGAACAATGTTGTGTTCTGCGTGGTATGTCAACAAATAAGCTGCTGCAATAAAGTTAGGTACATAACCTTGCGTTTCAGCTGGTAAAAAGGGACGAACCTCCCAATAAGTTGTTTTATTTCCCGAACGTCGAATTGCCTTGTTTACATTTCCAGGACCAGCATTATAAGCTGCAAGGGCCAAATTCCAATCGCCATATATTCCATATAATTGTCTCAAGTATCTACAAGCTGCATCAGTAGCCAACACAGGATCCATTCTTTCATCTATATATGAATTTTCTTTCAATCCAAAATAAAGTCCTGTTCTGTACATGAACTGCCATAAACCTAATGCTCCAGCACGAGATTTTACTTGTGGACGTAAACCACTTTCAATAACGGATAAATATTTTAATTCAATTGGCAAACCGTATTCTGCCAATTTTTCCTCAAACATATCAAAGTATAAGGTAGAACGACCCAAAACTATTCGAGCAAAACCTCTTCTATTTTGCGCAAAGAACTTTATTGTAGAAAGGGTTGCAGTATTACAATCCAAATGAAACGGACTCATTTCATTCATTTCTTCTAATCGCTCACAATAAATATCATCCGTGAACTGAGGATTATCTCCTTGTTCATAATTCATCGCATTTATTATGGAATCGTAATTATTTTGATTTGCATAATCTGCAAGAAATAATTGTAAACTTTGTTCAACCGTATTGATAAATGCATCTTTACTTAAAGTATCGCTTGGTTTAACAAGGTGCGCGGGAGTCTGAGTAAATGCGATGTTTCCAAATAAACCAAGAAATAAGATAACGATTAAATTCTTCATACTTATTTTAAGCTTTTTTCAAGATGAGCAGAAAAATTAAACACTTGTTTTTCACCGAAATTTTTTCCCATCACCTGAATACCAAACGGCATGCCATTCGAATGATTCCCCAAAGGCAACGAAATTGCTGGATTACCGGTTAAATTGGCATGAACAGTAAAAATATCTTGTAAATACATAGTAATTGGATCTTTGACAGCATTCAATTCGAAAGCAGTAGAAGGTGTTGTCGGTAACAAAATCAAATCAAACTCATTTAGAATTTCATCTGTTCTATTTTTAAGTACGCGACGCACTTTTTGTCCTTTTGTATAATAGGCATCATAGAATTCATTCGATAAAACAAATGTTCCAGCCATAATTCTACGTTGAACTTCAGGTCCAAAACCTTCAGATCGGGATTTTTTATAGGTGTCCTCAACTCCTTTTGCTGCACTACTTCTATACCCAAAATGAACACCATCAAAACGAGATAAGTTGGATGAAGCTTCAGCAGTTGTTAGAACATAGTAGGTTGGTACCATGTATTCCAAATATGGAAAAGAGACTTTCTCAACGGTATGACCATTTTCTTCTAATTTCAGAATAATTTCGTCCATTCGAGCTACCACTTCAGGATCAATTCCTTCCGTTTCAA
>JBEAUV010000122.1:0-8578 GCA_041161265.1 Bacteroidota bacterium | reverse complement strand
GGTCCTGCTGGTGCTCTTTTTTCAAATGGGAGCGACATGGCACATTGGTATCACAGCCTAATGGATGGTCAAATATTAACACAAGCATCTTTTGATGAATTGACTTCTTTCATTTCTTTTGGAGCCTTAGGTAATTATGGGTTAGGGTTGCAAAAATCAATGTTTTTTGGTCGTGAAACATGGGGACATGGAGGATCGACAATTGGTTATAAAAGCAGATCGGTATATGATCCATGCAATAAATATGTTGTTTGTGGATTAGCTAATAGTGATTGGGCTGCAATTGATGGAATAACCTTGACATTATACAAAGCTATTTTAGACAAAATCCCAGATTGTTCAGCACCTATTAATGGCCTTTCAACAGTTTGTCAAGGGGATTTAGGAATTACATTTACAGTTCCTGCAATTAATCATGCAACTTCATATGAATGGACATTGCCAAATGGCGTTATAGGAAATAGTATCACAAATAGCATTACAGTTGACTTTTCTTTAGCTGCAGTTTCTGGAAAAATAACAGTAAAAGGGTTAAATATGTACGGAGAAGGAACTCCAACTTCATTTGCTATTGTGGTTAATCCAATGCCGGTAACTCCAATTATCTCCTATAACGGGAATGCGCTTCATTCTGATGCTCCGATTGGCAATCAATGGTATGATCAGAATGGTGTTCTAATAGGAGAAATTAATCAAGATTTCAATTTCACAATAACAGCAGATTATTATACAATCGTAAGTTTAAATGGTTGCGTATCAAACCCTTCAAATATCATCAATACATTTGATGCTGGCGTAGCTGAGTCAAATCTTAATCACATGTTAGATGTATTTCCAAATCCAACAGAAGGAGTACTTAATATTGAATTAAACGGGAACACGAATGATTTATCTTATTCAATAATTAATATTATAAATCAAGAAGTTATGAAAGGGGAGTTTAAAGAAAATATTACTTTGAACATTAACCAATTAGAAAAAGGAGTCTACATTATACTTATAGAAAACTCAAATTCAAAATATTCTAAAAGAATTCTAAAAATTTAATCCAAGAATTAATTATTTAAAAAATTCATATCGCCACTTTTCATTTGGCGGTATGAATTTGCTAAATATGCTAATATAATCCTCATTGCATCAAACGCTTCTTCTGTTTCAGCACTTATTTCTTTTCCCTTCATTCGAAGTAATAACTTCATATAGAGTGCGTGAAATAGAACTTCGATTTGATTTTTATCTTTCAAATTTGAACGTTCTTTGAATTCTTCAATGTAAGGTGTTCCAGTTTCAAACAATACACGGTATTTTTCATCATTCGCTTGATTCAATAAAGTATTATGTAAGAAGGAAATCTCAACTAAAACATCTTTTAAATCGTGTAAATGTCCTAATTTTTCAATTTTTTGGGATTTCATTTGAGCAATAAGTTCTCTGTACCAATCTCTATACTGTTCAATAAATGAATTATCTGGCAATTGTGGACGAACATAACTATCAATAATAGCCTCTAAATCAAAATCGTATGCACGAATTAAATCTTCAATTTGGTACATGTATAAAACATATTCCGCGATATTTTCTTGTTGCTTTTGACGTGCAATAAACATAGTCTTTTACTTCTTTGAATCGTTTTCAATTTCTGCTTGCTGCTCATTTAAAAAAGCGGCAAATTCTTTACTTACATCCATTGCTGAATTGATAAAATTTATTTGTCCACCTTGACCATGAATCAATAAGATATCAATGTTATTTTCTTCACTGAATTGTTTTCCAAACACCTCAATTTTCTTGCTAATAGCCTCTAACTTTTCCATCGTTTCTTTTTCCAAACGAGCTCCTTCATTTTGTTGATACTGCATCAATTCAGACTCCATTTGTTGAGCTCGTTGTTGAATTTGAGCTTGTTCATTTTCTGACAATAATCCACTTCTCAATTTCTCATTGTTACGCATAATATAATTTTGATACTCTTTAGATCTGCGCTCAACTTCTTTTTGAAAAGCTGTTTGCTTTTTAGTAACGATGGCTTCTTCCCTCTTAAAATATTCGAACGTCACTTTCAAACTATCGCTGTTATAAAAAGCTATTTTCAATCCTTTCATATCTCTAGATACAACTTTAGGAGTAGAATTTTCTTTTACTTTTTCTTTTTTCCCGCATGCTGTAATACCTATCAGAATAACAGCTGTCAATACAATTAATTTATTCATAATTCTTTTATAATTGATTTGTATTCTTTTTAAATTCATTTTCCCAATCCGAGCGCATTTCAATAAAACGCTTCAAACAATTGGAAAGTAATTCTGGTGAAATCATCTTTTCGACTTCATCTAAACTATTCACATCCAGTTCTCCAATCTTAAAAAGTTGTTCGAACTGTCCTAACTCAATCTTAACAATGTATTTAGCATTGTAATTCAAGAGTTGAATTTTGAATCGTTCGTGTGGAATATCTTTTATTAATCTCAAAATCGAATTTTCTACAAAAATAACAGAAATCTGTCTTTCGCATTCACAATGCAAAAAAAAACACCTCTTGTGAAGGTGTTTCAATATTTTATTTACCAGAAATTAAACCGCCACGGCAATATCCAAATCTATATATTCTTTAAAGACAAAAGGAACTTTAACCATATATGCATAATCTTGACCTACTTCATACATGTCTTCATCTGTTTCACGGTATAACCATTCAACATGAACCTCATTTCCAATTTCAGCAAGTTCATTTAGTTTATACAATAAAAATAAAATTCTTTTGGATGATGAAATATTGAAATACTCTAAATCAATTTTCACAACGGTTGAACCGTTTGGATTTAATAAATACGTTTCAAACCAATTCAAAATAGGCAACCAAAACTCATCTGGTTGATCTGGAATTGAACGGCCCTTAATCTCCATCACACCGCTTTTACCATTGAAGTGAACAAAAGGGGTCTGTGGAGTAGCAATAATGTATAATTCTTCCATAAATCAATCAATTTATACTGCAATTTGCGTATTATTATTCAGAGTTATTCAACTTTTCTACCAATGACAAAAAACAATAGATGAACTGCAATTATCATCGACTAAAGTTGTTTTGAATCGTTTAAATGGTAGTTCTGATTGATTAAAGTGTGCTTTTCAATGTATATTCGGTCAATGATTCGATCGGCTTCGTTATTATTCCACCAAAATTCAACTGTCTTTTTAAGAGATTTTCCTTGATAAATTCTTTGTTATATTGAGCGTAACTTCCAACAAAATAAATTGTTAAATCTTTATAAGTTTTAGGTAAGTATTTCTCAAAAAAAAGTTCGATATTCTCTTGATGAAGCTTTTGAATTTCTTGATTTATACTTTTAGAAAAGCTACGAGAAATTCTTGAAATAAAATCTTTTGATTCCAATTCTGTCACGTTAAGATTAATTAAATTTTCCTTTCCTATAGTTGAATTTAACTCATTCGTTGTTTCATTCGAAAACCCATTGTTTTTGTATTTTTCTATGAGCAATTTACCAAAATAAAATCCACTTCCTTCGTCGCCCAATAAAAACCCAAGTCCACCAAAAACATTTTTCACTTCTTGATTTTCGATTTCTGCTAAAACAGAACCGGTTCCAAGGATTCCAATCCAAGCATTATTATTTCCAAAACAAGCTCTGGCGGCAGCTAGTATATCTGATTCTACTGTAATTTGTTTGAATCCCCAAATCTCAAAAACATTTTTAACCTTGGATTTATTGGGTTCTTTTAAGCAACCACTTCCGTAAAAATGTACTTCCAAATTTTCCAGTGTGATATATTTTTCCCAGAATGGTTTATTCAATTTAATCCAATCTTCGGTCATTAAATTTGGGTGGTAGGATTCTGTAGTAAAAAAAACTTTTTCACCTTCAAAATCGACAAAGCACCAATCTGTTTTGGTCCCTCCACTATCTGCTATCAAAAAAGATTTTTTCATCAGTGAAAAGTAAATAGAATTTGATACATAAGGTATATTAATTCTAAAAACTAGAAAATTCTAATTCCTTTTTTGTTCTTTTGATTTGTTATGACAAATTTAAATGAAAAATACTCCATCATAAAACCACTTGGTTCGCAAGTGAAGAGAAAATTTGGGTCTGTTTTTCTTATTCAAAACAAATTGACTTCTGAACTCGCTGTATTAAAATCAATTACAAAGTCTGAAGTTAATCATCATTTACAAGAACGTTTATTGAAAGAGGCTGAGTTCTCTTTTGAATTTCCTGGTTTGCCAAAAACAATTGAAATCATTGAAAATTCTATTGAAATTAATGTTATAAAAAGTTATTCTAAAGGAGTAACACTTGATGAATTTTGGAAGATTATAAAAAGAAAAAATCAAAAAAATACAGTATTAATCATTCTTGAAAAACTTACAGATTTATTAAATTACATCGGGAATAAAAATATTGTTCATTGTGACTTAAAGCCTAGTAATATCATAATAAATTATGTGAATGGAGAAATTGAAGTTTCATTAATTGATTTTGGAATGGCACTCAAAACAGATGAAGTTAATCACCGTCAAACACTTTTTCCATTAGGCTTTGCAGCTCCAGAATTACTTTTAAATCAACTTCAGTTAATTGACCATCGAACAGATCAATTTTCACTTGGAGTAATTATTTGGAAACTGTTTGCAGATAAGCTGCCACTGACACATCCAAACCCAAGTATTTTCACAAATTTACAACTCACCTATCCTTTACCAGATCATTATGATTTACCAAAAGGCTACTATCCTGTACTTCTTAAAATGTGTAACAAGCATCAATTCAAAACCGCACCCAATCTAATTAAACAGGATGAGCTTGTGACAAACCTAAGAGATGGAATGAAAGGAAGATATGAAAACCTTGAAGAAGTATTTCAAGCATTTCAAAATTTACCCACGCGAAAAAAAATCTTCGGTTTTTAGAAGAAATCTTTTCTGAATCCTAAATTGAAAGTAAATAATAAAGGAGCATATAAAGAAGTTGTACTAGCAGTATTATTACTTGCTGTTGACGTAATCAAATAAGCGAAATTAGCATCGAAATACATTGTGCCTATACCTGCAAATGTATACTTCAATCCTCCACCCAAGCCAAATCCTAAATTAAAAATTGATCCTTTCGCAATTTCTGATGAAGGCAAAGTGTATAAAACTTGATCATAATCACCGTAGGTTCTTTTTACTGTGTTAAATGCTAATAATAAATTTGCCCCCCCATAACCGCCAAATCCTGAATCATAGCCGTTACCGATATAATATCTATTTCCACCTTCAATCATCGTGTAATTCATTGAGTTTTCATATGAAATTGTTTGATTATAAGGAAAAGTTGTAGGAAGAATTGCCTCAACATAAGTTGAACCAAGAATTTCCTCTTTTTGCTTTGCATAAAAAGAAATACGCGCATACAGTGAATTTTGATCGTCTCTTGGCAATTCTCCACCAATATGAATTCCAACAAATGGTTTAGGTGTCCCAAAACCTTTTAAAATGGAGGTGCCTCCAGATATTCCAAATTGCGCCATTGTATCAAGTGCTCCAAGCATAAGTACAACTATTGTTATATATTTTTTCATATTTCTAACCATTTAGGATTTGATTTTTTTACCTCATCAAAAATTGAGCAATTTTCATCGTGCGCACCTTTTAAATATCCAGTACTCATTAGAAACTCATTTACAATCTCTCCCCCTACAAATTTAAACGTCTTTTTGAATAATTTAGTCCATTCATCTTTTGTTTTTGGGTGATTTATATCTAACCATTGTTTAAACGATCCAAATTCTTGTTTTAACTGTTCTATTTGTTGTGCATTATGTACAACTGACCGAACTTTTAATTGATTACGAATAATACCAGTATCCGTTAATAATTGTTGGATTTTAATTTCATTATACTTTGCTATTTTTGGAACTGAATAATTGTCAAATGCACTTCTAAAATTATTTTGCTTATTGAGAATTGTTCCCCAAGACAAACCAGCTTGATTGATTTCTAAAATTAACCGTCCAAACAATTCATTATCATCAACAATCGGATAACCATAATGTTTTTCATGATAAACTCGATGAACATCTAATTCTTCTCTACCACTACAAAAAATGCAATAACTCATATTTTAAATATAGAAATAAAATATAGGATGTGAAAAATTTATAATAAGTTAATTTCAAATTAATTTGGATATTTTTTTTCTTTAAATATCAATTGTATATTTGCTCTGTAAAATTGTCATGTCCAAACAGATTTATTTTTCCTTTATTATCGCAGCATTGTCTTTCATTACGGTTAAACGTATACAAAAGGCAGGTTTTGAGCATTTCTATATGTTAGAAACTATCTTTAATAAAGAAGATGGTTGGTTTAATTTTCTAAAACCTGATTTTATTTTGGATCTACCTTTTGAATTACGTGAAATTTCTGGTGTTACAAAAGTTAATACTAATGAAATTGCGTGTGTTCAAGATGAAAATGGGATTATATTTATTTATGATTTAGAATCTGATTCTATCATTCGTCAATTTCACTTTGGAAACAATGGCGATTATGAAGGAATTGCGCGTGTTGATAGTACCTTTTACGTTTTGCGAAGCGATGCAACATTAATTGAAATAAATTCACCTTGGGATTCAACAAATGTTATTGAAACAAAATTGAACATCCCAAATCTTAATAATGAAGGTTTATGTTTTGATCAACGAACAAATTCTTTATTATTAGCTCCTAAAAGTAAATCTGGAAAAGGTTCAGAATTTAAAGATGGTAGAGCCATTTACTCGATAGATTTAGCAACAAAAAAGCTAAATGAAACTCCACTTTTCGTAATTAGTGTTTCTGAAATTGAAGCATTTGCGAATGAAAAAGGCATCGAACTTCCACAAAAACTATCAAAAATTTCTGCAGATAGTATTTCTGCCTTAAAATTTATGCCCTCAGAATTAGCAGTACATCCTAAAACAGACGAAATTTATATTTTGTCTGCTGTTGATCATACGATGGCGGTTTTTACAAAAAATGGCGAGATAGTTAATTTTATATGTTTAGACTCAGATCTTTTTAATAAACCTGAAGGTTTAACCTTTCTTGATAATGGTGATTTAATTATCACCAATGAAGGCCAAATGGGCGTTCCTACTTTACTGAAATTTCATTGGCTTAAGCTCAAAGAAAAGAATTGAACGCTATGTTTACGTATGGTCACTTTTACACCACTAAATTATTAAGTATATAGTTATGGCTGGTATTTTTTTATGTTCTTGATCTATGAATAACAGGGAAATCAGATGAGTCAAATCAACTTAAGAAAAAATAATTATTCCAATTTATTATTAAATGAAAATTGAAATTTGGTCAGATATCATGTGTCCGTTTTGTTATATCGGCAAACGACATTTTGAAAAAGCACTATCAGAAATGAATCTTGCTGACACGGCAGAAATAGAATGGAAAAGTTTCCAGTTAGATCCTACAATTCCAAAAATATTAGAAAAAGTTAATGTGTATCAATATTTAGCGGACGCAAAAGGAATTTCCTTTGCAGAATCTAAACAAATGCACGATAATGTAGTTCAATCTGCTAAAAATGTTGGATTAATTTATAAGTATGACAATGCGGTTGTTGCCAATTCATTTGATGCACATCGTATGATTCAATATGCTAAAACAAAAGAATTGGGCAATCAAATAGAAGAAGCACTTTTTAAAGCATATTTCACAGAAGGTAAAAACATTGGTGACATCAACGATCTTTTAACTATTGGAGTTTCAGTTGGAATCAATAAATCAGATCTGCAAATCGTTTTAGAAAGTGAACAATTTACATTAGAAGTAAATAATGATATTTCAGAGGCTCAAAAAAATGGCGTAAGGGGTGTTCCTTTTTTCGTTTTTGATAGAAAATATGCGATATCAGGTGCTCAGCCTATTTCCGTTTTCATTGAAACCCTTGAAAAAGTTTTAGAAGAATCAAAATCACGTTAGAATTTTTCTTAGTACATTTTTTCAAGTGTCACCTTTGTTACAAAATGAAATATAACTAAGCCTTAATCTTACAAATAAAAACAACTCGATTATTATGAAAAAAAACATGGGAAGTGCTGATAGAATAATCAGATTGGTTATCGCAGCAATTATTGCAATTCTATTTTTCACAAATGTAATTCCTGGGACAGTTGGAATTGTTTTACTTGTATTAGCAGGAGTATTTGTTCTTACGAGTTTAATTAGTTTTTGTCCTTTGTATTTGCCTTTTGGATTAAATACGTGTAAAAAGAAATAAAATTTTATTAAGTGTGATCAATTTGGTCACACTTAATTGCACATCTTTCTATTGAATATTTCAAGAGTCTAAGTGTTTTTTAATTGTCCGTTAGCACTAATTTTGATTTTTTAAAGTCTTTCTTGAATTCATGCATTAACTTTACAGAAATATTTTAAGATGAATTCAAAAATTCTTATTCTGTTATGTTTGACAAGTCAGTTTTGTCTTTCTCAAATTGAGCGAAACAACAGTCACATCTATAAAAAAGGTACTTTTTCAATGTATTGGGGTTGGAATAGAGATGCTTTTTC
>JBEAUV010000121.1:0-8668 GCA_041161265.1 Bacteroidota bacterium | reverse complement strand
ATGGAATACAATTTTCGGGACATAGAACCTAAATGGAGAAAAATTTGGGCGGATGAAAAAACGTTCAAAGCTGAAGAAAATAGCACTAAACCTAAGTACTATGTTTTAGATATGTTTCCTTATCCTTCTGGCGCTGGATTGCACGTTGGACATCCGCTTGGTTATATCGCTTCCGATATTTATGCACGCTACAAACGACTGCAAGGATTCAATGTTTTGCATCCAATGGGATACGATTCATTTGGTTTGCCAGCTGAACAATATGCAATTCAAACAGGTCAACATCCTGCCATAACAACTGCTGAAAACGTTGAGCGCTACCGAGATCAATTGGATAAAATTGGTTTTTCATTCGATTGGGACAGAGAAGTTAGAACATCGTCACCAGAATATTACAAGTGGACCCAATGGATTTTCAAACAATTATTCGATTGTTATTACGATAATACAACCAACAAAGCAGAACGTATTTCTAAATTAATTGCTGAATTTGAAGAAAACGGAAACGCTAAAGTAAATGCGTGTTCTGATTGTGAAACACTTTTTACAGCTTCAGAATGGAAAGCATTCAATGAGAAGGAACAAGATACAATTCTTCAGGCTTATCGTTTGACGTTTTTAGCTGATTCTTGGGTGAATTGGTGTCCAGCATTGGGGACTGTTTTGGCAAATGACGAAATTGTAAACGGAGTTTCTGAACGTGGCGGACATCCAGTCGAACAAAAATTAATGCGTCAATGGTCGATGCGAATCAAAGCATACGCTGAAAGATTATTGACTGGTTTAGACGGTTTAGATTGGACAGAATCCATAAAAGATATTCAACGTAACTGGATCGGTAAATCTGTCGGTTCGTCGATTCAATTCAAAGTAGATGGTCAGTTCGAGTTGACGACCCAAGGAGGAAATATCGAGAATGACATCTACATTGAGGTTTTCACGACTCGTCCCGATACCATTTTCGGCGTTTCATTCATGGTGCTTGCTCCAGAACACGATTTGGTAGATCAAATTACAACTCCTGAATTTGCCACTCAAATAGCTGAATATAAGAAAAGTGCTTCGTTGAAATCAGCTCGTGACCGTGAGGCTGATGTGAAAAATATTACCGGTCAAAATACCGGTGCGTTTGCAATTCATCCATTTACAGGTGAAAAAATCCAAATTTGGATTGGTGATTATGTCTTAGTTTCTTATGGAACTGGAGCAGTGATGTCTGTTCCATGTGGCGATCAACGTGATTATGATTTTGCAAAACAATTTGGAATTGAAATCAAAAACATCTTTGAAAACGTAGATATTTCGGAAGCTGCTTATACTGAAAAAACTGGAACGATTGCCAATTCAGATTTCTTGAACGGTTTGGAAGTGAAAGCTGCGATGAAAAAAGCGATTGAAGCAATTGAAGCAAAAGGAATTGGAACAGGAAAAACAAATTACCGTTTACGCGATGCTGTTTTCTCAAGACAACGTTATTGGGGTGAACCTTTTCCAGTGTTCTACAAAGACGGGCTTCCGCATTTGGTGGAGGATAAATTCTTACCAATTACACTTCCTGAAGTAGATAAATATTTACCGACTGAAGATGGAGCACCACCATTGGCGCGAGCGGAAAAGTCGGCTTGGAATCATTTTGAAGGAGACCACATGGAATTCAATACGATGCCAGGTTGGGCAGGAAGTTCTTGGTATTTCTTGCGCTACATGGATCCAAAAAATGAAAACGAATTTGTGAACCGTAAAAAAGCGGATTATTGGAAACAAGTAGATTTATACATCGGTGGCTCGGAACACGCTACAGGACATTTACTGTATGCGCGTTTTTGGACAAAATTCTTGTATGACCAAGGTTATATTGGCTTTGATGAACCGTTCCAGAAAATGATCAACCAAGGGATGATTTTGGGGAGAAGTAGTTTTGTTTATCGTGTGAATAACGAAAACAAATTTGTTTCGAATTCTTTGAAAAATCAATATAATGTAACTGCCTTACATACTGATATTTCCCTTGTAGACAATGACAAATTAGACATTGAAGCTTTCAAAAATTCGAGAGAAGAATATAAAAACGCTGAATTCATTTGTGAAGAAAACGGAGATTATATCTGTGGTTCAGAGATCGAAAAAATGTCTAAATCCAAATACAATGTTCAAACACCGGATGAACTCGTAGAAAAATTTGGAGCAGATACTTTGAGAATGTATGAAATGTTTTTGGGTCCGTTGGAGCAATTCAAACCATGGGATACAAAAGGCATCAATGGTGTACATAATTTCTTGCGAAAATTGTGGCGTTTGTTCCACGATGCTGATGGGAATGTTTCGCTTTCAACTAATGAACCTTCAAAAGAAGCATTGAAAACATTGCACCGAACAATCAAGAAATTGACAGATGACTTGGATCGTTTTTCATTCAATACGGGCGTTTCAAATTTCATGATTTGTGTCAACGAATTGACAGAACAAAAATGCAACAACAAAGCAATTTTAACTGATTTAGTGATTTTACTTTCACCTTATGCACCGCATATTTCAGAAGAGTTGTGGGAGAAATTGGGTCACAAAAAAGGAACAATTAGCCATGCTCATTTCCCGCAATTTGACGAAAGTTTGTTGGTAGAAGCAAATCACTCGTATCCAATTTCGTTTAATGGAAAAATGCGTTTGAAAATAGAATTGCTAATGTCCTTGAATCCAAAAGAGGTGGAAGAAGCAGTTCTTGCAAACGCCGATGCACAAAAATGGTTGGAAGGTAATACACCAAAGAAAGTGATTGTTGTTCCAGGAAAGATTGTGAATATTGTGATGTAAATTGAATTTATTTATCGCAATTTCGTAAAGTAATGATTGCTTTTTCGGAGAATTTATTTTTTAGATTAAAAATCACTTACACACTAAGTTTTTGCAAAATATCTTGAACTTTATCTGACGAAACAGCAACTTCATGTTTTCCGTTCACCATTAAACTTCCCCCATCTGTTTTGATGTATTCTGTTACGTAGTTCATATTGACGATAAATGATTTGTGACAACGAATGAAATTTGGAATATCAATGAGTGTTTGTTCAAAGTGCTTTAGGCTTCTTGAGGATAAAATAGTGCTTCCATCGGCTAACACTATGTTCGTATAAGCTCCGTCGGCTTTCATATAACAGATTTCATTCAATTCAATGAAATGGATGGAACTAACTGTATGGATAGCTAGTTTTTTGGATTGATTTTGAACTGAAAGGTTTTCCTTCAGAACAGTGAAATTGGATAATTTATTCCGGTTGACTTCAAAACGATCAATTGCCTCAATGATACTTTCTGCATCAATGGGTTTTAGTATATAATCAAAGGCCGATAGTTTAAATGCTTTGACAGCGTATTGATTGTATGCCGTAGTGAATATGATGGAAAAATTCACATCGTTATCATTGAAAAAATCGAGTAGTTCTAAACCAGAATGCCCGGGCATTTCAATATCTAGGAATACTAATTCAGGTTGATTTTTGTGGATGGATTTAACTCCTTCCGGTAAATTTGCACAAAGATCAACAATTTCAATTGTTGGACAATTTTCACGAATTAATCCACTGAGGAGTTGTCTTGCCATTGGTTCATCGTCGATGATGATTGCTTTGATATTTTTCATTTTTTAAGTTGAATCATTAATTGAACAGTCGTGCCCGTTGCTTGTCCGTTTACATCAATTTTATCAATGTACTTTACTACGACTTGTGTGTTATGACTTAATAATCGCAAGCGTTTTTCATTTGCTTGTGTGGAAAATCCTTCATGGAATTTGTCGCGTTGAATGCGCAGTTCTTCGGCTCGTTTTCGACCAATTCCATTGTCATCAATTTCAACAAAAAGTTGCTTTTCTATTTGTTGAATTGTGATACTTACTTTTTTCTCTCCTGTAGCATGCAAAAGCCCATGCTTTACAGCATTTTCAACATAAGGCTGAATTAACATAGAAGGAATTTTGATTGAATCAATGTTCAGTGAATGTG
Organism: Bacteroidota bacterium; assembly: GCA_041161265.1. Classification (GTDB taxonomy): domain Bacteria; phylum Bacteroidota; class Bacteroidia; order Flavobacteriales_D; family Crocinitomicaceae; genus M0103. The sequence goes on along the minus strand of JBEAUV010000121.1, from coordinate 4,670 downwards.
TATTGATCTCATATTGGAAATCATCTTGGAAACGTATCTTTTCCAGATCGAGATACAAACGAAGCGCACTGAGTTCTTCTGATAAAAACACTTCGTCTTTGTCCGACATTTCTAAAATGGCACGCGTCAATTTTGAAAATTTAGACAAGTAACACGTTGCATTTTGTTTATCATTAATGAAGATATAAGCTTGTATCGTATTAAGTGCATTGAATATAAAGTGCGGGTTCATTTGAGATTTGATGGATGAAAGCAATGATTTGTTCAAATCAGATTCAAGCATCAATTTTTCATTCACGAGTGTATTTCGTGTGCGAATCGTACGAATTTGGTACGTATAATACAGTATAGAAAGAATAAGGATTCCAACAAATAAAATGCTTAAAAACCATGCGGTAGACCAAAATGGGGGTTTTATTTCGAAGTGAATACTTTTAAAGAGAACGTTTTTACCTTTGACTAATCCTTTGAATCGTATCGTATAATTTCCCGGTGAAAGCGAGGCGAAATTCAAAGTTCTTTCACTAGGATCGATCAACTTCCATGATTGATTATTGATCTGGTAGCTTATAGATTCAATCGTTTTTATGCCGTAATCCAACAGGGCGAAATCGATTCGTATATTGTTTTGATCGTAGTTTAATTTTTTATTGAGTGTTTCTTCCAGTTGATCATTGATTGAAAATCCAGTCAAAACAAATAATCCGGAATTCTGCTTGTCATATTTTTTTGACATGTCCCATTTGATCAGTCCATTCGCCGTGACGATCCAAAACGTATTTCCTAAAAGCGTAAAGTCGTTGCATTCCAGATTTGAAATGTCGAATTTCGCATCTAAGATGGACTTTCCTTTTAGATTGATAGTATACACCTTTAGAAAATGATTGTTGCGCACAATAAGTTTGTTGTCAAATACCTCTACTTGCTTGATATTTTCATTCTGAAGTAGTGAAGTGTAATTGGAGACAGCATGTTCTTTTTGAGAAAATAAGTGTATCATCTTTCCATCAGATCCAAATCCAAAGACAGCATCGTTCCACTGAAAAAGATCTCGAAGGATGTACGAATTTTGGTTGTTTTTTAATTCTTTCATGTGTCCATTCTTCCAAATGAACAATCCGCTATTCGTTGCAAAATAGATCGTTCGGCTTTTCACATTGTATTCGACTGCTTTGCCACGAACTGTGCGGTCTCTGGGGTCGATTTCATAGAAAATCAGATCATTTTCCACCCTTTTGCTTAAGCCTTGAATAAATCGATCAAATGGAGATTTAATAGAATTTTGATCTTTTGAATGATAAAATCCGATAATGCCACTGGAAACAAAAGCATTGTATTTTGCATCTAGGGTAACAATTTGTTTGATCGCAAACTTTACTTTTTTGGCATTTTGTGGACTTTTAATGGAACTAAAGTAGGAGTAGCCATCACTCATCACATAGACAAATTCATTTTTTTGTTTTGAATGAAACGCGTAATAAATTTCAGCATTGTTTTGACCTTGGTAAATAGGAGTGAAGGAGTTGTCTTTTGGCGAGAAAAATGAAATTTGTTCCTTTTTTGTCGTAATGAGCAATTGATCGTCAATAGGCAAGATTTTTAAGGGGGATAGATTGGGATATGTATATTGATAAATATGCAAATCAGGAACAAGCAATATTCCTTCGATGGTCGATGAAAACCAAAAATTATTTTTTCGATCCAACAAGATGTCTGAAATATTTCGTTGGGTAAAATAGCTCTCTTTTTGTTTTCCTTCTTTTGAAAAAACGATTACTCCCTTTGTCGTTTGAAGGTAGATCTCATCCTTGATAACCTTTGCATTTTGGACTACCAGTTCATTGTTATAAGTACAAATTTGTTTTTGACCTTTGGAATTGATCATCCAAATTCCATTTTCTGAACTGGACTTCTTGGTTAAATAAATCGACTGGTCATCTGAAAATAAGATCGGATAATCCTCTATGTTCAAATTTAAATCAGTCACCTTTTTTATTCTCAAATCAGATGTTATCGTGTAAAGCTCTGATTCGCTTATGAAATAAAATTGATTATGAAATACCGTTGACGTTGAACTCAAAGGATTTACTGAGAATGTTTTGAGTCGTTCAAGCGTATGTATGTCAACAACAATTAATTGGTTATTTTCCAAATAGAAAATATACTTGTCGGTGGAATGCATCGGGAAATAATGAGACTTTATTCCTGGGGCAAGTGCTTTTAATATGCCCTTTTCTGTATAAAATGAATTTCCATCAAAATTTTGGTACCAAATTCTACCTGTTTTATCTTGCATTAAACCACTACCGGAGAATGAATTTTGATTAGCAGCTCTATAGGATTCAAAGTGCACGCCATCATAGCGGTACAAACCTTCATCACATGTAAACCAAATGAATCCATCTTTATCCTCTAAAAGAGCGTAAACTGAATTTGAGGGCAAGCCGGAAGGAACTGTGAAGTGTTTAGAATAAGGTTCTTGCGCCTTGATCTTCTGCATTGAAAAAACCAAGAAAAAAACAAAAAGATATCGCAAGTTAAAAATCATAAAGATGGCTTCGCACAAAAGGCGCAAAGATATTACAAAGATTGATTTTGACATTACGGATGACATTTGACGAATTAATGTCTTCAAAAAGATAAGATCCACTGTGAATTAACACAATGGATCTTAGGGTTTAGTAGTTGAAAAAGATTAGTTCGTTACACTTATTCTTTTCGTTGTTCTTTGATTGTTTTGATCGGTAACATGCACGAAATATGTCCCTAAATTCAAAGAAGTCAAATCAATATTCAGCGATGAATCTTCTGTTGAAGCTGTTTTTACAATTTTACCAGACAGATCACAGATTTCAATTTTTGAACCGAATGCTAAATTTGAGATCTTGATCTCACCATTTGTTGGATTTGGAAATATCGTAAAACTCGTTTGATCCATTTCTGATACTGATAATTCTGTTAAGTCAATTGATGTTTCAAAATTACAAGCACCATTTGTTGAAGTCAAATAATACATTCCAGGTTCCGTTGGTGTGAAAGTTGAACTCGTGTTATTCGTTAATGTAAGTTCGTATGTATCTGTTGGATCCCATGCTTGCCATACATAACTGTCGCCTATAAAATCTGTTGAAATGACACCTCCTGAAAATGTTAAATCCACATTTGGATCCTGATCACACATATAAATTTTTGCAGATTTGTTTCTCGCAATTCCATTCACTTCGGTAAAAGTCCCAGCTATTAAAAATATACCTTCTTCCACTTTTTGAATGGAATACTGGTGCATATTTGGTTGTGTATTTGATCCTGGGATAAGAAATACAGTTCCATAAGCACCTGAATTATTTACACTTACACCAGTAATTGAATTCACATACTGAACAGCGTCTCCAACGGTAATCATGCGATCATTCGATATTTCATAAAAGTCTTCAATTATTCCCGTGTCTGTTGTTACAAAATCCGTATTTAAGCTACCATCATTGTTCAACATAAGATTTTGGGATCGAGCGTTTCCATTGTAGTTTGTTATTGTACTACCTGAAATCAAGATTCTCCCATCATTCATCATACGCATACGAGTTGGAAACTCTGTTGGTTGGATGAATCCTGATCCAGAATTGAAAGTTGCATCATAAGTGCCGTCCATATTTAATCGACAAATTCCATCTACATAGTTCCCATTGAAAGTCGTGAATTTACCTCCACAATAGATTTTATCATTGATTGTATCAAATGTTATGCATTTTACTTCCCCATTGAAACCTGTGCCTGTATTGAGTGTAAAATTAAAGTCCTCAACAAAATTTGATTGTAATCGTACTATACTATTTACGAAAATAAAACTTCCACCTCCAGCGTTAAATCTAATTCTATCGAAATTTCCAACCAAGATTATTGAACCGTCTTCTAACTGAAGCACATCATTGACATTGCCACTATTTGCAGTATTATTATTGTAACAAAAATAGTCAATTGTGTTGGCAATTGGTAGATTCACCGCACCGGTTTGACCTAATCTAGTTGCCCCATTTCCAAATGCGTAAATACCACTTGAGTGATCCAACAAGTAATTGAAATTTTGCACAGCGGTGTTAAAATTTGGATCAAGGGAACCGTCTGGTAGTAAGCGCTTTGGTCCAAAACCAGTTCCTTCTCCTCCTAAAAGTATTTTCCCATCTGCTTGCATTAATACCGTATTGCCAGGTGCAGCATAAGCAGCTGGATCATAAGTTGGTAGAAGCTCTAGATTCGTTTGGGATAAAGAAAGAAAAGGAAGGATTCCTAAAATGGTAATTGAAAGTATTCGTTTATTCATAATGAAAAGTTTTTATTTTTGGCAAAAATGAGCAGTCCGAATTCAATAAATAAATTAAGTTAATGTAACTAGGATTGGGGGGTATGAAATCCCGATTTGGGTTTATGAAAAAAAATCTAAGCCAAACAGTGTTCGTATTTTAATTTAGAGTGGAAGATGGTTTTGTCTAAAATTCTAGTCATACAAACTAAAAACACAAATTTTACGTTGTATATCAGTCACATTTTTTTTGGCACATCCTTTGCCAAGAGGCTCTTAACTTAAATTAAATGTTATGAAAAAGTTAGTATATTTTGTTGGATTGGTTGGTGTATTTTTCACTATGACAAGTACTACGGAAGTTACATATCCT
>JBEAUV010000120.1:0-8707 GCA_041161265.1 Bacteroidota bacterium | reverse complement strand
TTGCTGTTCCTTGTTTTTGTAGAATCACTGTTTGCTCATAAATACTCTGTGCTAATTCAATTTGTTCAGTAGTTGTTTCAATGGATTTCAGCGTAACCTTGCGTTGCAGTTTAGCATTTTGAACTTGAAGGTTATTTTGATCTGTTAGCAAAGCCAATTGAAGTTCATTGTTTTGCAATTCAAGTCTTTTCTGGTTTATTTTACGAAGTGTTACCGTCCCACTAAACAAAGGATATGAAAGTTGCATTCCTGCAAAACCAATCGGATAGAACTTTAAAAATTCATTTGGCTGTTTGTCATATCCAAACCCTGTCGTACCAAATGTTCCAACAAGATTAAGCGACGGTAAAAACCTTGATTTATTTAACGTACTAAGTTCACTTGATAATAAACGATTTTGAGTTGTTGTGAGGCGCATATCTAAAGTCGATGAACTCACATATTCAATGAGTATTTCATACTGTATTTTTGATTCAATCGAAATATTTTGCTCTATTGAAAGGCCCATTGCATATTTCAACCCATTTAAAACTTGGTCATATTTACTTGTGATGGTAACTTTTTGTGCTGTTAATTGAGCTTTTTGCAATTTCACTTTATTAACATCTGTTCCTTTCGCAAGCAATTGTTCATTGAGCAGTTGAATAGTTGATAATAGCCGTTCAACATTTACAAGATTGCTATCAATAAAGCTTATTTGATGCTGTAAAATTTGTGCATTATAATATAAATTAGAAATTTCAAAATAAATTTGTTCTTCTGTTTTTAGATACTGTATATCAGTTAATTCAGCAGCAATTTTTGTTGTTTGAATTGCGCCATAAACTTGTGGATTATACAAAGGCATTGTTAGTTGCAAATTCGCGTTAATGTTGTGATGAACACCAAATTGCGCTTCCTTAAATTGACCTTCAGGACCTCCAAAAATAGAAAGAGGCATTAGTTGATAAGGCAAATTTGTATAATACTTATAATCTGCATTGGCCGTAATTTTTGGAATTAAATTAGCTTTTGCTTCTTGCTCTTTTTCCTTTCCCATAGAAATGGTATTTCTACTCATTTTAAGATTTTTGTTGTGTACTTGCGCTGTATCAATACACTGTTGTAGCGTATAAACCTGAGCTTGCGCAGAATTTAATCCTATTATTGTTACAAACAGGATTAAATATTGTTTGTGAATGTTTACTAACTTCATGTGACAAATTTTTTTATTTAAAAAGTACTAATTGACTTTCAATTATTCCTTCTACCCAATGTTTCACCATCGGTTCAATTATTACAAAATCACCGGCTAAAAGTGTTTCTTTGATGCCTTTTTCGTTTTCAAAAACAGCTTTTCCATCCATACAAATTAAAAGTGCAGGAGTTTTGGTAATATGTTCTTTAAGTGTTTCACCTTGTAAAATTTTAATTGCAGTTGCATTACCAAATTCACTTTTGAAAAGCGAAATTGCAGAAACGGGTTTTTCTTGAGTGTGTAATTCCTTTATATTCATTTTGTCTAAATTATCGAAGATTAAAAGTTCTTGTTGCGTCTCTATTTGCAGGTTTGGTATGGCAATGAATACAAGACTCACCTTTATATGAAACTGAATATGATATAGTACCATCTGCATTTATTTCTGACCAAAGCCAATCTTTTTTTGCGTATTTATTGGTTGGATCTTTTTTCATAATCGCATACTCTACTAATACTCCATTTGAATCAGAGTATGCTTCTTTTACAATGATTGACCCATCTGGAAATGTACTTCCTGAAGGCAATCTTCCATTTTCATCCAAAGCCCCAAAAGCTATATTATTAAATTTCAATCTTTCCCAACCTCGAGGACTATTTGCTAAGCCTTTTACAATTACCGGAGTAAAATCCGAGTATATAAATTCAGATTTAATTATTTCATTATACAATAAATTGTCCGTTTCAGTTATTTCACCTTTTCGACATGAAGAAATCATGAAAAGAAGAATTAGGTAAATATAAATTTTACTTTTCATACTTATTTAATTAAAATAGGTGTTAAAAAGATCAAAGGACTCTTCTAATTTATGATAACAATTCTCTTGATTTTTTATATCTTTTGCTTCTGAAAAGTCATTAGCTAAATCAATATACGGTAGTAACCATTTGTGTAACTCATCATGTGCTTTTCCTGTCATTGTACAATTAGAGGTCAAGAGGTCAATATTGGCGAGTAATTTCTTTGAAAGTGCGTCATAATCATTTTTTGTATGCTTCGTAAAAGACCTAACATCCTTCTCCATATTTCGAATATGCACCATCATGTTTTTGTCAACTGTCCATTTCTCACCTTTGTTTAATTCAATTTCTGTGGATGCATCATGATGATGTTCACTTTCCTCCGTTGTTTCTATTTTAGTAACAGGTGTTTCTTTCGTTGCGTTGTTGCAGCTAAAAAGTACTAAACTTAATGCTGCTACTGAAAAAAAATTAAAGATCATACTCTTTTTATTTTAAGGGTTTTAAAAGAAATAATAGTAAATGTGAGTGTCAATAATGTTCGGAATACCATTGCCCCAATCGTCTTTGTTTCATGGAGGCCACCGGCATTAATATGTATTAACAAACCTACAAATCCAAGTGCCAGAATTGCAGTTGAAATTCCCAACAAGGTGCTGGCTACTTTCATTTTTTTTATCCAGGCAAGAGCTGCAATTAAGTATAAAATACTACTGATGAAATTCGCCCAAACGATAAATAAAACATAGTTACCTTCTCTTTCTCGAATTCCGAATAGATCAAATATTACTGAAGTACTTAAAAATAAAGTTAACAAACCAAATAGCACGAGGAAAGTCACCGAAAAATAGGAAATGTTTTTTTTCATGTTATTTACTTTTAATTAAAGTCAAAACCGACTGAATCAAGTTGTCCCCATTTCTTGTTATATCAAATTGAAATGTTGAAACTCTCCATTTGAACATTTGCAATCTAAATGTTCCCATTACGATATGAATTAATTCATCAGAAGTAATAGCATTAGTAAATACTTTCTTTTGTTGACCTTCTACAATAATGGGCATTAAGTGTTTCATTTTTACGGCCATTATTTTTAAAATGGTTTCGTTAATTCGTTCACTTTCTTCCATCAGTCCATCAGAGAAAACTGCAACAACAAAATGTGGATTATTCTTAAAAAAAGAAAATTGATTTTGGAAAAGCGTTTTAAATTTTTCTTCTGGCGTTTGATCAATGGTAATTGCATTCGTATATCGATCATCCATACTGGTTGCCAAATAATCGAGCAATGCAATTACTATTTCCTCTTTACTTGCAAAATGTCTGTATATCGCACTTTCAGAAAATTTCATTTCTTTAGCCAAATTTTTAATTGTCAAACCACTAACACCAGAATTGGTGAGAATTTTTCCTGCAGCTTCTATTATTTCAAATTGCCTGTTGGATATTTCAGTTGTCATTTGGTTTCAGGATTTAATTGTTTCATTTTTAAAAAAGCTACACCTAACCAAATGACAGAAGTGGTCATTGCTATTGCACCAATTAAAACAAAAATTGGTGGTAAACCGAAATAAACTTCCGTTAATATTCCTATTGGCATCAATAAACCTGTTAGTGCCAACCACGAAATCGTTTTTATGTTTTTCAATTTGTCGCTAAAATGCAGCAGTAAATATCCAATAAGGATATTTAAAAAGGCAAATAAATTTCCATGAACGTGAGCCAATCTTGTCTCGAAATGCTTTCCAATACTGTAAGAATTCACCCAAGATTCTTTGTCTTGAGCAAAGTCACGCAAGTAAATTAACAAAAAGCCATAAGCCATAAAAAGTCCCATTGTTAAAAATCCAATTGCGATGTTGTTTTTTCCGTTCATTTTGATTACAATTTTATTGTAAGTGAATACTTACTAACAAATGTAATTAAATTATAGATAGAACAAACATTTTTTTACAGAAAATTCCAAAATTCACATGTTTCCAGGAACAACTGTTACTTTAAAAAAAGGAGCTCATATTGGTCATGGTGCAATCATACATGGAGGCACTATCGGTGAAAATTGCTTGATAGGCATGAACAGTGTGATTATGGATGACGTTGTGATGGAGGATGAATGTATCGTTGGCGCTTTGTGTTTTGTTCCAGCTAAAATGCATATCCCAAAAAGAAGTTTAGTCGTTGGAAATCCAGCAAAAATAATCAAAGAAGTTTCAGATGAAATGATTGCATGGAAAACCAAAGGAACTGCCTTATATCAAGCGTTGCCAAAAGAATGTCAAGACACATTGAGGGAATGTGAACCGTTAAGAGAAATTGAAGCGAATCGTCCTAGCCAAGAAGTAATGTTTGTGACGTGGGAAAAAATTAAGAAATAGTTGCGAGTTACTAGTTGCGAGTTATGAGTTACTAGTTATTGTTTCACTATTCTATCTTGTTTGATTATTTCATTTTTCTCATTGAGGATGGCATAAAAATAGATGCCACTTTTCAAATTTGAACAGTTCACTTTTGTGATGTTTATTGAGCAGATTACAAATCTATGTGAATCAATTTAGACCCATAACATCATCTAATTTAACAACCAACACGTTAACTAAACGAACAGAACTTTTACTTTTTTAAGCGAATCACTTGACGAAGATTATTCTTTACCTCTAAAATACTTTTCTAGTTCCCCGGATGAAGGCACCGGTGCCATGGCATCTACTATTTTCAAATTTTCATCAACAACAATATACCGTGGAATAAATTCAACACTGTAAGCTGCTATTTGCAAGATGTCCTCCCTACTGATGTACATTACCTTTTCAAAACCAAAATCTTTCGCCATTTTAAACCACGATTCTTTATTTTTATCATCGTTGTAAACGCCAACACTTACAAAATTCACGTTTTTTCCATATTTTTCTTCAAGCACTTTCAAACTAGGCATTTCAGCTCTACAAGGTCCACACCATGTTGCCCAAAAATCGATGACTGTCGTTTTTCCTTTGAAGGATGAAAATTTTATCGTTTTTCCTTTTGAATCTTCACCATTAAAATCAATTGCATCCGTACCTATTAAAGCTAACATCGCATGATTCATAGCAAACATTTTCTTTCGAGTATTTAAATCCCACGCTAAATTTTCATCCAATAGGATTGGTGGTATTTCAAAATCAGGGTATGTTTTTTTGTAATCTAAAATTAGGTTTTTTAAATCTGTATAACTTTGATCAAAATAAATAAAAACTTCCGTTGTATCTTTTGAGATATCATACGAATCAAATTTATCTCCAATCGTAGATTGCAAAAGCGCCAAATTTTTCAATGCATTATTTCTTTCAGAACCTTTGCCCGAAAAAACAATTGTTTCGTCGAAAAATTTTGTGTTCAAGGTTAAATATAGTTCATCTCCCTTGTGTAAATTCAAAGTTGTCGACTCTTTCCCATCATAAAAATAGGCAATCGTAGATTTTTCTAAATTAAAAACCATTGAGAATTCTCCTTCCTTATTTAATTCAGTTGAATCGAGATAAATTTGTTGATATTCTCCAGTTTCAACATCCGTTAGAACGGAATATAAATAGCATTTATTGGTGCTTGGATTTGTTATTTTACCTTTTAAATAAGTATTTTCTTGGCCAAAAAGAGTTGAAGAAATAAGAATACTGAACAGGATGAATTTATTCATAAAAATAGTTTTCCTAAAGATAATTGAAAGTTTTAATTGTTGACAGATCTTATGAATAAGTTGTCGATAATTTCAAAAAAAATCCCTTCGGAAATTTCCGAAGGGATTCACTTTTAGGATGCGATACCAAATTCACCGCCTTTATCAGCTGGAGGACTTCCTTTTGAGCTTCCTTTTTTCTGATCAATCAAGATTCGAGCATTTTTGTAATCTTCAAAAAACTGAGGATGTTCCACCTTTAATAAACGGATTAACACATCCAACTTTTTAACCATTACAGCATCAAGCGCTTTTTCCATGTTATTAATTTTCAATGTAAAAGCCTTTCGTTCGATTACGCCTTTTCGTATTGCAACCATTTCTTGTTCATGTTGCTCTAAACTTTCAATAAAAGCTTGTAAATGAGCGTCAGTCACACCATAAACTGCTAATTCTACGATGTGCGCTTCTGCCAATTCAGCAATTTTGAGCAATAAGATTCTCAATTGCGTTTGTGGAGATTTCTTCAATTTACCTTCACTAAAATTCAAGGATTCACTGATTGATGATATTCCATTATCATACGCATAAACTGCTATTGCATTTTTTAATACCATCGATTTGCTCACGACATCATTGATATAAAACAATTGATGTGTTTTTAATCCTTTGGTTCGCATTGCTTGACCACTTCCTGCCAATTTCAATTCCGCCAATAACACGTTAAACTGTTCCACACCTGCCTCAAAACCTTGGTTTCCGGACCAAGCACTTTGATTCTCCATCATCACTGTACGAACGATATCGTACATCTTCAATTTGCTTTGTACATGTTTATTCATGACTTTTCGTTTTATGTTCCTCCAACATCGAAGAAACCTTAAAACGACCCTTTCTATAAATATGCCAAAGTGAGATTTGAAATGTTAAAAACTGTGAAAGAAGTTTAGTTGTTGAGTGAGTGGTAGTTTGGGAGATGTGAAATGTCAATTGGCGATTACTTCAACGTTATCGCAGTAGGCGATGTGGCGTTTTCTCTTGGAGATGTACGTCCGCCAAATTGCTTACTGCGTGTTGTGCGTTCGGTTTTCATTTAATCCTATTTAATATTGTTGCTATCAATTCATCAATTAATGAGTTATTTACTATTAAATTGATTCCGCATCCGCAATAAGAGGTCATACCTTCAATAACTGTATTGTAATATTTTCCCGATTTGAAATAATTCGAATATTCGGAATCTGTGCCGCCACAAGAACCTATAAAAGCATATGGATTACTGCATCCGTAACCTGAAAAGATTAATTCATTGTTGTCAAAATAGAAGTTATGATAATTGCCAATACTTTTACCAAAATGGTCAATCGAGAAATACAGGCTTGGTAATTGCATTTTTAGAATTCTGTTTCCAAATGTTGTCACAATAGCTTTAATTGAATCGCTATTATGTGAATTAATATTTTTTACTTCATTGTCTATATCTTTTAGTGAATATGGGTTTTGAAGTATGTATGTATTGTCTTCTTTTCTGATTGTGTAAATTATTTTGAATGGAATAGTGTCTACTCGAATTTGTTCTTTATGTCGATTTATCAAGCTGTCTATATAATTACGTTTTAAATCAACACTCTTGATATAACTATCTTTGGTTATCGAGTCAGAGAACATTGGGATTTTATCCACTTTTTCAGTTTGTCCAAATGTAGTTTGGGTTATCAACAGCAAGCTTAGTATTCTGATTATTTTATTCATTTTTATACGGTCTTTAAACTGACGCACAACGGTTTGTGCCTAGGCGCTCGGCCGACTCTTTAAATAAATCGTTGTTCCGAAGTTAAAGTTATTTTCTTTCAAATTTATCTTTGTTTCGAAGCAAGATTGAAGGCTGGCGCTTGAGGCACTGTTATGGGCTGGTTTTATTGTTTAATTACTTTTAATAATTGTTTCAAATCATCTCCTATACTCAACATATAAATACCCCCAGGTAAATCCCCCATTTCTAACAACGTATTCTCATTATTTATTGTTCCAAAAAAAATAGCTTTCCCTAAATTGTCATATAATGTATATGCCGTTCCAATAAGTTTAGAATCTGCTTTTACAATGATTTGATTTGTGGTTGGATTCGGAAAAAGAGAAATGGGATTTTTAACTTCAAAATCAGTTGTGTTTGTAGATAAATTCAAATTCGAAAGTGCAAAACGAAATATACCTTGTGTATTGGTAGCTGCAATTATGTAATTATCGTTCAATTCTAGATCGAAAATCGTCAAGTCGGTTAAGCCCGTATTTATTTCAACCCAATTGTCACCATTATCGGTAGAATAAAAAACTCCTGAGCCAAATGCTCCTGCTACGATAAGTTGGGAGTTACTTGCAAAACCTCTATATGAACTCACCGCAAGTCCACCAGAAAGCAATGTCCAATTTGCACCAAAATCGACTGAACGAAAAACACCTGTTCCATTAGGACCCGCAGCAAATAGTGTATTTCCTTTGGTTTCGATGGCTCTGAAATTTGTTGCGCCGTTTAATCCATTATTAATAACAACCCAATTTGCTCCCCAGTCAGTACTTTTATAAATCCCAGCTCCATTTGTGCCAACAAATAATGTGTCATTAATAGCAGTAATACTTCGTACATCAGTGGTTGTTAAACCTGCGGCATTCCAATTGTCTCCTTGGTCAGTAGACATAAAGACTCCTGTTGGCCCAACATAAAATAATCGTGAACCCACTTTAAGTATTCCACCCCCAAGTAAATTTGTTAATCCGGAACTTTTAGAAACCCATGTTGCACCATTATCTGAACTTCTATAAGCTCCTTGACTCGTGCATGTGTAAATATAAGTGTCATCTTTTGTGAAGCCTCTAGTAGGACCAGCAGCATCATTCCCAGAATTCGACAGTGTGTAGCTGCCTGCTTCATCAATAGAGTTGTATGCTCCAGTTTGTCCACCTGCAAAATTATAATTTCCATTTGTTAATAGTGCTTGCATATTTAATCCAGCCGTTCCTGCACTTTGTTGCCATTGGGCATTAGAGGAAAAACTGATGCAACACAGCAGAATACTTTG
>JBEAUV010000119.1:0-8711 GCA_041161265.1 Bacteroidota bacterium | reverse complement strand
GGTAAATCACCCAAATTCCAATTTAATCGCCAAAGTGAAACCATATCCTTTAATTTTGCTGCGTACGTTTTATAACGATCTACATTTGCTTCGCCTTGATACCAGACAAATCCTTTAATCGTATAGTTTACGAAAGGCTGAATCATTCCGTTGTACATGACGGATGTCTTTTTTGTCGTTTCATTGTCGGCAAAAGGTTGATTGCTTGAATAATCAGAATAGGAGTCAACCAAACTTTTACTCATCCAGCCTTCAATAGAGGATCCGCCCCAACTGGAATTGATTATTCCGATTGGAACATTTAACTTTTGTCTCAACGTTAACGCATAAAAATAGGCAACAGCGCTGAAACTCTCGAGATTTTTACTCGAACTGAGCATCCAAGTGCCTTCAGCATACGTTACAGGAACTTCTTGTGCATTTCGTTTCACTTTTAGCATTCTAATGCCATTTTCAACATCGCCATTTTTTATGGTTTCCTCAGCTTTGTCAATCGGTTGTTCTTTATAGCCTTTTAAAGGCATTTCCATATTCGATTGGCCAGAACAAAACCAAACTTCACCGATCAAAATGTTCGATAATGTTGTTGTTTTACCATCGCTAAAGGTGATTGTTTGCTTTTCAAAACTTGCAACAGGTGTTTCGATCGAAATCACCCAACGACCATCTTTTTTTGTCCTGAATTTATACGATTTAAGAGACCAAGAAGGTTTGATGATGACATTTTTGTGTGGTTTTGCAATTCCCCAAATTTTGATGGTGCTTTTTTGTTGTAATACCATGTTGTCACTGAAAACATCGGGAAGAATAACAGTGCAAAAAGATGTAAAAGATATAAAAAGAAGCAGAAAAACTAAAAGAAATCGAATCATATACGAACGATAAATAATTTTACTCCATAAAAGCATACATCAAGATATTTGCACCCATTTGTAATGCTTGTTTTCGCTTTTCTGGCGGGTCGTTGTGAACAGGTTGATCTTCCCATCCGTCGCTTAAATCTGTTTCAACAGTGTACAAACAAACTAAACGTCCATTTTCAATAATTCCAAACGCTTGTGGACGTTTACCGTCGTGTTCGTGAATTTTAGGTAAACCATTAAAATCAAATTTTTGATGAAAAATAGGATGGTCAAAAGGTAATTCAACCAGAGTGTTATTCGGAAATACCTTTTTTATTTCAACCCGAATAAATTCATCCATTCCATAATTGTCATCGATGTGTAAAAATCCACCTGCCAACATGTATTTCCTTAAGTTTTCAGCTTCAGCTGGAGAAAAAACAACATTTCCATGTCCAGTCATATGAATCATTGGGTACAAAAACATGTCTTGACTTCCAACTTCCACATAAGGAACATCAGAAGAAATATTTGTGGCTAAATTTTGATTACAAAAAGTGATGAGATTGGGTAAAGCGGTTGGATTTGCATAATAATCACCACCACCATTATATTTCAAAACAGCCAATTGATATGTTCCTTGTGCATTAACAAATGACAATGAAATCAATATAAAAAGGACGGATAGAATATTAGTTTTTCTCATAATCGATTGCGCTATGCTTCATGTTCAATTTTAATCTTCGCCTGCATGCAGCTATATAAGCCAGCTGTCTCAGTTCGTAAACGATTTTCACCTAAAGATATTGTTTTGTATCCATTTTGCAATGCTAATTCCACTTCAGATAATGTGAAATCTCCTTCAGGTCCTATTAATATTGGAAAATTAGTCGGTTTGAAATCGGCAGTTATTGTTGTTTTTTCTCCTACGTAACAATGAGCAATTAATCCTTTTGGGTATTTTGAAATGAAATCTTTAAAAGGAGTTAACGGATTTAATTTTGGAAGAAATAAGCGTTTTGATTGTTTCATTGCTGAGATCAGAATTTTTTCAAACCGTTCATCTTTTGTCTGTTTGCGTTCGTTATTGGAACACAACAAAAAAGTAATATCAGTAATTCCAATTTCAGTAGCTTTTTCTAAGAACCATTCTATTCGATCATTGTTTTTTGTTGGAGCAATCGCAATATGAATAGAGTAGGGGCTTTTTTTCTCTTCCTTAAATGAAACGATATCAACCGTACATTTTTTAGGATTTGAGTCAATGATTCGCGCAAGAAACTCAAAACCATTTCCATTTAAAAGTGCAATTTCATCACCTTCTTTTAGGCGCAAAACGCGACATGCGTGTTTCGACTCCTCTTCTGAAAGTGTGTGAGTTTTCTGTGTTGAACTTATTGTTGAATCGTAGAATAAATGCATCAGTGTAATAATCGATAAACCATTTCTTTCATTAAATCGCCTTGAGAAAAAGCGCCTGTATTGCCAACACCTTTTGATTTTAAATCAAATTCATGCAAAATAGCAATGTTAATCGCAATTTTCTTTGGATTGTAAACTTTTGTGGCATTGATTAATTCACCAGCAACAAAAGGATGAACTTTTAGCGCAGTTGCAACTGCTTCTTTTGATTTATGTTGCAAAAAATGAACACGCATCAAGCGAGAATAATAATTGAAGACGGTTGAAATGACAACAATAATATCCGTTGCTTTTGGGTTGTGAGTGAAATAATCTACAATTTTAAAAGCTTTCGTTACATCTCTAACAGCCAAAGCATTGTTCAATTCAAAAACGTTGTAATCTTTTGAAATTCCAATATTCTCTTCGATATGAATATCGTTGATAGTTGTGTCTTTTTCAATGAGTAGTGCAAGTTTATCAATTTCATTCACTATTCGACCTAAATCATTTCCCAAGAATTCTGATAAAAGCATGCTTGCTTTCGATGTGATTTTGAAACCAAGTGTTTTTAAATAGAACTCAATCCAACTTCCTAATTGATAGTCTTTTACTTTTTCTGACTTAAAAACGATTCCGTTTGTCGTTGCAAACTTCATCAGTTTTTTGCGTGCATCAAATGTTTTGTATTTGTAATTAACAACAAAAATGGTTGTGTCAGAAGGATGTTCAAAATAAGATTCAAGATCATCCATCTGTTTGAAATCTTGTGCTTCTTTCAAAACCACCAATTTTCGAGCAGCCATCATTGGATAATTTTTCAATTCTGACATTAAACTTAGCGGCTCAGCATCTTTTCCATAGATAATTACTTGATTGAAATCTCTTTCATGCTCTTCAAGTGCATTTTCGGTAATTACTTTGGTAATTTCATCTATAAAATATGCTTCTTCCCCATGAAGAAAATAAATTTTCTCCAATTTTTTGGCTTGAATATCTTTTATGATGAGTTTGTAATCCATTAATTTTTATGTTGTTCCCAAATTTGAACTAATTCAACCAATGTTTTAACAGCTTTTTGCATGTCTTGAATGCTTACATATTCGTGACGTGAATGAATTGCCATTTCACCAGTAAAGATGTTCGGACAAGGTAATCCCATAAATGAAAGTCGAGAGCCATCTGTTCCGCCACGTATAATTGTTGGTTTTGCTGTGATTCCAGCTTTTTCCATTGCCTGAATAGCATAATCAGTCACAAAAGGAACCGAACGTAACACTTCTTTCATGTTTCGGTATTGCTCTGTTATTTCAAATTCATAAGACGCACCGTTATATTGTTCCATTACCATTTTTAAAATGGATTCTAAACGGTTTTCATATTCTGTAAGCTTATCAGTCAAGTGATCACGAATTATAAAAGTTACCGTTGCAGTTTCCAATCCACCCTCAATTGTCATAGGATGAACAAATCCTTCACGGTGTTCAGTTGTTTCTGGTGACCATTTATCTTTTGGAAGTGTTGTAATGAATTCAGCTGCAATTTTTAAGGCATTTTGCATTTTATTTTTTGCATAACCAGGGTGTGCGCTTACACCATGGATCGTAACTTTTACAGCATCAGCAGAAAACGATTCATCTTCGATTTCACCTAATTTTGCACCATCTAATGTGTATCCATAGTCCGCATTCAGCTTTTTCATATCTAGTTGCTCAACACCGCGTCCAACTTCTTCATCAGGAGTGAATAATATTCTGATTGGGCCATGAGGTATTGTTGGATTTGATATGATATAATTTGCAAAATCCATTATTATGGCAATTCCAGCTTTGTCATCAGCACCTAATAATGTTAATCCACTTGCCGTGATTATATCATCACCAATTTTTTCAAGTAAATAAGGATGTTTTGTAGTTGTAATTACTTGAGTAGTATCATCTGGAAGTATGATAGGATCTCCATTATATTTTCTATGAACAATTGGTTTTACATTTGTTCCGCTGCAATCTGGAGCAGTGTCCATGTGAGAACAAAAACAAATTGTAGGTAAATTATTATTTGAACTGGTTGAAGGAATAGTAGCATAAACATATCCCCATTGATCCATCTCAACATCATGGATTCCTATTTCTTTTAACTCATTAAACAGCATCTTTGCAAGATCTTTTTGTTTCATTGAGGATGGAAATGAACTAGAGTTTGGGTCAGCAGTTGTGTCTATTTGAACATAGCTAATAAAACGTTCTTCCAGTGAGAGATTCTTTGATTGCATAATTTTACTTTGAGCTCAAAGTTAGCAAATAGTTTGTTTTATAAAAACTCAGAAAGACCTTTTATTAATCTTTATTTCAACTAATATAAAGGGGAAATAACGTCAATACAAAGGACTCATTTTCTTATTATTAAATATTTTTTTGGTAAATAAAACATTTGGTGTATTTTTGCGGCGCTATTCAACTTTATACTTAACCTTAAATGATTACAAATATCATTCAAGTACCACTTGTAAAATGGTACATATTCTCTGAGAAATCAATAACTAAATCTTCATATTTCATGAAAAATTTCTTAAATGCATTTATAATGTGCTTATTCTCTGTCGTTTCATTTTCTCAGGCAGAGAAAAATAAATCAGAAGTAAATTCAATCAAAGTAGCAGAAAAATCAATTGATAATTCTTCTGGCAAGCCTGTTTATAAAAATACTGGAAATCCAGTTGAAGATCAACGAGTCTATGATGAGGCTAAAGCAAAATATATAAATGAGCAAGCGGATTTAAAATCTCATTCAATTAAGGTTGAGGAAAAAACTGCTATTGAAAATAAGATCAAGCAAATTGATTCGCATATTAATTCAATTAATATTAAAACTGAATACGTTTTAAATCACCCAGAAGATAAGAAAGTGGCAGAGCAACAAGGTTGGTTTGAAGATATGAAAAAAACAAAAGAACAACTGGAATTGAAAAAAGCAGAGTTGATTAAATCATTGGAAAAATAAAACTATTATACCCTTTAATTAATTAATTAAAAGAAAGATATGAAACAACTTCTTTATTTATTGCTGATCGTCATTTTTCCTTTGCAATTATTCTCTCAAGGAGGAACTGATTGTTCGACAATGGAACCGATTTGTACCAATGTTGGTTTAAGTTTTACCGCAAATTCAGGAGTTCCTGAAGCATCGACTACTGATCCTGGTAACGATTACGATTGTTTGAATACACAACCAAATCCAACTTGGTATTACTTCGAAATTGCAACGAATGGAAACATTAATATGAACCTTTCAGCAGCAAGTGATATTGATTTTATTATTTGGGGACCTTTTAGCTCTTTATCTGTTGCACAAGCACAATGTGGAGATTTGGGTTCTCCAGCAGCTGAAATTATTGATTGTAGTTATTCACCAACAAACGACGAATATCCTGTAATTCCTTCAGCTATTGCAGGACAGGTTTATGTAATGTTAATTACAAACTATGCTGATGTGGTTCAAAGTGTTTCTTTAACACAGACTGGAGGAACAGGATCAACAGATTGTAGTATCGTAACAAATCCGCCTTGTGCAATGACAGCATTTAACGTCGCTATTAGTGGATGTGAGTTTACAACGAATACATATGATGTAACTGGTACTATAGAATTTACAGATCCACCTGCATCTGGTAGTTTAATTGTTGAAGATTGTAATGGTAATATGACCGTGGTGGACACATATCCTTTTGCAGCAAGTCCATTGCCTTTCAGTTTGAATAATCTTCCTGCTAATGGTTTGGCATGCGATGTAACAGCATATTTTACAACTGACCCAACTTGTACGCAAACTTATAATTACACTGCTCCAGTATGTCTTGCGGATTGTCCAACTTATGATCTGCAATCCGTTTCTCCGACTGAAACATGTGGAAATCAGGTTTATTACCTCGAAGTTCAAAATTCAGGATGTGATGGGTATGTTTCCTTCACAGTGGAAGGGAATTACGGATCCAGTTATGCCAGTGAGATCGAATGGGAGGTGATAAGTAACCTAACTGGTTTACCCGTGGCCAGCGGTGGACCTGGAACAAATGGGACAAGTTTTAACGTTGTAGTAGGTCCATTGGATCCAGCTGTTTATGGGTCAATTTTCAATTTGATCGTATATGATTCTTTTGGGGATGGATTCGAAGGTTCAGGAGGTTATATTCAAACCGAAACTCCTACAGGTACGATATTAGCTGGTCCTATTACCGGTCTTTTTGGAAGTGAGACAAATCAATATTTTCAGGCAGGAGTTATTGTTTCGTCCTCTACAATTACTGTAACAACTCCTTCAGGAAATGTGACAAGTACAATTGGTTCATGTCAGGATCATGAAGTTGAAATTACACTTTCGAATAACAATTTCTGTACGCCAATTGAAGTTGATCTTCCATGGGTAATCAGATGTAACACTACAAATGCAATAATTGCAAGCGGAACACATACTGTTGTTGTATTTCCTCAAGTTCCTGATCAAGGAAGTGATGTAGTTTCGATCACTTGGAATACGTTAACTTGTTCCTACGATGTTTCACCAAATAATGATTGTAGTCTTCTTGATATTGGTACTTTATTTAATATTTCACCTGATCCGGCAGGAATAACATCTTATTGTTCGAATGGAACAGAGAATTTCACAGTAAATTATTTTGGTTTCTCAAGTGGACCAGATTGCTGTTCGACAGCTGGGCCTCTTGTACCTATTACATATTCAGGTTCAATAGATGTAAATGATTTTGCAACTCAAAATGCATATGGCGGTACTAATAATTCAGCTTACGGTGAAGTTCCATCTAATGGAACAGGGGGTAATGCTACATCGGTAGATATTTCAATTGATGGTTCAGGTTATTGTTATCCTAATGGACTAAATAGTCCAGGATTTAATGAATATTATGTAGATGTATATGTGAATGGGGTCCAGGTTTTATTTGCAGGACCAATTTACACTACCAATTTTTCATATGCTTTAAATGAAGCAGATCTTGCGGCAAATGGTGTAACCTACACTGAAAACAGTACTGTTGAAGTATATTTGCTACCAAATAACTTTACTTATGTGGGTGGTCCTTGGTGGGATCCTTATACAGTTTATACAAACTATACACCTGGTGTTAGTTGCGGCTCACTGGGAGAAGGGGATTGGAATATTTCTTCTTTAAATGTATCAGTGGATGCGGTTTTTGAACAGATGTTGCCAACACCTGTTAGCTGTGCCTTGCCTTTAAATTCAGCTTATACATGCTGTACAGTAACACCTCTTTCTGCAAATGCGCCAGCCAATGTTACGATTGCTTGTCCTTCAGCAGTTCCTGCTGTAAATGTAGCGTCCGTAACTGGTATTGTTAGTGATTGTCCAACAACTGTAACACATGTTAGTGATGCTCCCGCAATAACATGTGCTGGTACAATTGTTCGAACTTATAAAGTAACTGATGATTGTGGAAACTTTATTGATGTAACACAAAATATTACAGTGAGTTCACCTTCTGCTACAATACCGCCGAATGGTTCTTCAACAGTTCAATGTGCCTCTGCTGCGACAGTTCCAACTCTTCCAGCTTTTGTCGATAATTGTGGCAGATCATTAACTGTATCTGCTCCTGTTGTTTCTGCAAGTCCAGCTTGTGAAGGAATAAAGACATACTCATATACTTTAACGGATTGTGCTGGAGCTATGTATGCTTGGGTTTATACCTATACAATTGAAATTTCAACAGGTCCTGTACAAGTTGGTGGTCCAGTTACGGCTGCAAGTACAGTTCAATGTGTTGCTTCTGCAATCTTACCAGCCACACTTCCTGTAATTCAAGATGTATGTGGTAACGTATTAACTCCATTAGCAGGTTCCCCAGTTATTGGAGGTACTTATGCAGGATGTGAAGGAACAAGAACATACACTTATAATTATCAAGATTGTGAAGGAAATCCATTCAGTTGGGTTTACACTTATACAATTGAAATTTCAACAGGTCCTGCACAAGTTGGTGGCCCAGTTTCGGCTGCAAGTATAGTTCAATGTGTTGCTTCTGCAATTGTACCAGCCACACTTCCTGTAATTCAAGATGTATGTGGTAACGTATTAACTCCATTAGCAGGCTCCCCAGTTATTGGAGGTACTTATGCAGGATGTGAAGGAACAAGAACATACACTTATAATTATCAAGATTGTGAAGGAAATCCTTTTAGTTGGACATATACTTATACAGTTGACTTAACAACGGTAACGGTAGCTTATGCAGACGACGTTTCGGCAGTAAACTGTCCTGCCGATGCAGTTGATCCAGGAGCACCGGGCGTAGTAAATGATGCTTGCGGTAACCCAATCACACCAGTAGTAACTGCTCCATCGTTGGTGGGTTGTTCCGGATCAATGGATTGGGTGTATACCTATACAGACTGTGCTGGAAATAGCGATATCTGGACATATTCATACACCATTAAC